>NC_015499.1:337500-705000 GCF_000212395.1 Thermodesulfobium narugense DSM 14796
TTCTTGAGGTGTCCGTACCGCAAACCGACACAGGTGGTCGAGGAGAATATCCTAAGGCGTGCAGGAGCACCCTCGTTAAGGAACTCGGCAAAATAGCCCCGTAACTTCGGAAGAAGGGGTGCCCTTGTAATGTGTAGTGACTTGCTCACGAAGCATGAAGGGGTCGCAGTAAAGAGGCTCGGGCGACTGTTTACCAAAAACATAGGTCTCTGCTAAGCCGTAAGGCGAAGTATAGGGGCTGACACCTGCCCAGTGCCGGAAGGTCAAGGGGAAGAGTTAGCCGCAAGGCGAAGCTCTGAACTTAAGCCCCGGTGAACGGCGGCCGTAACTATAACGGTCCTAAGGTAGCGAAATTCCTTGTCGGGTAAGTTCCGACCCGCACGAAAGGTGTAACGATCCGAGCGCTGTCTCAACGAGGGACCTGGTGAATTTGGGATATCCGTGAAGACACGGATTACTTGCAAAGGGACGGAAAGACCCCATGAAGCTTTACTGTAGTCTGACATTGCGTTTTGATAATTCATGTACAGGATAGGTGGGAGGCTGTGAAGGAAGGGCGCCAGCTCTTCTGGAGCCGTCCTTGGGATACCACCCTTGAATTATTGGGACGCTAACTTGCATCCGTTATCCGGAGCAAGGACAGTGTTTGATGGGCAGTTTGACTGGGGCGGTCGCCTCCCAAAAGGTAACGGAGGCGTCCAAAGGTCACCTCAGCGTGATTGGAAACCACGCGTCGAGTGTAAAGGTATAAGGTGGCTTGACTGTGAGAGAGACATCTCGAGCAGGGACGAAAGTCGGGCTTAGTGATCCGACGGTTCAGCATGGAATGGCCGTCGCTTAACGGATAAAAGTTACTCTGGGGATAACAGGCTTATCTCCCCCAAGAGTCCACATCGACGGGGAGGTTTGGCACCTCGATGTCGGCTCATCGCATCCTGGGGCTGAAGTAGGTCCCAAGGGTTAGGCTGTTCGCCTATTAAAGCGGTACGTGAGCTGGGTTCAGAACGTCGTGAGACAGTTTGGTCCCTATCTTTTGCAAGCGCAAGAAACTTGAGGAGGTCTATCCCTAGTACGAGAGGACCGGGATGGCGGAGCCTCCAGTGCATCGGCTGTGGTGCCAACTGCAAGGTCGAGTAGCTGTGCTCCGTGTGGATAAGCGCTGAAAGCATATAAGCGCGAAGCCCTCTCCAAGATTAGGTTTCTCATCCAGCAATGGAGTAAGACCCCTGGGAGACTACCAGGTTGATAGGCCAGAGGTGTAAGCATGGCAACATGTTCAGCTGACTGGTACTAATAGGTCGAGGACTTGACGGTAACTTTTCCTCTAGAAGAAGAGAGGAGAAATCTTCTTCTCCCGGTGACCATAGCAAAGGTGCCCCACCCGTTCCCATTCCGAACACGGAAGTGAAAGCCTTTAGCGCCGACGATACTATTGGGGAAAATAGGACGTTGCCGGGAGATTTTTTTTGCTTTATAAAAGATTGTGTTAATTGTTTTTTAACCCTTCGATTCTTTCTATAGTTATTTCTTTAGATTGTTCGTGATGATGCTGTTTGTCTAAATACATATAAGAGTCAGCTTCCCTGAAGATTTCTATCTTATTAAAAGGTCCTTCTTTGGTGGCATAACCAATTGACATGCTCAAATAAAGATTATCCTTTTCTTGATTAGCTTTTTCTATATTTTCTTTTAGCCTCTTAATTAGCTCTTTTGTGCAGTCCTTTGTGCACATAGGTAAGAGAATTGCAAATTCATCTCCTCCAATTCTTGATACTGTGTCTGTGCTCCTAAAAGTTGATGATAAGATTTTTGCTGCCTTTTTTATCAAAAGATCGCCCTTTTCATGTCCTAGCTTATCGTTAACTAACTTTAAGTTGTCTAGATCTACTATTATCAATGACGTGGGGCTAAACCTTCCTGAAGAAAGTTTTTCGAGCTCTTCTTCAAAATATGCCCTGTTAAAAAGTCCTGTAAGACTATCGTGAAAACTTTGATATCTAAGCTCTTCTTCAAGTCTTTTTATTTCGCTTATGTCGTGTCCAGTGCACTGAAACTCTTTAACGTCGTCTTTATATATAATCCTAAACGTCCAGTCGAAATATCTTTTTATGTTATCCTTTTCGAAGGATAATTCTATACTTTTATGAGGATTTTCAATACTTAGACTTTCTATTAAGTTCTTTATATTATCCTTATTGCTGCCAAAAAGATCAAAAAAATTATATACTTTTAGGTCTTCCAAGCCGAAGAACTTCTTAAACTCTTCATTTGCAAAACTAATTGTTCCATCATGAGAAAATCTGCACAGTAAGTCAGTTTGATCTTCTACTACAGCCTTATATCTTGCTTCGCTCTTTTCAAGAGCTTTAGTTCTTTCATTTAGCATTGAAACGTAATTTTCGATTGATGAACTCATTTGATTATATAGTATTAATAGAGGTTTAAACTCTTCTGGAAAGCTATCTATAAAGCTTTTTTCAACTCTTATTTTATAATTTCCGTCTTTTATTTGTTTGGAGAGGCTCTGAAGAAAGATTATTGGCTCATTAAGCTTTTTGATCATAATTATTGAAATAATTAAAGACGTTATAAATATTATCAAGAATGTAAATAGTATTATTGCAAAGTCCTGTTCAAACTCCTGAAATATATATCCCTCGTCAACTTGAGATGCAATTGCAAGGTTTATGTTAGGAATATTTTTCCAGAACAAAATAAAGTTTTTTCCAGAGTCACCTCTATAATTTACTAGACCATAACCGCTAGAAAAGTTTATTTTTTTATAAAGATCTTCTGGCATTTTTTTTGTTTTGTTTCCGAGTATTATAAAATCGTTTGAAAATAAAAAAGTGGATCTAGTGACAATTGAATTTTGGACGTTTAAAAGGCTTTCTAACTTTGTTAACTTTACTACGGCAAGAACCACTCCAGAAATTTGATTCGCATTATTATAAACGGGTTTTGAGAGGTATAAATAGCTGTTTAAGCCGTCATTTTGTATTAAAAAGTCTTCATTTCCCCCTATTGCCTTTTTGAAGAGATTATTGTTGTTAAAAGAAACGTGATGTGGACCACTAATCTCTACCATGCTGTAGCCGTCAGGGTTAATAAAAAAGAGGTTTTCTATTTCATCATCTGTTGACAGGCCTCTAAATAGATAGCTTATCCTTTCGTAATTGTTGTTGGCAAGAGAAATATTTGCCGATAAAATATTAAGAAGGTCTATATATTTTTTTAAATAACTTTGCAGGGTAAATTGTTTTAAACTTGTCTCTTGAATGAGTTCGTTAATTGTTCTATTTCTGGTTTCATTGTATAAGTTTGTGCCAACTAATGTAAGAACTATTAATGGAGTAATGATTAAAAAAATTATTATTACTTTAAGATAATTTTTTATGCTCAAACTTTATCTCCATTACGATTTTTAGTCTATAATACTATAATATATAGGATCTGTAAAAGAAGGGAGATGTGATGCTTCGATCTCTTGAGCCTTCTAATATTGTGATTGAGCGGAAGGGGTCGCATATAATCTCTTCTGATGGGAGGGCTTATGCGCTAAAGGACAATATCTCTCATATAGAGTGGGTTGAAGAAATAATAGAAAAAGAGAAACATTTCCTACCTTTTTTAAAAAAGAACGTCAAGACCTTTGTGTTTAGGATTTACTTTCTGGATCAAACAAGTATGCTCCTTCAGGCCGATGAAAAGTCCTATCTGGACATACTTGCTTTTGCACCATATGTAACAAAATCTGGCGTAGACATTTCTGAAATTAAAAAGTCAAGTGAGAATTTGGAAGAGAAGCCGTCCTCTAATGAAAGTGTGCAAACTCTTGATGAAAAAAACTCTGAAGAAGATAAATCTGAAAAATTACATGACGAAGAAGAGGTTCTAAAAACACAACCAGAGCCTTCTCAAATTGAAAGCGATCTTTATGAAGAGAGGAAAAAGAGGGCACGTACTTGGATCAGGAAGGTTTACGAGTCAAAGTTTGTTATAAAATTTCCTGCTTTATTCCAAAAGCTCGAAGAAATCCCTAGATCTTTTAGGAAAATTAATTTTTCAAGTCTTGTTTTTTTTCTAAAATTTAAGAAAGCTAAACCTAAAGAGCCAAAGATTGAAAGCCTTCATCCATCAAAGGCTGTTAGTTACATAATACCTCTTGTTGCCTTTTTCGTTTCTTTGATGTTAACCTTTGGAACTTTTATGTTCTTTCAGATTACTACTGCCCATGAACCACCTGATATCGCACCTCCAAGGGTCTCAATTCAAAATCCTCCTAACAATACTGTAATAAAGGGTTTAAACAATCCTATTGAAATAAGAGTTGAAGCTGTTGATAAAGGAGGTTTGGATAAAGTGAGACTCCTTTTGAATAATCTTACGCTGAGAGTGTGGTATCCAGGAGAAGATACTGTTTATAAATGGTACCCTGAAAAGATTGGAACTTTTATATTCCAGGCGATAGCTATAAATAAAGCAGGTAATTATGCGGAGTCTACTCCTGTAAAGGTAATTGTTGAACCGGGAAGTCCTAACGAAAAGAATCTAAGTGACAATCAAGACAATAATGTAGATATGTATGGAAAGGCGTTTATAATAAGATATCAGGTACACTTAAAAGAAGCCCCCTATGAATCAGCAAGTAACGTTTCAAATTTGTCATATGGAGATGAGGTTGAGGTATTAGAAAAGATAGACCCTTCGCAAGTCAAAGAGGGTGTAGTAATGAGAGACACTGTCGTTAAGAGCGTCGATGGAAATAAAGAAATAAAAGTTTATGCAGGAGAAGGATTTTCAATTAAAGACAACGTAGGATTGATGTATCAGGCGAAACTTAATAGGGAGAACATTGAAGTTTATATACCTAAATCAGATTCGCGTCTTGCCAATGATAGCGTGTGGTACAAAGTAAGGACTAAGGATGGAGTTCAAGGTTATATTTCTTCACAATATATTAGATTTTATTAGATATTTATAATTTCTCCAATCTTGTTTAGCCAATATCTTACTTCCTCATTTGCTCCAAATTTAGCTATAAGAGATCTTGTTTCTGTTAGAATTTGAGTTATAGAGTTTTGATTTTTGCCTGATGCAAGGGTAGCTATGATTATATAGTAAATTAATCTCATATGGGTGCCTAAAATTTTTAAGTTATCTGAATTTAGCAATTCTCTTGACTTTGAAAGCGCTATGTTGAAGTTATATGCGGATTCAAAAAATTTTTCTTCTTCCATGAGAAAAAGTCCTTTTTCAATTAACGCGTTAATAAGTGCAAACGCGTGTTTTGGGTTGTTTTCCTTGTTTAGCAGAGAAATTGCTCTATTTATATCTTCTAACGATTCATTCTTTAGACCTTGTTTCTTGAACAGTGCGCTTCTGTTCAGAAAAGTTTGAGAGAGCTTTATCGAATTATCGTTACTTTGTAAATTCTGTAGGATCTCAATAGCTGTGTTAAAATCTTTTAAAGATGAGTCAAAATTTTCAAGATAAAAATAATTTAATCCTCTGTGAATTAAAAGTTTGGCAATTTGTTCATCATTGTTTGCTGATATACTACTTTTTTCTTCAATAGCTCTATTTATGTCCTCGAGTGCCTCTGTATTTTTCCCCATAACAGTTAGTATAAAACTTCTTGTATCAAGTAGATCTATCAAAAAATTTGAAGTAATTTCTATTTGATTAGCATCTACCAAGTTAAAGATATAGTTAATTTTGTCCAGCGCTTCTTGAAAGTTATTGGACTCAATATCCTTATTAATTTCTTTGAAAGAATTTTCTAGATTAAATTCCATTTAGAACCTCGTTAAGAATAAATATAGTCAACCACCATCCAAACACACAGTCTTTCATCATCTGACGAGGATATTAGAAATTTATCGTCTTCCGATATATATATCTTTCTAATAATATCGTAATGTCCATTAAGAATTTTTACGATCTTATTTTTTCTTAGATCTAGAACGTATATCTTTTCATCAGATCCGCCAAAGAATAGATGTGTGCCATTTGAGCTTATACACATGTCGTTTATGTCAATAAAGTCTGTTTGATACGAAAATACAAGATTTCCACTATCAATTGAATATGCTCTTATTGTAGGATCCTTTTTCGTTGATCCCACGAACAAGAACTTACTATTTGGAGAAAATAATAAAGAATTTATATGGTTTAATCCTTCTAATTTTCTCTTTATTTCTTTTGAATCTATATCTATTATCTTTAGTATAAGATTGTCATTAATCCTTTGAGTGAAAGCTATCAGTTCGCTATTAGGAGATACTGCAACGCGATCTACGGTCAATTCGGGTGAAACTGACTTTACAAACGACTGTTTATCAATTGACCAAAGTTTTAACGTGTTTGACCCTATTACGAGATATCTTAGATCAGGAGAAAAGGTGAAAGTATTAACTTGATCATCTTTAATTGCAAATTCTTGTATTGTGCTGTTCGATTGTGTGTTAATAATTTTTATTTTATTTTTATCCTTTAAAGTAGCTAGAAGTTTAGAATTAAAAGACAATGTTGAAAAGATTATCAGGGATTCTTTAAGTGTGTTTTCATAAGTTATATTCATTTTATTATATAAATCAAATTTTACTAACTTTGACTCCCACCTTGGTTTTACGAAAAGGCAAACTGCTTCGTTTTTTTCTGTAAAAGAGGCAGAGCTCAGAAAATATCCGTTGTGTGAGAATGAATCCCTTTCATCTGATTTGAAGCTAATAGAAATATTAAGCCTATCTATTTTAGATGCAGGAAGCCAAATTTTCAAAAAACCATTTTTATATGTAATTAAAGATGATAGGTTTCCATTATTGCTAAAGGTTAGATTAACTAATTGGCCACAAATTTTTTGTTTGAAAATAGGTTCGTTGTTTGCATTAAGTTCTTTGTTTGTCCACCAAAAACTTATGTATTCGTCGAAATCTTCTATTACTAAAAGAGTTTTGTCTTTGGAGAAGAAAGCGCTTTTTGGTTTCGAATCTACAAGAGGGAGACTGCAAGATTTTGATGGATCAACTGTATTTATTATGCTTAGGCCTAAGTTTTCGGATCTAAGAGCTATGTATTCAAGGTCATCAGAAGAACCTATAAGATAGCTATTAGTTGGGAGGATCTTTGGTAGTGATAGGCTGTTTGAATGAATTGAATATATCATAAAAGAATAATGATCTTCTAGTTTTCCGGTTAAAAGGATGTCATTTTTTAATACGATCTCTTCTAAGACAAAGTTTTTTGGAAGAGGAATATCTAAAATTGTGTCTTTTTTCTCAAGACTGAAAATCGATATTTTATCTTGGGAAGAAAGTCCAACTATAAATTTATCGTTAAAATCAGCTAAGTATATATCAGATGCAATAATTTCTGGTTTTGATTTATCAAAATCTATAATTTTTACTTGGTTAGATAGGGTTTTATAAACAACAAAATTTTTAGAGCTTATATATATTTTTGTAGAAGGGGTGTCTTGCCAGGTTTTTAGTATTTTTTCTTCGTATGTAGAAAATATATTATAGTAACCCCTCAACGAGAAACAGACAAGTTTGTTGTCGTCAGAGCAGGATAAGAGGTCTATCTTCCCAATGTCAAATTTACCAGACAGAAATAGAGATCTTTGATTTGATAGTTTCAAAAAATATGAAGCTGCATCCATAAACAATCACTCGATGAAAAGTTTTGCCTGGTCTTTGAACTTTTTCCATTGTTTTTCCAGATCGCTTTTAAGGCTTTGATCGCTGTGAAGCCTGTAACCCAATAACCAGCCACTTTCTTTGTGTATTTCAGGCTCGCTTGAAGATGAGATCAAGTTTTCTAAATAAACCGAAAAGGTTTGGGTGTCATGAATATAGCCTAAAATGTCCTGAATCTTCTTTAACCTTGAAATCATATCTTTTGTGCTGGGCTTTAATGCAAAAGAAAAGGTTTCAAGAGCATATCTTAGATTTTTTGACGCTATTCTTAGTTTGTGTAGATCGCTTTCATTGTTAAAGTCAGTTTTTTTCAATCTTTTTAAAGTTTTTCTAATCCATGTGCTCAATCTTTCTTTAACAAATTTTTTCAGTTTTAAATTTACAGAATCGTCTACAAGAAAGGCTCCTTCTAACAACCAGTACCAAAAACCTAAAAATAAACTGGTAAATTTTCCTTCTGAGAAAAATGGATAGATCTGATTTAACTTATTTTGCCTTTCTTCTAATAGCTTTATGGTAAGAGTAGAGTTTTTCAAATTTTCCTGTTTTGTTGTGGAAAGAAAACTTCTCCATTCTTCTATTAATACATCCGTTTCTCTAAGAGAATTAGTCAGCTCAGTAATGCGATCGAATTCTTCCAACCAATGGTCAAGATGTTCTTGTTCTATTAGAGGTTTACCAAATTTCAACAGTGTCCTTATTTTTCTGATGGATACCCTAAAGTCATGAAGATTGTCAAAGTTTTCAGGGTTTTCGACAAATTTATTGTGATATAAGATTAGGTCTTGAAGCTTTTCTATCAATTCGTTTTGGAACCCTTCTTCAGCTATTACATCTGGGTCTCTTTCTTTTTGAAGTTCGAATTTCGGTTCAAGGTTTGCAAGCATCATGCCTCTACAAAATTTACTCCTTGGCTCTAACAAGAAATTAAATGATTTTGAAAGCTCTTCTGCAAGTTTTAAAATACAAGATATATTCCCTTCTTTAAGCTCTATTTCCACTTCACAAAAATCTTCTGTTTTTTCTTTTGCAATAATCTTGCCCACGTCAATTGCTACCTCAAGTACACTCCTATCTTCATATGTATAAATAGCTACGCTCCTGTCAAAAACTGTCTCAAATATAGGCATTAATTCAAACTTTGATTTTGTATCCTTGATGAAGCTCTTTAAATGTGAATTTCTGAGGACTGCAAGATCTGGTTTTTCGTCTTGAAGCTCAACGTTGTATTCCTTTCTTCTTGAAAAACCTCCATGGGAGTTTCCTGTTACTTTTACTGTCTGAACCCAGGTTCCATCTTCTGATCTTGTTCTAAAAATTATTCCTGAATTTAACAGGGTGTTTTCTTCAGTATCATAATATATTGAATGGATTTTCTTTCTTTGCCAGTCGTTTTTTAAAGAGTTAAATATTGGAAGCGAATATATGTCATCTATTTTTTCAGGAAAAATGCATCTTAGCTTTAACTCAATTTCTATATTTGTATTCATTTTTCCTCCTTTTGAAAATCATTAATAAACTAAGAGAGCGGATGTTCAACTCAAACATTATACATTATCAAGCTTTAATTAGGCTTCTCTTACAATCCTAAGATCTTTGCCAAATAGTTTTTTAAATAGCTTTGCAGATTTTGAGAGTTCTAATATTTCGGTTTCTAAATCGTAATTCTGGTTGTTACTGATTATCTTAAAAATTACATCACTATTTTTTATTTTTATTTTTACAGAATTTATGGCAAAACATTCACAAGTTTCTAATTGTTCGGCAAGTCTTAAAAACATCGAAAGCTTTATCAAATCCTTGAATTGTTTGCTGGTTATAAAAGATTCGTTGGGAAGTTGTTGGAATTTTATTTTATTCTCATGAAAGAGACAGATGTATGAACATCTCACAAGGTCTTTAGGTGATATTCCATATATAGGTAAATTCTGGATCAGATAGGCGCCATGTTTTGCGTGGTTATATGGATCCACATACTTTCCAATGTCGTGTAAGAAGGAAGCAATTTCTAATATTTTTCTGTCTTTGTCTTCAAAGTTGTGGAGCGGTTTTAACTGATCGAATATTGAAAGGCTGTGTTCTGTTACCTTTTTTGCGTGATTTACATCTAAGAAATACAAGTTTGCAATATTTTCTAAACTGGCCTTTAAAATATCATCATATATTAGAGGAAAAGCTTTGAAGTCTTTGTGCAGTGAGCTAAATATTATCCCTTCCTTAAGGCCGTTTCCACTGACTATAAAGTTATTAGAATCTGTAATGTCAAACAGGACCTTTAGAGGTGCCATGCCAGCTAAAATTATGTCAGATCGTTGTTTTGAAAGACCTTCAATGTTTTTTCTATTTTTTGAACTTAGGCTTGCTATATATGAATAAATCTGAAAAACTTCATTTTTTGTAAGTTCGTAATGGTGCAATTTTAGTGAAAACCACTTATGAAGAGCCCTGTGTATTTTTGCAAAAGTTCTGTTTGATCCGCCTATGCCCACAATTGGTAATTGAGACATTTTAAGACTTTTAAGCCAAGGGACATTTTGGAATTCTCTTATTAGAAAACTTTCTATATTTCTTGTATCGCAAATTTCTTTTGTTTCAGGAAAGATGTCTGTAAGGTTTACGCTTCCATATGGAAGTGAAACGAAATTCTCTATTTTTCTGTTTAAAACGTAAGTGATTTCTGTGCTTGCTCCTCCTGTATCTATAAGGATAAAATCTTTCAAGTTTACTGTATTTAGAACTCCAAGATAACCGTAGTATGACTCTTCTCTTTCAGATATAGTCTTGAAAGGTATAAAGGTTTCCTTAAAAATAAGATCCAGAACGTCTTTGCCATTCTTTGAATTTCTTATACATGCGGTAGCTACTGCAATAATTTTTTTTACGTTATAGAATTCTATTATCTTTTTAAAGGTCTTGAGCGTTTGAATGGCTCTTTTAGTAGGTTTTTCCTGTATTATATTATTTTTATTAAAGCCTTCAGAGAGCCTTACTTGTTCCTTTTTTTCCTCTATTATTCTAAAACTATTATTTTCGTTAACCTCTATAATTCCAAGTCTTATGGAGTTTGAACCAAGGTCTATAACAGATAGTTTTTCTCCCATTTTATATAGCTATCTCGTCATCAAAATTCTGAATTGGGACGAATTCAAGACTTTTTATTGCCTTTATCTCCTTATTTTTTAATTCAGCGTTCTTTAATATGGTTTCGTACAAAAGTATCTGACTGTCAATTTTATTCTGTGTGCTTTGTATAACTCTTACATACGTCCCATCTTCCCTAAGCTCTCTGGCTTTTGTATTATCTTTAAGCATAATATTTAAACATCTTTTTATTCGCTCTTTCAATTGCTCGTTTTCAACAGGAAATATTGTTTCAATTCTTCTATCAAGATTTCTGGGCATCCAATCAGCGCTGGAAAGATATACCTCTTCGTTTGAATCGTTTTTAAAGTAAAATATTCTGCTGTGTTCTAAAAACCTTCCCACTATGCTGATTACCCTTATATTTTCACTAATGCCTTTAATACCAGGTCTCAAACAACATATTCCCCTTACAATAAGGTCTATTTTAACCCCTTTTGAGGAGGCATTGTATAATTCTTCTATAATTTCGTCGTCAACTAGAGCGTTCATCTTGGCAATAATATGACCGTTTGATTTGTACTTTGCCTCTCTTCTTATTAATCTAACTAGCTTTTCTCTTAAATTAATGGGGGATACGCCTATTTTGTACCAATGACTTGGCTGCGAAAGACCTGTTAAGGTGTTAAAAAGATTTGATACGTCAGTTCCAAAGTAGACATTACTAGTAAATAGGCTAACATCTGTGTATAGCTTTGCAGTATTTTCGTTGTAATTTCCAGTCGAAAGGTGCACGTATCTTCTTATTGTGCCTTCTTCCTTTCTTACTACAAGGATAGCTTTCGAATGAACTTTTAAATGAGCTAGTCCGTATACTACATGACATCCTGCCTTTTCCAGCTTTTTTGCCCAATTTATGTTATTTTCTTCATCAAAGCGTGCTTTTAGTTCAATTACTACTGTGACTTGTTTGCCATTATCTGCTGCTTCTTCTAAGGCCTTTACTATAGGAGAATTTTTGGTAACCCTATATAAAGTCATTTTTATTGCTAAAACGTCAGGGTCTTGAGCTGCAGTGCGGACAAATTCTATGATTTTTTCAAAACTTTCAAAAGGCGTGTGTATTAAAATATCTTTTTCTTTAATAAGATCAAATATTGATTTTTCTTCAGCAACCAAAAAGTCAATAGGTTTTACTGGTGGTAAGGGTTTATCTTTGAGGTGCCTGAAGGCAGGATTTTCTTGATTGGCAAATTTCATTAAGAACGTATAGTCTAAAGGACCTTCTATCTTGTACACGTCTTCTTCGTCAAGCTCGAAATTTTCTTTCAAAAAATCTTCTAAAATTTCTGGGCAATCTCTGCTTATTTCAAGTCTTACTACTTCACCGTATCTTCTTCTCTTCAAGGACTTTTCAATCTCTTCTAATATGTCTTCAGCAATTTGTTCGTCAATAGTCAAATCTGCATCCCTTGTAATTCTGAAAATAGAACTGTGAATTATTTCTTGATTGTTAAATAGATCGCTTAAGTGATGAATTATAATGTCTTCCAACATTATAAAGCAATAATTATCATTTTCGGATGGTAAAGCAATAAACCTATCTAAGACGCTGGGAACTTGGATTATTGCAAAAACATCTTCTCTCTTTATTTTTTGATTCTTGTTTTTTACCAAATAATTGGAGTTAGCTCTCAGTAGGACAAATATATTTAGCGTTCTATTTTGGATAAAAGGGAAAGGTCTTGAATTGTCTACTGCCATAGGGGTAAGAACGGGATAAATAATGTTTTTATAATATTTCTGTACAAAATTTAACTGATTTGAATTTAGCTCGTTAATTTTTAGTATGTGTATATTGTTTTGCTTTAAAAGCGGGATAAGCTCTTCTAAAAAGAGTTTTTGCTGATCTTTAGAAATCGTATGTGCCTTTAGAGTTATTTTTTTATAAAGTTCTTTTGGCGTTAGCCCTGATGAGTCCTGAAAAATAAAGTCATCTAATACCTTGTCTATAATCGAACTGACCCTGATCATAAAGAATTCATCCATATTAGAGCTAACTATGGAAAGGAATTTTAATCTCTCAAAAAGCTTATTATTAGGATCTTGTGCCTCCTCTAAAACTCTCTTGTTGAATTCCAGAAGAGACAGTTCACGATTTATGTTGTATATTCGTTCTCTGATCAATTTCTAAACCACCTTAAGTATAGGAATAAGACCAAAAATCCTTCTAAAAAATATGGCTTCATTATTAAAGTGCCACTTTTCAAGCAATATATCTTCTCGAGTCATGGCTCTAAATATTAAATAGTGATCCTCAATGTCAAGTTTTATGTCGTGAATCTTCCCTTTTTGTGAGGAATCGAGGGCATTTGAAAGTTTTAGTATGGCCGCGATTTTAGTAATCGTTAGCCTATCTTTGATTGTCTTGCAATTAAATGAACAATCCTTTTCATCTGGGTCTTTCTTTTGGTATATTTTCACTGAGTTTGCAATAATATCTCTTTCCTCACAGCTAAGTCCTGGAATTTTTACAGAATTTATAATGCTGTATGAGTGTTCTCCTGGATCGTTTACGTCAATGACTTTACCTACATCGTGTAAGATACATGCCACCTTTAGAAGAAGCTTTTCTTTTTCTCCCATTGCATGGTAATCTTTAGTGTGTTCAAATATTGAAACCGCGAACCTTAACATCCTTTTTGATATATTGACGTCCCTTGAGTATTTTTTTGCGATGCTTTCTGAAACGCTTAAAATATCGTCTTCATATAAGTCCTCTTCATCTATTAGTATTGAGTTTGCTACTGCACTTCTGAAAGAAAAGCCCATTATTCCTACTTCTTCAAGTTCTAAGATGTCTATTATCTTTTTGAATATTATTGTTGAGGGCAAGAGTACGTTTGCTACCGGAGGTATCAGATTGTAATCTTCTACAAGATTAATTGTTGTTTTGTCCTTTATTTCGCTATAAAATTTTAGCAATTTTTCTTTACTGATATTGCTGATATCTCTTGGTGGTTCTTCTTTGAAAATTAGATTGTAAATTACTTTGCTTTCTCCTCCAAGTCCAATTGCAAAGTCTATCTTGTAGTTTTTAATTTCCTGAGAAATGGTATGCATCTTGCTTTCAATAAATTCATCCAATATGTCAGCAAAATCGAGAGTCTCTCTTTCGAGGTTAGAAAGCAACGCTCTTAGTTTAAGAGATCCAATTTCAAGATTAGAAGCATATTTGAGCCTATCTCCATCCACTATCATCAACGACAAACCGCCAGAACCAATATCAAAAATTAAAACAGATTTGTTACCAAATAGTCTTAGATAACAATCATGCCTTTTCATGTACTGATATTTATAAAACGATTCTTCGATTGTCTCTATTAATTTGATATCCAAATCTGTGGCTATTTTTATTCTTTCTATTACCAGATCGCAATTTTTTGCCTCCCTTATAGCTGTGGAAGCAAAAACCAACGTTTCCTGAACTTCGTAGGTCTTAAATACTTCTTTTAGTTCTTTGAGAATCTTTGTTAATTGAAGTAGTATTGTATTAGAGATTCTACCTATTGAAAATGTATCCTTTCCGATTGAAAGAGGTTTTTTTATATCTTCTATAGTTTCAAAAAGTCTATCTTCTTTCCTTTGGGCTATATGTGCTTTAACAAAGTTTGCCCCAATGTCAATAATGCCAATTATTTTTTTTTCTAATTTTGACTCTTCTTTAAGACATAAGTGACTGTTGTCATTGTTATCCATAGGATTATAGCTTTTCTTTTTCAAGTTCCTTTAATTTTGAATCAATATTTTTCAGTAAGTCTTTTGGATCTTTGTTCTTTTTGGTTATCTTCTTAAGCGCTACGTTTGTATTAAATTGTTCTGGGTAAAGCATATAACAGATAATCAAGAGAGCCAAGCTTCCTGTGAGAGTTCCTAGTAAAAAATATCCAATATTCTTATTTTGTTTCAAGAACAACACCTCTTGTTATATTTTTTGGCGGAGAGGGTGGGATTCGAACCCACGAGCCGAAATTAATCAGCTAACCGCTTTCGAGGCGGTCTCCTTCGGCCGCTCGGACACCTCTCCAAAATTAGGTTTAAAAGGTAAAGAATAAGAATCTCTTTTTCTTTTTATTAGACTTCTTTGGTATGGGAACGAGATCAAATGAATCAATCTGATTATAGGTTCCTGCTTTAACCTCTATAGTCCTTTTTAACGGTTTGTATCCGGGTGCGCTGACATATAGTTTGTATTTGCCGGGTTTAATGCCCTGTACGGTAAAAAATCCTCTATCAGAAGAGAATATTTCTTCATTATCAAATTTGATGGTTGCGTTTGGTATGGGGTCAAAAGTTTCTTTGCTAAGCACAAAGCCGAAAAATCCAGTATCGGAAAGTTGAGCAGGTGTGAGCTTTTCTACCTTTTTGTGACTTTTTTTAAAAAAAGGCAATTCAAATGCTCTTACATCAGATATGAATAAAGAAGAAAGAAATACAAATATCATCATTATTGAAATTAATTTTTTCATTAAATTTCCTCCTAAAATAAATTCGGATTTATGATTTAGCTTACACTGCTTCAAGCTACAACAGTCACATTATAACATTAACATATAGCAAAATATGATTTTTACCTGTTTTTTATAATTGTATCATCTTTTTATTACTAGTATTTTACCAATTGTTTTTAGAAAAAGGTTTAAGACAATATTAGAGGATAAAAATCTGGATATAAGAAATGATGTAATCGGAAGAGTTACAAAAAGAACTATTATTGCTATAAAAGATCTTGCAATTTCTGTTGCTACCACTTCAAGACTAAAGACTCTAAACCATGAAAGAGTTGGTCCTTGTATAGACACTAAGAGTATTAAGGGTAGGTAGCAGCCTATATAAGCAAAGTAAAGAGTTTGAAGTAGTTCTGGGAGACTTTCTCTGCCAGAGTTAAAAGAAGAGTTAAAGATCTCTTTCCAACTTGAAGTAGGAAAGAGCATTTTATACTGTTGCGCTGTAGAAACTATACTTGTCGACAGTTTTATTGCGGCTCCAGTAGATCCAATTAGCATTGCAGATGATAAAAGATTTGTAAAATTGATATTTAAGTTTATATCTTTTAAAAATAATCCCTCCTCGCTTATTATGCCTGTAACGTTTAGAAAGTTGTTAAGATGATAGGAAAAGATTGATGCAATTATAATACCCGAAAAAGTACCTATAATTGCGGCCAAAGCCTTTTGTGAGAAGCCACACATTAGAACTGTTTGAATAACAACTCCCATAAACAAAACTGCAATTGTTACAAAAAGGATATTTAAATTTGTTATCAAAGCAGGAATAAGCCATAACCATAAAAAGAAGATAAAGCACATAAGGCCCAGCATCAAATATATTCCTCTTAATCCGCTTGCAATAAAAATTAACAAAAAGAATGCCAAAAGAAGCCATGGATATTTGTTGCACCTTGCTATATCTGAAATGAAAAAAGTTGGCTCTTTGTTTGGCATTATTTGTTGGTAAACTATTACATTTTCTCCAGGTGAGAGTTTCAGATCATACGGAGAGTTGATCTGGTGGATGTAGTCGGTTATAAATTCTTTATCTTTAAATACTCCAGTTAGCAGTCTGATTTTAGTTTTTAAGATCTCAATATTGGGATTTTCTTTGTTTACTTCTTTCGAGATAGAAACTATTTTTGCCTCTTCATAAGATTGATTTTGGGGATCAGAGAAAGCGTTGTTAACAAAAAAGATTGAGAGATAAAAAGACAGAAAAAAGAAAATAAATAAGGTTTTTTTCATTGGAAGTTATAAAATCTTATTTATGTTTCTTGAAGAAAATGTTTTTGTGATTTCTTTCATTCTCATAAGGCAATTTACAATTTGATGGGCCCTGATTTTCCCAACTCCTTCAATCTTGTCCAATTCCTCTTCTTTGGCTCCCAAAAGTTTGTTTAGATTTTTATAATTTCCAACTATCTTTTCTACTATAGGAGAGGGGAGTCTTGGTATATTGTCTAACACCCTGTATCCTCTTGGTATAAGAGGTTGGTCGGGATTATTGAATCCAAGGTGTTTCATAACGACAAATTGATCTAATATGTCTTGTTCTGATTTGAGCTGTTTCAAGGTTTCGAGCAATTTTGGTATATCTGCTAACTTCTCTTCGCTAAGATAGTCTTTTAAGATTAAAACTTCGATCTCTTCTACTCCAGACATAAGTTCTAATAACTGCCACTTTGTTAGAAGACCGTCCTTACCAAGTTGGATGATGTATGTGTCTATTTCTTCCTCTATGAACTTCAGCATCTCAGCTCTTGTAATAATATTTGCAATATCCGATGCAGTAACACTGTCTGTGAACTCTAATACAGATAAATGTTCAAGAGATCTATTAAATACCTGTTTATAACTATCAAGAGTAGTCAGCGCTTGATTGGCTCGACTCATAATGGACGCGCTGCTTTTCAACGGATAGGTTAGATCTCCCTTATAAAGCGTTACTACGCCTCTCCTTTCTGAAATTGCTATTATCAATTCTCCAGTTTGTTTTGCAAATCTTTCAGCGGCTTGGTGTCTTGAACCCGTGTTTACGGTGGGTATATTTGGATTGGGGATTAATAGCGCGTTTGCTCTTAGAATTGTTTTTGCATCAGCATTTAATATTATTGCTCCGTCCATCTTTGATAGTTCAAACAGTCTGGCAGGAGTAAATTCTATGTCAAGTGGGAATCCTCCTACTGTAATGGGAAGCGTTTTTTCGGGATTTCCCACAACAATAAGTGCCCCGCCTCTTGCGTCTAAAATTAGGTCAACGCCGTCTCTAAGCGGGTTTCCAGGTGATATTAATTTTAAGGATTTTATCCAATCTTTTCTTTTGAATACTGAATTTTCCATTTTTTTATCCAATCTTTTAAGTCTTTTAGTTTTTTTATAATGTATAGATTAATATTCTTAAAATTCATTCCTTCATCACTGACAAATGCATTTTCTATACCAAGTTTTGCTGCTTCATTAAGCCGTTTTTCAATTTGATAAACAGTTCTAATTTCTCCAGATAAAGAGCACTCGCCTATAAAAATAGTGCTCTTTGGTATTATGATATCATAATAAGACGAAATTAAAGAAGCTGCAATTGCTAGGTCAATACCTCTATCTTCAGTATTTATGCCTCCTGTAATGTTCAAATAAATGTCTTTATCATACAATTTCATATTCAAGTGCTTTTCCAATATTGCAATTATGAGCATAAAATGATTGAAATTGATTCCATGAGAAAGTCTAGTAGGGCTAGTTTTGAAGGACTGATTGACCAGGGATTCAACTTGTACCAGAAGAGGCCTTGAGCCCTCGATGGTAATACAAAAAGTTGTACCAGACAAATCGCTACTTTGTAAAATTAGCTGTGATATATTTTTCGGTTTTATTAAGCCCTCTTCTTTCATCTCGAAGATAACCAATTCATTGGTAGATCCGAAACGATTCTTAAGCGATCTGAGAGTCCTAATTGCACTCGATCTATCCCCATGAAAAAATAGGACGCTATCAACCAGGTGCTCTATGAATTTTGGCCCAGCAATTGATCCTTCTTTAGTTATGTGACCAATTAATAGAAAGGGGATATTTGACTCTTTGGAAAATAGATTTATCTTTGATGCGCATTGCTTTATCTGTGACAGAGAGCCTATGGTAGAGCTGTCTTCAGAATCGTAAAGCATTTGTATTGAGTCTATTATAATCATAGAAAAATTGTGATTTTTTAGAGTTTTAAGGATTTTGTTTAGATCTGAGCACGATATGATTTTGATCTTTTTTTCGTTGAGTTTTAACCTTTTTGCCCTTGATGCGACCTGGCTTGCAGATTCTTCACTGGATATATATAACACGTCCTGATATTTGCTGGCTATTTGGTCTGCCATTTGAAGCGCTAATGTGGATTTCCCTATGCCTGGTTCCCCAGAAAGCAAGGTAACGGAGCCTTTTACGACTCCGCCACCAAAAATGTCATTTAGGTCTCTAAGATCAAAGAGTAGCCTTTCTTCTTCAACATAAGTTAAATTTTCTAGATCTAAAATATCCTTTTTTTCTAAAATGTCTCTTTTGCTTTGGAAACTGTTCCAGGAACCACAATTTGGACACTGTCCTCTCCAGACAGCGCTTTCATATCCACACTCTATACATATAAAATTGTCTTTATTTTTATTTGCTATTGCTGCTCCTCGTTGATACAAGTTCTTGAGTATTTTTAAATACAAATTCGCACGAATCAAAGTCAACTTCTATAGAATCACACTGCTTGATTGAGCCCTCTATAATCTTGTCAGCAATTGGGTCTTCAATTTTCTTTTGGATCAATCTCTTTAGAGGCCTAGCTCCAAACTTTGGATCATATCCTTCCTTTGCCAGTTGATTAACTACTTTTTCTGAGAAGGTTATGTCTATTAGATTGACTTTTAGTTTTTCTTTTACGTTTTCTAGCATCTTTTTGGTAATGTTTATCATATCTTCTTGTGTTAGAGAATTGAAAATGATTATTTCGTCTATTCTATTTAAGAATTCTGGTCTAAAAGTATCCTTTAACTCTCTTTGGATTTGGCTCTTTAGCTTTTCATAATCAAGCGAATTAGAGCTTGCCAGAAAACCAGGGGAGCCTTCCTTAAGCATATGAGTCCCTAAATTTGAAGTCATTATAAGTATAGTATTCTTGAAGTTAACTGTTCTGCCCTTGCCGTCAGTTAGTCTTCCGTCATCTAAAATTTGCAATAAGAGATTGAATACATCTGGGTGAGCTTTTTCTATTTCATCAAACAAAATAACTGATGAAGGTCTTCTTCTAACTGCATCTGTTAACTGGCCTCCCTCAGTATATCCTACATAACCAGGAGGAGCACCGATTAGTCGTGACACAGTATGTTTTTCCATATATTCAGACATATCAAATCTGAGGAGAGATTCTTCGCTGCCAAAAAGATATTCTGCAAGCGTTTTGGCAAGTTCTGTTTTCCCAACGCCCGTTGGTCCCAAAAATAAGAAAGAGCCCAGCGGTTTTTTGGGATCTTGAAGCCCCGCTCTTGTTCTTCTTAAAGTTTTTGCAATTGAGACAACAGCTTCATGTTGTGAAACAATCCTCTTGTGTAGGGCTTCTTCAAGGTTTAATAACTTTTTCATTTCAGATTCTGTAAGCTTCTTTAGCTCAATACCAGTCCACTCGCTAACTACTTCAGCTATGTCCTCTTCTGTCACCACTTTGACTTCAAGAGCATTGACTTCTTCCTGATTGGTAAAACTGGATATTTCGTTTCTTATCTTTTGTTCGTTGTCCCTCAACACTGCCGCTTTTTCAAAATCTTGCATCCTTATAACGTTTTCCTTTTCTTCAATAACGTTTTCCAATTTTTTATAAAGTTCTTTCCACGCTTCTGACATTACTGGCTCTTTGAGTTTAACTTTTGCTGAGGCTTCATCAAGAATGTCAATTGCCTTGTCTGGCAAGAATCTATCGGAGATGTATCTTTTGGCAAGCTTAACTGATGAAGTTATTGCATCTTCAGTAATTTTTACTCCATGGTGTGCTTCGTACTTTTCTTTTAAGCCGAAAAGTATTTGGATAGCTTCCTCTTGAGTAGGTTCTTCTACATGTATTGGATGAAACCTTCTTTCAAGTCCTGCATCCTTTTCAAGATGCTTCCTGTAATCTTCTACAGTAGTAGCTCCAATGCATTGGATTTCTCCCCTTGCAAGGGCGGGTTTTAGTATATTTGCCGCATCTACTGCACCTTCTGCTGCTCCTGCTCCGACAATTGTGTGTAATTCATCTATAAAGAGTATTATGTTGCCAGCATTTTTTATCTCTTCGGTTATCTTTTTTAGCCTATCTTCAAACTCGCCGCGATATTTTGTGCCAGCTATTAGTAGTCCCAAATCAAGAGAGATCAGGCGCTTTTTTCTTAGCATTGGTGGAACGTTGTTGTCTACAATTGCTTGTGCTAGTCCTTCTACTATTGCTGTCTTTCCAACGCCAGGATCCCCTATAAGTACAGGATTATTTTTTGTCCTTCTGCACATTATTTGGATTAGTCTTCTTATCTCTTTATCTCTACCTATTACAGGATCAAGTTTTTTCTCTCGGGCTAACGCTGTAAGATCTCTTCCAAATTCGTTCAAAAGAGGTGTACGTCCGGACTCTTTACTCTTTATTACAGAACCGCCCGAAATTATTTGGATGATTTGGCTTCTAACCTTTCCAATGTCCATGTTGAAAGATTTTAAGACCCTTGCGCCTATTCCTTCTCCCTCTCGAAGTAGTCCTAGAAGGATGTGTTCAGTACCGATGTGATTATGTCCCAGGAGCCTTGCCTCCTCCCAGGAAAGCTCTAGTACTCTCTTTGCCCTTGGCGTAAAAGGAATTTCTGATATAAGTGTGCCGCCGCCGCGGCCTATAAGCCTTTCTACTTCACGTCTTATATCTTGAGGTTCAATGTCCATTGAATTGATAACTTTGTTAGCTATTCCTGTTCCTTCAGCCAAGAGACCTAAAAGTATATGTTCAGTACCGACAAAATTATGGCCTAAGCGCTTGGCTTCTTCCTGAGCAAGGATTATAGCCTTGGCTGCCTTTTCGGTAAACTTTTCAAACATTTTAGACCTCCAGAGTGAGATTAAATTTTCTTGATATATATTATACTATGTTTATTAACATTTAGTTAGAAAATTGCCTTTATTTTTTTGTAAGATAATTTTTAAATCTTGCCAATAACCTTTATTTTTTACTGTTCTGGTAATTTTTTGCTGCAATAATATTTCATAATATTACATTTAATATTACATTAAATTCTTTACAATACATTAAATAAAGTTTCCAAACGGGTAAATTGCCAGATTCTACCAACATGTGATATATTACTTTTAATCAACATTATAAAAAATTAAATTTTTAATTTAAAATTGAAAAGAGGTTGATACTTTGAGGATTCTAGTTACTGGAGCAGCTGGTTTTATAGGTTCTAACTTGGTTAAGGCTCTTGAAAATCACTTTCCTACTTATGAAATATATGCCTTAGATGATTTTTCAAGCGGTCATTTTAAAAATCTTTTGGGATTTAAGGGAGAAGTAATAACTGCTGATATATCTTGCAAAGAAGTTTGGGAGAGATTAAAAGACTATAGATTTGACGTTATATTTCATGAAGGTGCCATATCTGACACAAGGGTCTTAGATCAAGGTCTAGTGATGAGGGTAAACACGGAGTCTTTTAAATATTTGCTCGATCTTGCAAAGTGCTCTAAATCAAAGGTAATCTATGCTTCTAGTGCTGCAGTTTATGGGAATTCGCCTGCGCCGCAAAAAGAAGATGAAGGCTTAGTGCCAGAAAACGTTTATGGCTTCTCAAAATATGCAATGGACATGATAGCGCTCAAGTTTATGGAAATAAACCCTGATATCCAAGTTTGTGGTATGAGATATTTTAACGTGTATGGTCCCGGTGAGGATTTTAAAGGTGAATATGCGAGTATGATAAGACAGATGTTTATGAGAATTAAAAAAGGACAAAATCCAAGACTTTTTAAATATGGCGAGCAAAAAAGGGATTTTGTGTATATAAAAGACGTAATTAATGCAAACATAAAGGCAATGGAAAGTGACGTATCTGGCATATTTAACATAGCTACTGGAGTGGCAAGGTCATTTAACGATATTGTAAAGATCATTTCTGATGTTACGAAAAAAGATATCAACGTAGAGTATTTTGATTGTCCGTATGACTTTTATCAGAATTTGACTCAAGCTGACATTTCAAGAGCAAAATCTTTTTTGGGGTATATCCCTGAATACGATCTTGAGACAGGCATAAAAGAGTATATAAATTACTTAGAGAAGTTCTAAATTTTTAAAGTTTTAAAAAGCATTTTATCCAAGTTTTTAAGAAAGCGATTGAGATTAAATGAAAGTATACTTTATTTGTTAAATGTATTAATTATGGTTATTTCAGATATAAATACTTAAGTATATATAAAAAGAAAAATTATTTGAATTATCAGAATTTATAAAAAATTCAAATTTTGTGTTACAATACCTATCAAGGTAATCACTCTTGGGTAAGTCTTATGAAGGGATTTACCTTACAAGATTTTTTTGGTGACTCTTCACAAAAAGAGAGGAGGGGTAACAGGAAAACAACGTTTTTGTTATTTGTTTTAAGAATTCTTACCTTCATGAAGGGGGTGTTGTTTTTTGTTATCTAGTTTGGCTAAGAATAAGGTTAGTAGAAGGGATTTTATGAAAGCCTGTGCGGCTATGGCCGTATATCTGGGCTTGAGCGAGTCTTTTGCTCCAAAGATTGCTGATGCAGTTGAAAATGCAAGCAAAAAAGCTCCTGTAATATGGTTAGAGGCTCAAGACTGTGCCGGTTGTTCAGAAGCCTTCCTCAATCTTACAGAACCCACTCCTACGCAGATTATTCTTGATACCATTAGCTTGAAGTATCACGAGACCATTATGTTTGGAAGCGGATATGTTGCCGACAAGGCTTTGGATGAGGCTATGAAGACTCCGGGATACGTTTTAGTAGTTGAAGGCTCAATACCCACTGCGGATCCTCTATTTTGCACAGCAGGAACTATGAGCGATACCAATCCTGCAAGAAGACCAGTGGTTGAGACGCTTAAAGAAGCTTATAAAAACGCTGCTGTAGTCATAGCGCTTGGATCTTGCGCTAGCTGGGGCGGTGTAGTGCAGGCTACTCCTTCAAAGGGTAGAGGAGTAAGCGATATTGTTGGGAAAGAAAAGGTTATAAACCTTCCAATGTGTCCATGCAATCCCGATCATCTTGTAGGAACCCTTGTTTATTATCTTACTTTCAAGAAAGCTCCGCCGCTTGACATTCACCAGAGACCTTTAATGTTCTTTGGGACTCTCATTCATGACAATTGCCCAAGAAGGGGACATTTTGAGAGAGGCGAATTCGTAACCAATTATGGTGATCCAAGTCAGGCTGAATACTGCTTGTACTTAAAGGGTTGTAAGGGACCATTTACTTTTAGCGATTGTCCGTCAAGAGGTTTCAATGACAACGTAAACTGGTGTATAAAGTCTAATGCTCCTTGTGCTGGTTGTTCGCAGCCAGAATTTTATGCTGGGTTCTCTCCTCTTTATGAGAAGTCTAATGACGTTAATTTGCCAGGTATTGGTGGAGTGCCATCTGAAACTGTAGGTACGGTAGCTGCAGCTGTGACTGCACTGGGAGTCGCTGCCCACCTTGTTGGCCGCTCTGTATTTGGCAAGAAGAAGGAGGGAGATAAATAACTATGGCGAACAAAATTGTTATAGACCCAGTTACAAGAATTGAAGGGCATTTGAGAATAGAAGTTGAGGTTGAAAATGGTGTAGTCAAAGATGCATGGTCATCAGGCACTATGGCAAGAGGATTTGAGGCCATGCTTGTTGGTAGGCAACCAATGGATGCTATTTATGTGACAGAGAGATCTTGTGGCGTATGCACTATGGTGCATGGGCTATGTTCTTCGAGGGCTTTAGATATGGCATATGGTTGTAAGGTTCCAGAGGCAGGCATACTTCTTAGGAATCTTATGCTTGCAGCTTTGTATATGGGAGATCATATACAGATCTTTTACAACTTAAATGCACCTGATTATATAGATATAACTGCAGTTGCAGGATATAAAGGTAACGATCCAAAACTACTTGCCATAAAAGATAAGATCGTAGCGCTCGTAAAGGCTAATGATACAGCTCCCTTTACGCCAGCATATAAAGGAGATCAATATACTCTTACCGATCCAGAAATAGTTACAACGCTTGTTTCCCACTATATACAGGCTATTGAGGCAAGAGCCATTGCTCAAAAGTGCATTGCAATATTTGGCGGAAAGTCGCCTCACCAGGCAGGAGTCATTCAGGGCGGTGTAACGTATCATCCGAATCTTGAAGATTTGGTGAAGTACAAAGAGTATATTGCAAAGGTAATTGATTTCGTGCAAAACGTTTACTGGAAAGATATACTCTTCCTTGGGTCAGGGCCGCTTCTTCCTGTTGGCCAAGCAGGTCTTGGAGGAGGGTATAACAATTATCTTTCAGGCCCAGAATTTCCTCTAGACAACAGCGGAAAGAATTTCTTGTGGAAGGGTGGAGTAGTTACAGATGGCAATCTTGGCGCAGTACAGCCTCTAGATGGCCAAAAGATTGCTGAATCAGTTGCTCACTCCTGGTATGACTATTCAAATAACCAGCCACTTTTACAGCCATTTGAGGGAGAGACTAAGTTCAACCTCAAAAAAGAGGGGGCATACAGCTTCTTAAAGGCTCCACGTTACGACGGCAAGCCCTATGAAGTAGGTCCACTTGCTTGGGCTATGACGGTTCAGCCAAAGGAATTTATGGATATTGTTACAAAACTAAACATTAAACCAGGATTTTTGGCTCGTCATGCGGCAAGAGCTTATCAGGCTGTAGATGTGTCAAAGAACGTTATGAAATGGGTAGATGAACTTGCCTCGCTAATGGGCAAGGGGCCATTAATTGTAAATGATGACAAGCCTACACCAGATAGCGCAAAAGGATTTGGCTTTGTTGAGGCACCAAGAGGATTTTTGAGTCACTGGGCAGTAATTGAAGGAAAGAAACTAAAGAATTATCAACAAGTCGTTCCTACTACCTGGAACGCATCTCCTAGAGATGCCAACAACGTTCGCGGACAATATGAACAATCTCTGATAGGAATTCCTGTTCCAGACCCAGAAAATCCAATAAATGTTGTAAGAAATATCAGGTCGTTTGACCCGTGTCTTGCGTGTGCAGTTCACATTATCCATCCAGAGAGCAACCGCATCTTGAAGTTTGTTGTGGAGTAGGGAGGCATACTATGGCGCGTTTAGAAGATCATCCACTGCCACAAAGAGTTATGCACTGGATTAATTTGCTGTGCATGTTAGGACTCATTATATCTGGCTGGTATATCCATAGCCCATTTGCACCAGGATGGATGGGTGCTCTAAGATGGCTTCATTTTTCATTGGCATACATCTGGATCTTGAATGCGATATTTAGAATTTACTTTGCGTTCGCTGGTTCAGATAAGGATTGGAGAGAATTTGCATATACTGGAGAAGACTTCAAAAATATCATTCCACAGATCAAGTACTATCTTTTCTTAGGTCCTCATCCTCATACAGGAAAGTACAACCCACTTCAGAAAGTAGCTTATAGTTGGCTTTTGATTGTTCTTTTCATCTTTCAGGCAACTACGGGTTTTGCTCTCTTGTGGCCAACAGGCGCTTTTGCTGGAGTAGTACACTTTTTTGGCGGTTTGTATTATTTAAGATTGTGGCACTATTTTGGCATGTTTGCGTTCATCATATTTATAATTGGTCACGTTTATCTTTCTGTTACAGAAGCATGGGATCAAGTACCGCTTATGTTTTTTGGTATTGCTAAAAAGGATTAATTTTAAATTTAGTTTTTATTTGCCCCGGATTTGATTAATGAATCCGGGGTTTTTAGTATATAATTAAATTAGTTAAATTTCTTTGGAGGAGTAAGATGTCTGAGGCGAATAACGTTTCGGTATCTGGTGCTGTAAGTTCCTCGGGAAATGGTGTTTCTAGTATAACCAATTCGAAGAACAGTTCGAACTCTAATATAGTTTCTTCATTGAAACAGAAATTTTCAGCTCAGGTTGAGTTACAAATAGAGCAATTGAGAAAAACAGATCAAGAAGTCAGAGCTCATGAGCAGGCTCATATTGCCGCATCGGGTGGATTGGCTACATCTGGCCCAAATTATATATACGTTACTGGACCTGACGGCAAGCTGTATGCTGTTGGTGGGGATGTTACAATAGACGTTTCTCCTGTGCCGAATAACCCGGACGCTACAATACAAAAGATGCAAACGGTTATTAGGGCTGCTTTAGCACCTGCTCAGCCTTCTAGTCAGGATTATACAGTGGCCTCTCAAGCACAGATGGTTATTATACAGGCTCAAGAGCAAAAGGCTATTATTGAAAGCCATAAATTGCAATCAGCTATTTCAGGAAATCAAAATAAAGGTAAGATAAATACCATTTTATAAGTACCAAATACAACATATATTCGAACTTATTTATAACTTTTACGCATTTAATTAAAGCTATTAATTTAACTTATTTGACAAAAATAAAAAACCAATACATAATAATTTTGTTTGTATTTGTTAGGGGTTAAATCTTAATTTAAGGGGAAGGTATGAAGATACTGGTAATAGGAATTGGAAATGAGTTACAGGGAGATGATGGATTAGGGATTCATGTAATAAAAGAATTGGAAAAAGTTTCTTTGCCAAGTGAAGTGAGCCTTTTGGCGGGAGGTACAAGCGGTCCTGATTTGATATTTTATTTCGAAGGGGTAGATTATGTAATATTCGTGGATGCTGTCAGGGGAGGAAATAAACCTGGCACGATTTACAAATATAACCCTGAAGAGATGAAGTATCAAAAGAGCATTGCATTGTCTCCTCACCAAATAGGGATACCTGAGACGTTGAGTCTGGCTGAATTTGTTGGCAAAAAACCAAAGAAAAGCATTTTTTTTGGTATGGAACCAATGAATTTGGACTATTCAATGGAACTTAGTGAGTCAGTAAAGAAAAAACTCCCGAGATTAGTTGAGCTTATAGTAGAGGAGATTGATAACTTTTTAGCTTCTAACAAAGATCAAAATATACTGTAAGAGAGGAAGTGGACACTGTAGTGTACTCATCTAATGGAAACAGGGAGAAAAACTTAGAACTTGATTTTTTCTTTAATCCAAGAAACGTAGCAGTACTTGGTGCTTCAAGAAAACCTGGGTCGGTAGGCTACACTATTCTGGAAAATCTTCTGGATTTTAAAGGTCAAGTTTTCCCTATCAATCCTAATGCAACGGAAATTTTGGGAATGAGAGCATATGCTAGTCTTCAAGATCTTTTTGAACCAATAGATCTTGCAATAATTTCTGTGCCCAGAGAAATTGTACCAATTGTTCTGGAAGATGCTGGTAGAGCTGGATGTTTAGGCGCTGTTATTGTAACCTCAGGTTTTAAAGAAGTTGGAAGGAAGGATTTAGAGGATCAACTACTGGAAATTGCAAGGAAATACTCCATGAGGATTATTGGTCCAAATTGTCTAGGTATTTATGATGCCAAATCCAGACTTGATACTTCATTTCTTTCTAAACAAAAACAAGCAAGGCCTGGTCCTGGCAACATTGCTTTTCTGTCACAAAGCGGTGCGTTTCTTGCAGCTATAATGGACTGGGCTGCGTCAGAAAAGATTGGCATTTCTAAAGGCATTTCCTATGGTAATAAGGTAGACGTTAATGAACTTGACTTGATTGACTATCTTATTGAAGACGACGATACAGAGGTAATTTGTCTATATATAGAAGGCGTAGATGAGCCTAGAGTTTTCTTTGAAAAGGCGAGTATAGCGTCTAAAAAGAAGCCTATTTTAATTATGAAATCAGGCCTTACTGAAGAGGGCACAAAGGCTGCAGCATCTCATACTGGAAGTATGGCCGGAAGTGGCTTGCTTTTCAAAAGCGCCTGCAAACAAGCGGGACTGATTATGGTTAAAGACTATAGAGAACTCTTTAACGCCGCTAAGGCTTTAGTAAAATCTGGTCCAGTAACGGGAAATAGAATAGCTATTTTGACAAATGGCGGCGGTGCCGGAGTTATGACAACTGACTATGCTATGGAAAAGTCTTTTAAGATGGCTAATTTGTCAGATTCTACGAAAGAGAAACTAAAAAGCTTTTTGCCAGTTTTTGCTAGCGTAAACAATCCTGTAGACATTACAGGCTCAGGAACTGAAGATGACTTCGTTAAATCTTTAAAGGTTATTCAGGCAGATGAGAATGTAGATGCCGTATTGGGAATAAATCTTATACAGGTTCCCGGTATGGATGAAAAGATAGTAAACGTTCTTCCAGCAGAAATTGTTACGAGTTCCAAGCCTTATTATTCAATTATGATTGGTGGAAATTATACAAATAAAGTGAAATTAAAGTTAGAAAAAAAGGGAATGCTAGTTTATAACAATATTATTGATTGTGTTGATTCGTTGTATATATCGTCTTTGTATACAAGCCTTAGAGAAAAGGATAGTTGGAGCGCTACAGATTCATCCCTAAAAGTTTCTAAAAAGGCAAAAGCTATAACTTCAAAGGCCCTAAAATCTAAAGAAACTTCTTTGATAGAGCCAAATCTCTCTGAATTTTTAAACGATTATAAAATGCCCTTATCACAGAGTTATTTTTTTGCTAGCGTTGAAGACATACTTAATTCTAAAGGAATTATATTTCCTGGCGTTGCAAAAGTTGTGTCTTGTGAGATAATACACAAAACTGATGCTGGTGGAGTGATCTTGGGGATCAAGTCTAAAGAGGAATTAGTTGATGCGTATAAAAAGATCGTTGAAAATGCAAAAAAATATGATCCCACTGCAAAGGTGAGGGGAATATCGTACCAAAAAATGGAAAAGAAGGGCGTAGAACTTATTGTTGGTGGCTTTAATGATAAGTACTTTGGTCCTGTAGTAATGTTTGGTCTTGGTGGCATTTATGTAGAAGTCTTAAAAGACGTGGTTTTTGCAATTGCACCAATAACAACGCAGATAGCAATGTCTATGATGAAAGAGTTAAAATCATACAAGATTTTGACTGGAGTCAGGGGAGAAGATCCTGTTGATCAAGAAAAAATAGCTGAATTGCTTGTAAGGTTTTCGCAAATATTGTATTTGCATCCTGAAATTAAAGAAATGGAATTTAACCCTGTGTTTGCATACAAAGATTCTGTGGTTATAGTAGATTCCAGAATACTTTTGTCAAAATGAATGACTATCCAATATACATTCTTTGTGGCGAAGCTGGTTCAGGCAAATCAGAAATTGTTTTGAAATTAGGCGAGATATTTTCAAAAGATATGCCTGTTTCAATTGTAGATCTTGATAATGTCAAGATTATGAGGACAATTAGACATGTAAGAGTGGAAAAAAAGCTTGATCTGCCTTTTGAGGTAATCAGTATCCCTGAGGAATTTATCAACATAGACATACCAATTGTTGCTTACAAAATTAGAAGCGTGATTGAAGAAAAAAGCAATTTTTTAATTGTAGATGTTGGTGGAAATAGCGATGGAGCTATTGTTCTTGGATCGTTGAACGACGTTCTAGTAAAGAGAAATACTGTTCCTATTTTTGTTTTAAACCCCTTCAGACCTTTTTCGAACTCTTTTGAAGCAGTAAGGGAGACGATTAATTCCATTCAAAGATCTAGTAAACTTGTTTTTAAAAACCTGATAATAAATCTCTATTTAGGTGAAGGATCTACGTTGGAAGAGATGGTCTTTGGGGAGAGGTTGGCAAATGAAATTGCAAAAAAACTGGAACTTGATGTACTTTTTAGATTTGTTCAAGAAGATTTTATAAAATATTTCAAAGACTATATTCCTATAAGTCCTTTGTTATTCTATCCATGGGAAGAAGGGAGGATCTAAATAATGGCAAGGGTGGTAATTGATGAAGAAAGATGTAAGGGTTGTGGTCTATGCGTAGCAGCTTGTAATTTTGGAAACTTGAGAATTGGAGAGAAGTTTAACTCTAAAAGCTACAAAGTAAGCGAGTTTGTTGGAGAAGAGTGTAAAGGTTGCGGTTTTTGCTATATGGTGTGTCCTGATACTGCAATAACAGTTTTTAGAGATGAAAAAGTAGAAGTAGAAAAATAAATTGCACTGTAAAGGAGGGATATTATGAGAGTTTTAATGAAAGGAACAGAAGCTATGGCTGAGGCTGCTATAAGGGCTGGATGCAACGCTTATTTTGGATATCCTATTACTCCACAAACAGAATTAATTCACTATATGTCAAGGAGAATGCCAGAAGTAGGAGGAGTCTTTTTGCAGGCTGAAAGCGAAGTATCAGTTATAAATATGGTTTATGGCGCTGCAGCTGCTGGAGTGAGGGTTATGACTTCGTCTTCTAGCCCAGGGGTTAGTCTGATGCAGGAAGGCATATCTTATCTTGTAGGAGCTCAGCTTCCTGCTGTATTGATAAACGTGATGAGAGGCGGTCCTGGTCTTGGAAACATTCAGCCGTCTCAGAGTGATTATTTTCAATCTACAAAAGGCGGAGGACACGGAGATTATAAGTTAATTACCTTTGCTCCTTCGTCCGTTTCAGAGGCGGCATCTTTGGTTTACGGTGCTTTTGATATAGCAGAAAAGTATAGACATCCAGTGATGATTTTGGCAGATGGAGCACTTGGTCAGATTATGGAGCCAGTAAATCTTCCAGAGCAGGGTTTAAGCAAACCTTCTACTAAGAGTTGGGCGCTTACTGGAGCCAAAGGCAGACCAGCAAATAAGGTGCTTTCATTTTATCTTGATCCAAAGACCTTGGAGGAACACAATCTAATTTTGCAAGAAAAGTTTAAAAGTATTAACGATGAAGTAAAATTCGAAGAGGATATATCTGATGATATGGACGTTTTAGCGGTGGCTTATGGCACAGTAGCAAGAATATTAAAAAATGCTGTCCAAAGACTAAGAAGTGAAGGAAAAAAAATAGGATTTTTCAGACCAATCTCCCTTTGGCCATTTCCTGAAAGCGCTCTTAGGAGCGCGTCTGAGAAGTCAAAAATAGTTTTTGTTAGCGAAATGAGTTACGGACAGATGCTTGAGGATGTAAGGCGCGTAGTAGCAGACGATATTGAAGTAAAGTTTTATGGAAGAGCTGGTGGAGTAGTTCCATCGCCAAATGAGCTTTATCTTAAACTAAAATCCCTTCTGGAAGGGGGCGTCTAAAAATGTCCAATCAAATTCTTGAGAGACCAAAGTCTTTAACAGAAAAGCAGTTTCACTATTGTCCTGGGTGTCACCACGGCATAATTCACAGGCTAATAGCCGAGACGATTGATGAGTTTGACTTGAGAGAGAAGACAATTGTTGTTCAACCTGTGGGTTGTGCTGTATATATTTATGAATATTTTGATACAGACGTTTCTGAAGCCGCTCATGGCAGAGCTCCTGCTGTGGCAACAGCAATAAAAAGAGTTTCGAAGGACAAATTCGTCCTTACTTATCAAGGAGATGGAGATCTTGCTGCTATTGGCACAGCTGAAATAATTCATGCTGCTGCAAGGGGCGAAAATATATGTGTATTTTTTGTTAACAATGCAATTTACGGAATGACTGGAGGTCAGATGGCGCCAACTACCTTACCTGGTATGAAAACTGCTACTACTCCATTTGGAAGAGATGTGAAAAAACAGGGTTATCCTATAAAGGTTTCTGAAATGCTTGCGCCTTTTGATGGTGTGGCTTACGTAGAAAGGGTGATGGTGTCTTCTCCAAAACACGTTATTAGAGCAAAGAGTGCTGTAAGAAAAGCATTTAAGTATCAGCTTCAAGAAAAAGGTTTTTCTTTAGTTGAATTTTTGAGTGCCTGCCCAACTGGTTGGGGGATGCCACCTGTAGAAGCTGCAAAGTGGGTAGAAGAAAATATGGCAAAGCAATTCCCGCTGGGCGTTTATAAGGAGGTAGGTTTGGATGACTGAAGAGTTGATTATTGCAGGGTTTGGCGGACAAGGAGTTATGACTATGGGTCAGGTTCTCGCGTATGCAGGACTTAATTTTGGCAAAGAAGTAAGCTATCTGCCCAGTTATGGACCAGAACAAAGAGGTGGTACTGCAAACTGTATGGTGGTCATATCTGACGAAGCTGTATCTTCACCGTACATAGATGAGCCTACTTCTCTAATAATTATGAATCAACCTTCACTTGATAGATTTGCTCCTACGTTGAGAGATAACGGTATTCTAATGTACAACGCTTCTTTGATAAAAGAAAAAGTAGTCTCTGACAAGGCTTCTAAGGTGGTTGGAATTGAAATAAACCATCTTGCAAACCAGTTGGGGAAACCTCAACTAGCAAATATGATTATGCTTGGGGCTTATTTGGGCGTTTCCAACATCATGCCTGTAGACAGCATAAAGGAAGTTCTCCCAAAGGTTTTTTCCAGCAAATATCATCACTTATTGCCGCTAAACTATCAAGCACTAGACCTAGGATTAAAAACTGTAAAGGGTTAAAAATTTTGAGCGGCTAAAAGTGTTTGGTTTGGCCGCTCCTTTTTTCTATAAGCATTCCTACATTCAAAGTTCTTATAAGCCTTTTTGTAGCGGATTTTAATAGATTTGAGCCATTTAACATACATTCTTCTAGTGACAGGGGTCCCGTTGATATGCTGATTATTGCATCAATTCCACTCTCATAAACTGATTCGTAGCCCTCTGAAAGCCCTCCCGAAATACATACTACTGGTATATTGTACTTTTTGGCTGCTTTTGCAACGCCTATTGGTGCCTTTCCGAAGACAGTTTGAAAATCTGTATTGCCCTCTCCCGTGATGACGAGATCTGCATCTTTTACAATGTTGTCAAAATTAGTAATTTCAAGAACTAACTTTACCCCCGGAATAAGAGATGCACCAGTGAAAAGTATCAACCCTGCGCCAAGTCCTCCTGCTGCTCCTGAACCTGGTATGTCCCTGACGTCTTTTCCTGTTGCTTCTTGAGCTACTTTAGCAAAGTTTGAAAGAGCAACGTCTAACTCTTTTACCATATCAAAAGTTGCGCCTTTTTGAGGGCCATAAACAGCTGATGCTCCACGAGGGCCACACAAGGGGTTGTCAACGTCACATGCTACAAGAATCTCGGTGTTTTTTATGCGGGGATCTATCTTAGAAATATCTATTTTTGCTAATTTTTGAAGTGCATATCCTCCCTCTTCTAATTCATTGCCAAATGTGTCGTAGAATTTTACCCCCAGTGCCTTTGCCATTCCAGCTCCACCATCGTTTGTAGCGCTTCCACCAATTCCAATAACAATTTTTTTACAATTTGCATCTAAAGCTGACAATATAAGTTGACCTGTGCCAAATGTGGAAGTAATATAAGGGTTTCTCTTTTCCTTTGGAACCAGTGGAAGTCCTGAAGCTGAAGCCATCTCGATAACAGCAGTGCTGCCATCTCCTAATATCCCCCATTTTGCAACTATTTTTTGACCTAAAGGGTCTAAGACCTCGCTATACATAAACTTTCCATTGGTAGCTGTGACCAATGCATCTACCGTGCCTTCACCGCCATCTGCAATTGGAACCTTTGCTATATTTATCTTTGGATAGAATTCTAGAAAAGCGCTTTCTATCGCTTTAGAAACTTCAAGTGCACTAAGACAACCTTTGTATGAATCGGGAGCAATTACAATTTTGTTCATGTCTTATAAAGAGAAAAAATCTCTTTCCTCCTTAAGTCTTAAAATTTTATTTTTTTCTTAGATAAATCATAACACATGTTGGCTTTAGTTAATAAACTATATTATTATTGCTTTTTTAAAAATTCGAGATGTTTACAACAGCATTTCTTATCTGTAAAATTAATTTTATGTTTTTGTGCGCAAACGAATTTGTTGATCAGGTTAACGCCTTATCCTTAGAATCAATTCCGTTTTTTTTCATTGTAGATTTTGAGGTAGACGAATTTAAACTTTTTTATGGGAATAAGCTTTTTTCAAAGGATATCTATTTTAATATCAATAAATTTAGAAACTATGAAGACAGTTTTCGAGACATTAAACTACGTAGTAAAAAAATAATTTTTGAAAGCTATCCAGTTTCTTTAGCAGAATACAAAAAGGCTTTTGAGTCAGTTCAAAAATATGAAAGAGATGGACATTCATACTTAATAAATTTAACTTTTCAGACTGAGATTAATACAAATCTTAGCCTCTTTGAAATATTTTTGAGGAGTAAATCTGCTTTTAAACTTTATGTTGATGATTCGTTTATATGTTTTTCGCCTGAGATATTTATCAGAATTAAAGACGGGCTTATATTTGCATACCCTATGAAAGGAACGATAGATGCAAGGATACCAGATGCAAGGAAAATTTTAAAGAATGACGAAAAAGAGCTAGCAGAACACGCTACTATTGTAGACCTAATCAGAAATGATCTTGGAATAGTTGCTGATAACATAAAAGTTAAAAGATTCAGATTTTTTTCCAAAGTAAAAAACATTAAGGGTGAAATTTATCAAACTAGTTCTGAGATATGCGGTTATTTGGGAGATGATTATAAGAAGAGATTGGGCGATATAATAGTTTCTTTGCTTCCTGCAGGTTCAATCAGTGGAGCCCCAAAGGAAGCTACTATAAAAAAGATAAAAGAAGTAGAGACATATAAAAGGGGATATTATACAGGGATAGGCGGATATTTCGATGGGAGTAATTTAGACAGTTATGTATTGATAAGATTCATTGAAAAAACAAACGATAAGTTGTTCTTTAAGAGTGGTGGCGGCATAACAATATATAGTGATGTTAATAAAGAATATAATGAAATGATTGAGAAAATATATGTGCCAATTTATTGAAACCATAAAATTATACAATTCAAATTATTTTAATCTCGAATATCACCAAAGAAGAGTTGACTTAACGCAGAAAAAATTTTTTGGAATTTCTAATTTAGATCTTGAAAGGATTTTGCCTGATCCGGAAGATTTTGCAAGAGGGGTTTATAAGTTGAGGATCGTTTATAGTGAAAAACTAGAAAGTGTAGACATTAGTAAGTATAACGTTAAAAGTCTGAAAGCCTTGAGATTAGTATTCTCTAATGAGATAGATTATAGTTATAAATTTTCTGACAGAGGAATCTTTGATAATTTAAAGAAATGTTGCAAAAGTTTTGAAGAAATCTTGATAATTAAAAACAATTTAGTGACTGATACATCTTTTTCTAATATTGCATTATACAAAAATGGAATATGGTATACGCCTGAAAGTTACTTGTTGAATGGAACTAAAAGACAGAGTTATTTAGACAAAGGCATCTTAAAGGAAGCAGAAATTACTTTGGAGAAAATTTTTCTCTACGAAAAGATATCTTTGATCAACGCAATGCTTGATTTGGGGGATATTTGTATAGATGTGAGAGACCTGATATTTGTGTTAAAATAGCTATTACATTTAGAACTTATAGGAGAGTTAGTGCAGCAGATATTTCTAACTTTATTTTACATAAATATAGCAATACTACTTTTATCTAGAGCAAAGTTAAAGCCCTTTCTTTCACTTGCTCTGGTTGTTTCTCTGATACTTGCCACTAGAAGCTATCAGGTTTTGCCAATATATTATCTATATGATCTAAATTTTTTGCTTGCGCTTTTTGCTTTGCCTTTTGTAAGGACATTTATTGAAAACTTTGCAAACGGTAAAGAAAGTGTTTTATCCTTAGCGAAAATATTTATAGATATGGGAGATTCTGACAACAAAATAGTCAATTTATTTTCCAAATGGTTTTTTCCATTTTCTTCTATTCCTATGTTATATTTCTTTTGTGTATCTGGAGTAAATTATTTTTCTTATCTACAATTTTTTTATCCCCTGATAATTCTAAGTTTGATTTTCTATTTAATCTACCTTTTAAAAAATCATAAATTTAATGTAATAAAGATTTTAAGAGAAAAAGAATTCTTGTTTTATATGACTCTTTTTACTGTTCTCTCGATTGTTTACACATATGTGGATCAAGTTATAGGCTTAGCAGCCCTAATTTTTGTTATTATTGGGTTTTTAAGGTACAAGACTAATGTAAATTCTGTAAAGATAGATATGTATTCTACAGGTAGCGGAGTATTTTATTTTTTGCTTCTTTGCGTGCTGTTGGGATACATAGCACATTATGGATACGTTGAGATGTTTTCTGATTTTGTTATGAACGTTACAGGCGCTTATTATCCATATTTATATATAGCCTTTTCAGTTATTTCATTTTTTGTTGGGATCTTTTTTGGGGATTTGTTTTTCTCGATATCAACCTATCTTATATTCAAGTACATTGGAGAGATGTATTTTTTTGACTTTAGGACTGTTTTAGTTTTTTGCTATCTATTCTACTTTATAGGAGATCTGGTTTACAAAAGATACCTCTATGGGCGGAGGTTTATTTGGAAAGAGAAGTTGTTTTAAGTTTTCTGCCGACCTTTGCTCTTATACTGTTTTTGTCAAAATTATCTGGAAATATAAGTGCAAGATTTGGTCAACCTGCAGTGTTTGGTGAACTTCTTGCAGGGCTTATATTTGGTCCTGCAATATTAAACGTTGTTCATATGAACGAATTTATAGCTTTGTTCTCTGAGATAGGAGTAATATTTCTAATGTTTCTTGCAGGCTTGCAGACCGATCTAAAGGAATTAAAAAGGGTTGGGTTGGCTGCCTTTTCTTCTGCAAGCTTTGGCGTGATACTGCCTCTTTTTTTTGGAGCCATCTTTTCTTTGTATTCTGGTTTTGGGATTTCAGAATCTGTTTTTGTTGGGGCTGTTTTGACAGCTACTTCTGTTAGCATTTCTGCACAAACTTTGATGGAGCTTGGGAGATTAAGAAGCAAGGTTGGTATGACTATATTAGGTGCTGCTGTTATTGATGACGTTTTAGGCATAATCATTCTTTCTCTGGTAATAGCGTTTGAACTTGGGAGAGGAAATATCTATTTTTTGCTCTTTAGAATCTTTAGCTATTTGTTTTTAGCTATACTTGTTGCCAAAGTTTTTCTCAAGCGATATCTGGATTTTTTCTCAAGACTAAAAGTTTCAAGACCTTTGATCGCTGGTAGCATAGTTCTAATATTAATATACTCTTGGTGCGCTGAAGTCTTTGGGTCTCTTGCCGCTATTACAGGATCGTATCTAATTGGCACTATGATTTCCTTTACAGAATATAGTGAGAGGATTTCTGACAGGATGAGCACGCTAACTTATTCCATCTTTGCGCCTTTATTCTTTTTCAGCGTAGGTTTATATGTTGAAAGGGGAGGATTAGAAAGCGCTCTTTACCTGTATGCGATTGTGATATTTTTAATTGCAGTTTTTACAAAGATTGTTGGCTGCGGTTTTGGCGCTTTGATAACCAGATTTAACTTTATGGACTCTTTAAGGGTAGGCACAGGAATGATTTCAAGAGGAGAAGTGGCTATAATAGTAGCTACTATTGGACTGACCAGCTCTGTTCTTTCAAGACCAGTTTTTTCTGTATTGATTGTTGTTGCCATACTTACAACTGTAATTACGCCTATTCTTCTAAGAGCTTTATACAGGACTGAGCGAGATTTATAATAAATATTAGGATTATAGGAGGTTAAATTTGAGTCTGGTTGCTATGTTTTTGGTGGTTGACAATAGAGAACTTTTGCCTGAATTCTTACAAAGAATATCAAAGCTTGGAATTTCTGGGGCGACCTTTTTTGATTGCAGTGGTTTCGGAAGGTCAACTCTTCTTTCAGAAGAGTCACTTTTTCAATCCATTGAAAAAATTATGTCTGCAGATGAGGTTAAAGAGAAATCGTTTTTATTTTTTGTCTTAGAGGACTCAAAGCTTAAAGAGGTTAAGGAAATAGCTGAAAAGATCTTTGGCAAAGCAAATAATCCTGATACATTTTTTGCCTTTGCTACTGATATAAAGTGGATGGCATAAATTTGAAAGATTACCTTTATAAAAGAATTTCTGACCAAATTAAGAATCAAAAAATTGGTATAGTCCCTACTGATACGCTTTTTGCTCTAACAGGAGATGCAAGATCTGAAGAAGTTGCTTCGCGTATCTTTGACGTAAAAAGAAGATTGCCTGACAAAAGCTTTCCAGTCTTTGTTCCCTCGCTGAACTGGTTACTTGAAAAGGCCAATTTTAAATATGTTGATTTAGAAATTTTCCTAAGGCTTTCTTCTATCTTTTGGCCTGGTCCTTTGACCATAGTCTCAAGAGTTTTTTTTGACTTTAAACTCTCTGAGAAAGTTGTGCTTGATAACTTTTTGGCTCTAAGAGTAGTTTCTCATCCTGTAATAAATAAGATTTTTGAAGACATAAATTTTCCTATTATAGGGACAAGTGCGAATATAAGTGGTAAAATCAATCCATTATCACAGGACGAGTTTGATAAAACGTTATTAAAAGGGATAGACTTTTTCGCACAGGGTGAGCTTATCTACTATGTTCCTTCTACAGTAGTAAAGCTAGACAGCAATGTTGAGGTTTTAAGAGAAGGAGTTATAAAAAAGGGCGTTTTAGAGAAGGTTCTTTCGAGGAAATAATTCTTAATGGGAGGTTGTTGAATTGCTTAATTTTTTGAGGATGACAGATGAGGAAGTCTTTAAAGCAGTAATGTGTGAACTGGGAAGACAAAGAAATGGTCTTGAGTTGATTGCTTCAGAAAATTTTACTTCGATTGCAGTGCTTGAAGCTATGGGCACTGTTTTGACAAACAAATATGCAGAAGGCCTTCCAGGGAAAAGATACTATGGTGGTTGTGAGTGCGTAGATATTGTTGAAGACCTTGCAAGAGAAAGAGTAAAAAAACTTTTTGGCGCACAGCACGCAAACGTTCAACCTCATTCTGGGACCCAGGCAAATCTTGCAGTATATTTCGCACTTTTAAACCCTGGAGATACCTATATGGGCATGAGGCTCGATCAGGGTGGACATCTCTCTCACGGGAGCCAGGTGACAGTTTCTGGAAAGTGGTTTAATGTAATTCACTATGGGGTAAGAAAGGATACTGAGACTATTGATTATGATGAAGTTTTAGACATGGCAAAGAAAAACAAGCCAAAACTTATTGTTGCAGGAGCAAGTGCCTATCCTCGTATTATTGATTTCGAAAAATTTTCCCAGATAGCGAAGGAAGTAGGAGCTTTTCTTATGGTTGATATGGCACACATTGCTGGACTGATTGCAACAGGTTTTCATCCTTCTCCGGTACCATATGCAGACGTGGTAACTTCTACGACCCACAAGACCCTCAGGGGACCCAGATCTGGCTTCATCCTTTGCAAAGAAGAACTTAAAGATAAGATTGATAAATCGGTTTTTCCCGGAAATCAAGGTGGTCCTTTGATGCACATAATAGCGGCAAAAGCTGTGGCTTTTAAAGAAGCTATGACTCCAGGATTTAAAAAATATGCAGAACAAATAGTAAAAAATGCTAAGGCCTTGGCTGAAACTCTGAACTCTCGCGGGTTGAGACTGGTAAGTGGTGGAACGGATAATCACCTTATATTAATCGATATGAGGGCTTCAAATATTTCTGGAAAGGATGCCGAGGCGCTATTTGCCAAAATTGGCATCACTGTAAACAAAAATAGCATACCCTTTGACCCTGAACCTCCATGGAAAGCAAGTGGCATTAGAATTGGCACACCTGCTCTAACTACCAGGGGGATGAAAGAGGCTGAAATGATAGAAATTGGCAATATAATGTCGGATGCCCTAGATTTTAGGGATGATGAGCAAAAATTAGACGAACTAAAGAAAAGGGTAAGTGAACTTTGCCTTAATTTCCCATTATATCCGGAGCTTGATAGATGAGTGAACGCGACAAAAATATTGAACTCTTAAAAAAATATCTCAAGAAAGATTATATGATAAAGCACTCCATTGCGGTTGAGGCCGTAATGGAGGCTATTGCACTAAGATTTAACAAAGATGTAAATCTATACGCGACTGCAGGTTTGATGCATGATATTGACTACGAGATGACCCAAAATGCTCCTGAGAATCACGCAATAGTTGGTGCGAAGATATTAAGAGAAAACGGGTTTGCCGAAGAAGTTTGCAAAATAGTTCAGGCTCATAGAAAAAGTAGGATTGATGACATAGAGTCGTTTGATGAAGCGGCCATCGTTTGTTCGGATGCAATAAGCGGTCTTGTGGTTGCTAGCGCGCTAATACACCCAGACAAGAAACTTAGTTCTATTGACGCTGAATTTATTTGCAGGAGATTTTATGAGAAAGGTTTTGCAAAAGGCGCAAATAGGGAGAAGATATTAATTTGCAAATACCTGCCTCTTGAATTAGAACAATTTGCTGAACTGGCACACTCTGGGATGCTAAAGCATTCAGAAGAGTTGGGGTTATAAAAAAGGGCAGGAAAAACCTGCCCTGAAGTTTATTTTGAGACCTTCTTGCTTATAACTTTATTTAATTCTTCTACAAGGGCATCTGCGTTTATTCCGTGGCCATTTGCTCCCTGTTCAACCGTTTCGTATTTAGCAACAGCACATCCTATGCAACCTAAACCGAATGACATAAATACCGGGATGGTTTCGGGAAATTCTTTCACAACCTGTAAAAGATTAGAATCCTTTGTTATCTGATCCAAGATAATTCCTCCTTAAAATTTGATTAACTGTTAATTATTATAGCATACAAATATACTATTTCGATGGAGAAAATGCTATCAAAGAAAATAGTAAACCTTTTAAAGCTTTAAGTTCGTTTATATGATATAAATAATATAAATCAAAACATAAAATTTAAAAAATTATCCTTATATGATAAAATCTAACTATTTTAGTAAAGGGCTTAGAGCCAAGAAAGGATGAACGAATTGAGGATAAAAGAAAGGTATAAGAATGAAAGAACAGGTTTTTCTCTCGAATTTTTCCCTCCTAAAGAAAAAGAACATGAAGAGAAATTTAAGGAAACAATGAGAAAATATATTGAACTTAAGCCTCTTTTTGCCTCAATAACATATGGGGCAGGAGGGACAACGCAGGATAAAACCTTTGAAATTGTAAAGTTTGTCAACTCTCTAAAAGCCTTCGCTGTTATGCCACATTTGACCTGTATCGGCGCAACTAAAGATTCTGTAAACTTTCTGATAAAAAAGTATGACGATCTTGGCGTTTTTAATATTTTGGCTCTAAGAGGAGACCCACCAAAAAATGTTGAAAATTTTGATATTAGTAAAGGGGAGTTTAAACACGCTATTGATTTGGTAAAATACGTTAGGGAATACTTCGATCACTTCTCAATAGGGGTAGCCTTTTATCCTGAAGGGCATGCACAGGCAAGCAGCTTTGAAGAGGATTTTGAACACTGCATTGAAAAGATGAAGCTTGCTGACTTCGCAATAAGCCAGATGTTTTTCGAAAACTCATACTTTTTGAGATATAGAGATCTTGTTGCTAAAAGGGGAGTTGATATAACACTTGTTCCAGGTATAATACCTATTGGAAACTTTGAAAAGATAAAAGAATTTGCCAAGTTTTGTAAGGTAGAGATCCCAAAAAGATTAGAGGATATAATGTCAAAAGCTTCTTCTCATGAAGATATGAAAAAAGCTGGTATAGACTTCGCTACCCAGCAGTGCGCTGAATTGATAAAAGAAGGGGTTAAATTTTTTCACTTTTATACTTTGAATCAATTTGATTTGTGTTCAAAGGTTATAAAGAACTTTTGGTAATTTCGAAAAAATGATAAAGTAAGTAATATGATTAAGGGCATCGAATAGGTCACAAGGAGGTCTTGAATTTGATTGAGATTAGAGAAAGAGACCTTGTTAGAGATATATCAAATGAAGAAGAAATTGGTATTTCAAAGGTAAGAAGGATAATAGCTACCTTTTTGGCTTCTATAAAAAATCAAGTTTTGCTTGGTAAAAGAGTTCGAATAAAGGGGCTTGGAACGTTTTATTTACAACAGGGTTTTGAAGGAAGACCAAAGATTTTTTTTGTTGATACTTCTGATGAATTTGATTTAGACATAGAGCTTTTAAGATCAGATCTGGTTAATCTTGTATCTCTTAAGGAAAATCTTTCTAAGAGTATAGTCGATAGAGTTATAAAATCTTTTATTTACAAACTTCATAAGTTTGACAACTCGACCGAAACTAAAATATCTTTTAAAGATTTTGGTTTTTTTATAATTAAGGATCGCCACATTCAATACGTGCCTTTTGATTAAAGTCAAAAAATTTCAAATTTGGAGGCAATAGATGTTTCCTCTCTGGGATAACGTATATTCGTGGTCTTTTCCTTGGGTTACATATATTTTGATTATGATTAACTGTATAGTTTACGTTGTTGACAACATGACCAACCATCAGCTAAATAGCCTTTTTTCGTATAACTTATCAAGCGATTCAATTAGTATAAATTTAATTACCTATCAATTTTTGCACGCTAATTTTTTGCACATTTTTGGAAATATGTGGTTTTTGCACGTGTTTGGCAACAACGTAGAGGACAAAATGGGTCATTTTAAGTTTTTGTTTTTCTACCTTTTGTTTGGTGTATTTGCTGCCCTTGGTCAGGCTGCAGCTTTAAGTTCCAATTCTGCTATAATTGGAGCATCTGGTTCTATTTCAGGAATTTTAGGCGCTTATCTTGTCTTTTTTCCTCGCGCTAAAATAAAGACGCTTTTGATATTGGGGATTTTTCCTTTTATATTCTCTATGCCTGCCTTTATCTGGCTTATTTTGTGGTTTGTTGGGCAGTATATATCAGCAATATTTGGACTTTTTATCCAGTCAACAAACGTAGCCTTCTTTGCGCACCTTACAGGCTTTTCTGTTGGAATTATTGTTGGCTTTATGTTTAGAAACTTTGAACCTAGAAGAATTAGAAGAGTAGTGTGATTGTAAATTTATAAATTATATAAAATATCAATATTAGATATTATCCCAACCAGTTGATTTTTGTCTATTACAGGTAGATGTGTGATTTTTAAGTCTGCCATCATGCCTACTGCATCTTCAATGCTTGAGTTTGAATTAATAGAGATAGCTGGCTTAGTCATTATTTCCCCAATTTTAACTGATTTTAAGTTTTCTTTCTTACCAACAGTCTTAAAGATAATATCGCTTGTTGTTACTATTCCATAGCTATCTTTATCGTTATGTCTATCGACTATTAACGATCTGACTCTCTTTTCCTTCATAAATTCTATGGCATCTGCTACTGTAGCAGATTCGCCTACCATCAGGACATCAGTAGTCATAATGTCTTTTACTTTCATTTTTACTCCTCCATGAGAATTTTATAAACTAATTAAGATCGTAATCTATTCGCCAAGGTAAGATTTGTATATTTGGCCAATCATATTGGCAAGTTCTTTTGAAGAATATTTTTCAGGATAAATTGGCCTTTCAACTATTATCTCTACTGTTCCAGAATTTGGGAAAATGCTTTTTTTTGGATAAATTTTGAAGCCGTCATTAATAATTACAGGCACAATGGGAATATTTGAGTTCTTTGCTAGAATTATTCCACCTCTTTTTATTGTCCCAATCTTGCCGTCAGAGGTTCTGGTGCCTTCTGGAAAGATTACAACGTTTACGTTACTTTTTAATAATTTAGCCGTTTCCTTCAAGGATTCTATAGCATTTTTTGCGTCTTCCCTCTTTATGGGGATAGAAGCTATGGTGTCTAAAATGATATTTAAAATTGGCACAGAAAAGAGTTCTTCCTTTGCTAAGTACGTTACTCCCCCTGGAAGAGAATATGATAAAAGGGGTATATCTAAGTTTCCTCTGTGTGTGGCAAAAAATAATACGGGGGCAGGAGGAATTTTCTCTTTTACTACCAATTTAACTTTTATTCCAAGTATAAAAAAAAGTGGCTTAAACCAATATTTTGGAACATCAATCGCAAGAGAAACCATTTTTATTTTTGGGTATCTGTGTAGGTAAATGGCGAACAATACTACTAAGAAAGTGCTAATTATCATGTATAAAAATGCAAATATTCCTCTTATATATTTCATAATTATAAATTATAATATAATTTATAAACCTTGAAAGGAGGTTTTAAAATGAAACGTTCTAACAATGTTGTTAGTTTTTCTTTGGGAATGATTTTTGGCGCTTTATTGGGTTCAGTGGCTGCGCTATTTATTGCTCCAAAGTCAGGTGAAGAAACGAGAGCTTATGTCGTTGACGAACTTACAAGGCTAAGGGATCAGGCAGAAGAGGTTTTGTCTGACCTTTCTGAGATCTCTGAGCAGTGGGCTACAAAGGCAAAACAAGTAATTCAAGAAAAAATAGATTCAATAAACGATATTCTTAAAAATGCAAGAGAGGCACAGGAGGAGCTAAGTTCTGAAATTGATGAGGACTACAGCGAATTCTTAGGAGAAGATACTGCATCTGTTGAAACTAAAGAAGATAAGGCCGAAGAGAAGAAAGAAGACCCTTCTAGCTCCCAAGAAGAGAAAGTATCGAAGGTTGAATAATGAGCTTATTTGAATTTCTTATTTTTGTTCTTGCTGCTATCCTTGTAGGGCTGATAGGGTGGTGGATTTATAACGTTGTAGGCCTGATTAAAGAATTGAAGAAATCAGTCGTAACTCTCGATCAAGTTCTTGTTGAGACGAGAGATACTATTGGGTCTTTTAGAAAGTTTTCCGATGATATGTATCCTGAGATCAAAAAATCCATGGAATGCCTTTCGGACAACTCTGTTTCAATTTTGAAAAAAATTGACAACATTATAGGGGTTTTTTCTGATTCTTTAAATGCTTCCAGAAGGTTTATGGAAGAATTAAATAGGTATAAGCTTAAAATAAGCCTTTTAACAAAAATTATCGATGCAGTCTTTAGTAGAAACAGACCTTCTGAGCCTGACAAGAAACGCTCTAGAGTAAGAAAAGCTGCTTCTTTGGTGGGAGATCTTTTAAAAAAATTTGTTTGAGAACTACTATCTAAATAATTAGCTCTTAAAGATTTGTGGGAGTGCATATTTGTGCGTTCCCACAATTACTTCTACTCCTGATTTTTCTTTTGCTGTTGCTATTATTTCATCCCTATATGGGCAAAAGTTCATTATGCATGTGGCTATAAACAGCGTATCAATGTTTTCTTTCAATGCGTCAAGCTGCATTTTTAATAGAGTAAGTGCGCACACTACCCTATCACCAGTGCATCCACCGCAATCCATTATTCCAAGAAGATGAACTTCTTCATCCTTGTACCTGTCAAACCAACCCTCTCTTCTCATAAGAGCTGTCAAGCACTTTGTGTCAGCAGGACAAAGATTTTGACTCCTAATCATTTGACATGATAAAATAGCGATTTTTTTCATTTTTCCCTTCCTCCAAGTAGTATTTTACATTAAAACATTAATGTTTTAATGTAAATTTTAGCACGTATTAAAGTTAATTAAAAATAAATGTTTTATAAAATAATTATTTGTTTTTACATATAAAATCTTTTAAGGTTCGTAAAAAAATAAGATTTGTTGTTTGAGATTTTGTGTTAAAATCATATAATGTGAAGAATTAAGGGGGTTTAATTGTGAAACTGTCAAACGTTTTATTATACATAGTTATCTTTTTGTTGTCTGTTGTGCTTGCTTTTTTTCTTTATCAAGTTAATTCAGTTAGAAATACGGCCAACGAATTCTTTGCTGTTACGAAAAGCGAATACGATAGATGTCTAATGGGATGTCATCTTCACTGGAACTGTAGAACAATTTGCAGCTTTGCGCCCGTTGATGAGCGCGAAAGCTGCAAGAGCGATTGCGAATTAGAACTTTCTAACTGCCTGAGAAGGTGCAACGAAAAATATGGCAGATAGATTTATTCAGGCAAAGACCTCCCCTTTGTCTCTGGAGCAAAAAGAAGCGTTATTATGCCAATCACATATACGCTCATTATTGTGGCTGCTGCATAAGAGAAGTTTCCATGATAGATTCCAATGAGTAAACCTGTGAAAAAAGGACTAAGTATTGTTACCAGTCTTGCCCCATTGTAACATGTCGTTTGAGCGGTAGCTCTCATCTTGGTGGGAAAGAGCTCAGGTAGGTATATTGGAAATCCTGAAAATACTCCGTTGCCTATGAAGCCTATTATAGGTACTAGCATAAGAAACAAATTAAAATCTTTAGCGTTGATGTAAATAGGCGGTATTAAAATTAATCCTGTAAGAAAGTAAAACAAAAATGCGCCTTTTCTGCCAAACTTGTTTGCAATTGGCCAAAAACATAAGGCCCCAATTATTGCTCCAATATTTAATAAAGTAATTGCGAGAAATATTCTGCCATGAATTGCGCTTTCAGCAACGCCTGCAGATCTCGCGAGAGTTTCAACAATTGCTGGTATCCAATAAGTAGCACCCCACACGCCAAATAGTGCAACTGCTGAAAGTAGAAAGCCTATAATTGTATATTTTATGTATTTTGGACTAAAGAGAAGTCTGAAAGTAAAATGACAATATTCCTTATCTTCTTCTGTTTCATACTTGTTAGTAAGCTTTAGTTCACATCTTCTGGCATGATCTCTTACCCACTTTTCTGGTTCTTTAAGCTGAGTTCTCAAGAACACGGTTAATAAAGCTGGAAGGGCGCCTACGAAGAAGACTACTCGCCATCCGTGTGTGCCTACCAAAAAATTTATTGCAGCAGCAAGAAAGAAACCAACTGGCCATCCCATTTGCATAAAGCTACCTGCAAATGTCCTTCTTAAATCTGGCCATGTTTCAGCAAGCAAAACTGCTCCTACAGCCCATTCTCCTCCTATTCCAAAGCCAGTGAGGCCTCTGTATAGAGCTAGTTCCTGCCAGCTGTGTGCAAATCCTGAAAGCCCTGTCATAAGCGAGTAAGTGAGTATGGTGAGCAGAAGTACTTTTACTCTGCCAATGTAGTCAGCAAGTATGCCAAACAAAATACCTCCAAGTGCTGCGCCTAAGAGCGTGCAGGACATAACAAGCCCACCATAGTAACCAATCTGTGCTTTTGTGGCGCTAACACCTAAAAGATCGTGGATTGCTGGGTACATTACAATGTTGTAAAGCATTGCATCCATTCCGTCGAAAACCCATCCTAACCAGGCAGCAATAAGAACGAGATACAGGTAACTGCTTTTTTGTTCTAATACCTTTTCCATATTTTCCCCCTTATCATGTAAGAATTTTTTATGACATCTAAATTATATATTTAAGAGAGAGGTTTATAAAATAAGATAAATTTATATCATATATAAAGGTGACTTAATTGGAAAAAAAATAATTTTATTTGGTTGTCAATGTAATTTTTGTAACTTTTTTGAAACAAATTTTATTAGACCTTTAAAAAACACTTGCAAAACGTAATATTTTGTGGTTAAATATTATGTGTTGACGCGGGGTAGAGCAGTTTGGAAGCTCGTCGGGCTCATAACCCGAAGGTCGGAGGTTCAAATCCTCCCCCCGCAACCAGGAACTTGTGTTTTCTTCTTGCTTTTTTGTTTAGATTCTTAATCTCAATTTCTCCTCGCTTAGAAAATCGAAATCCGAGACATTGGTTTCCATTTTAACAAGCTTTCATTAAAATAACTATTGACATCGTGACTAAATAGTCATAAAGTTATAGGAAGAATTTAATCTTTTTGGAGGTTTCTTAATGAAACGTATTGTTCTTTTGTGTTTTGTATTGGTTTTTGTGGTAATGGTTAAGCCATCTTTTGCAGATGACAAGGTTTTAGCTACTGTTAATGGGACGAGTATTACCCAGAGCCAGGTGGACGCAATTTATAACAATTTGCCGCCTAACGTGGACAAAACCAATCCAGATCTTAAAAAGGAGATCTTGAATCGTTTGATTGAAAATCTCGTGTTACTCGATGAGGCAAAGAAAGAGGGTTTAGAAAACGATCCAAAGGTAATTGAGGCTATTAATAACGCAAAAAATGAAATTTTGATTAACTATCTTTTACAAAAGCACTTCGCAGGTCAAAACTTTGACGTAACCGATGCAGACGTTACAAACTTTTACAATCAAAACTCAGATAAATTTAAGGATAAAAATGGCAACTTGGTTCCAATAGATAAGGTTAAAGATTATGTGAAGCAGTATCTAATCAGCCAAAAAGAACAACAGGCAATACAAGCTTATGTGGATTCCTTGAAAAAACAAGATAATATAGTAATAAATCAATAATCTATTCAAGAGCAAAGAAATACAATCCCACAGTTGAATAAAGTACTGTGGGATTTTTGCTATAATAATAAATTATGATATTTTTAATTACTTTATCAAATAATTTGGCAGAAGCGAGGTGAATTCGTATGGATCTTATTAATTACCTGCTTCACAGCCATATAGAGCTTACAGTTCCTATGATAATTCTCTTTTCTTTTGTTCTTGGAGTGATTCATGGCTATACTCCGGATGAACATACTTGGCCAATTACCTTTAGTTATGCTGTTGGGAGTTATTCAGCTAGAAAGGGACTAATCATAGGCTTTGCCTTTTCCCTTGCCTTTACGGTTCAAAGGGCACTTGCAAGCGAGCTTGCCAACCTCGCTCTCTTTCCTCTGACATCCTCAGACCTATTTGAATATGGAACATACGTTCTGGTTGGACTTGCTATGATGTTTGGTGGATTTTATGTATTTAAGACTAACAATGTATTTCACCTTCACTTTGGCAAGATTGACAGCGATCACCACAGAATGGCAGTTAGTGGCAAAATAGATAGAGAACACAAACTTTCTGTAAGGATAGCCTTGCTTCATGGTTTTATTGCAGGATGGGGATTTGGAGCTTTTGCTTTAGTATTATATACCGTGCTAGCCCCCCAGATGCCATCTCATCTTTTGGGCTGGGTTCCAGGGGCATTTTTTGGACTTGGCACCATGATCACGCAAGTTATACTGGGTGCATTTTTTGGTTTTATCACGACAAAAATTGGTTTTCCAATAGAGGTGGCACGTTTTGCAGCGCAAAGAACTGCAGCTAGAACTTTGATCTTTGGCGGTGCAGCTTTTTTTGTAGTAGGTTTTTTAGGACTTTTTGATATGGTATACAATCCACCATTTCTAAACGTGACAAAATATGATCTGGGATTTGTGCTGGTTGTGTTTTCTGTTTTTGTAGTAGGTTTATTGAGTCTGTTTTATGAGTATTACTACTACAAAATTCGTTATAGATAATTTTTTATATTAAAAAATTAAACTTCGGGAGGACTTTATGGTTAAGAAATTTGATACTTTAGAAAGAGTAAAGCGCCTTGATCCTATTGGAGGCAAGGGAGAACTTGAGAGCATTGCCCTTTTGAGTCTTGAAGAGTTCAAAGGAAAGGGAAGAATGTTTGCTCACAATTTTTTGAAGCCAGGGTCTACTATAGGCCTTCACACTCACAAGGGAGATTTTGAGATATATTACATATTAAACGGAGAAGGAATTTTTGTAGACAATGATAAAGAAGTTCAGGTTTCAAAAGGAGACGTTTTGATTACTTACGATGGAGAAAGTCATTCTTTAAAGAATACTGGCGATAAGGACATAGAGTTTTTAGCCTGTATTATTTATACTTAGGGGGATTTTATGGACAAAATACATCCAAGAGCAATAGAACAAAGAGATGGAAGCTGGGCCATAAAATTAAAGTCGACGAGTGGACTTGTTACGCCTGAATATTTGGAAGAGGTTGCAAGAGTTGCAAAGAAATACAACGTTCGCCAGTTAAAGATCTTGACTGGCCAAAGGTTCTTTTTGATTGGAATTAAGGCCGAAGACGTAAACAAGATCTTAGAAGAGATATCAAAAGATATGGGATTTAACGTTGAGCCTTCACTTCACTACGTTCAGGCATGTGTTGGCAATACTACTTGCAAGTATGGAACCCTTGACAGTTTGAGCCTTGGGAAAAAGATAGAAGAACTTGTATATTTTGAAAAGGTTCCTGCAAAATTGAAAATTGGAGTATCGGGATGCACCTTAAACTGTGCAGAGGCTTTTGTGAGAGATATAGGAGTCTTTTCAGGGGGAAAGGGATGGGTTTTAGTGATTGGGGGAAATTCTGGGAGGAAACCAAGAATTGGAGACATTGTAGCTGATGAGCTTGATGACGATCAAGTTCTTGACATCATAAAGAAATTTCTAAAGCTATACAAAGAAAAGGGAGATTATAGGGTTGAGGGAAGATATGGCATGAGCGAGAGAGTTGCAAGATTCGTTGAGAGATTGGGGATTGATGCCATCAAAAATGAGATTTTAGCGTAGATTTTTTCTAAAAGCTACCCCTCTCAAAATTCAACGAGGGGTAGCTTTTACTTTTCAACGCTTACAAGCGTAGTGTTCTTCAGATTAAATCCTGTGCTAAATTCTGAGAATAGCCAATTTCTAATCCCCTTTAGTTTTCTATTTCCTAGTACTATGTTAGAGGCGTTCAATTGTTTTGCAAGTTCTGATATTCTCTCCGAAGGCCTGCCAACCTTTACTACCTTTATTGCATCTACGTTATTTTTCTTTGCAATATCAATTGCCTCTTCGAGCATTCTTTCTGCCTTATATACCAAAGCTGCTTCAGCTGCAGGGTTAAAAACACCAAGATCTTCGGATCTATTGATAACGTGACATATTACAAGCTTTGCTCCTTCATCCTTGGCAAGATCTATAGCCATTTTCAGAACGCTTCTATCAGACATTACGTCTCTTATAGCTGCAAGAATAGTCTTTGACATTTTGAGCCCCTCCTTAGTCTTTTATATGCTTAATTCTAATCTTGCTATAAAGCCTTTGAAAGTCAGGAATAAATACTCTTTATGTAAGGACAATTGCTTATTGGGTAAAGAAAAAAGGATTACATATATCTTTTTATACTCTCGCTTTTTAATCAATATAAATTTGTAGTACAATTAATCGTATTAATCTATTAGGGGAGCGCTAATTTATGGGTAGACTTATTTCTTTGTTTTTAATTTTAGCTATATTTTTATCTCTTACATGTCGTATTTCTTCTGCTGACGAAAAAGATATTTTTGACAGGCTCTCTCTTTATTTGCCACTAAATAAGATTCTTGAAATATATCCAATTGAAGAAAGAGATGGCAGTAAATATTGGATTGTAGCTTCTGTTGATGAAAATAACCATCTTGACCTGGATCTTTTTACTACTGTGGGTGACGGAATAATATTTAAGAGCTTAGACCACAAAGTTTTGGACTATCAAAATCCAAATTTTAAGCTCTTTTCTCTTGGGAAAGACAATCCTGATGCCTTGTTAGTATGGGACAGAGAGGGAAGCGGGGCATTTTTAAGTTATGAGGTATTCATGGTAAAGGATGATGAGCTATATATTCCGGAAAAGGGAAGCTCTTTTTATCAAGGAGATATTAAGACATTTGATGGAGGATACGAACTTACCTCTTCTGATAAGAGGTGGTTTTTCGTTTGGGACGGCGAAAAGTTTGAAAAAAATATAGAGGGCGATTTTCTTAGCTATCCTGACAACTTTGTTTCAAATGATAACTCACTTGATGAAAATACCCAACTAGTAACGTATAGGGTTGAGAAAGACGAAATATCGTGGCTTTCAAGTGATAATGTGGATCTTAAGGTTGGCCAGAAACTGCTTTTGAGAAGGCTTAATCCCTTAGAAGATGCCACTTGTAGAATTGTTTTTAGTTCAGGAAACATCTCCTACGAGGGCAATGGCCTCTTCCTGGCGAAAAAGCAAGGAAAAGCCATTATAACCCTCGTCCCAGGAGGATATGATTGGAGCAAAGCTAAAACTCTAAGTGTTACTATTTCAGCTTCTTAGCAAGCCAACTGATGTTGTGAGCAAGGTCTATCATGGTTTTTATGCCTTCTTCATCCTTTTCTACTTCTCCCTTGTTTCTGCCAATGCCAATGTTCCAGTAACTGGATCCAACCACAATCATCTGCTCAATTAGGAAAAAGTGATTGACGCTATCAAATCCGTGGATTCCTCCGGCCCTTCTGTTTACTATTACAGCAGCGCCTATCTTTCTCTTTAAAAGAAAGTCGTTAGCTCTGGCTACCATCCCAGCCCTGTCTATCAGACACTTTAGCTCTGGGGTGATATCTGCAAAGTATATGGGAGAGCCAAGAAGTATGATGTCAGAGTTGACCATCTTCTCAAAACACTCGTTGAATATGTCATCGTCTACCGCACAGCGTTTGTCTTTGTTGGAAATACACTTATAGCATGCTGTACATCCGTGAATCTTTTTCCCTGCCATCTGATAAAGTTCCTTTTCAATTCCATCCTTTTCTAACTCGCTCAAAACTTTGTTAAGCATTATTGCGGTATTAGAGTCTTTTCTTGCGCTTGCATTGATAGCTAATGCCTTCATAATTTTCCCTCCTAAGTAAGTTATTGATATTTTTCTTTAGCAAGCCAGGCGATATTGTGAGCTAAATCGATCATCGTCTTCACGCCTTCTTCGTCTATCTCCTCTTCTGAAACGCTAACTGCTTCTGAGCCTCTTCCTACGCCTATATTTAAGTAATTTGAACCGACGACAATCATCTGTTCTACCAAAAAGAAGTGATTAATCGAATCAAGACCGTGGATTGCTCCTGCTCTCCTGTATCTTACTACTACTCCTGCCCCAATTTTTCTTCTTAAAAGATATTTGTTTGCAATTGAGACCATTCCACACCTTTCCATAAATGCAATAAGTTTTGGTGTGATGTCTACCAGATATACTGGAGAACCAAGGATGATAATGTCTGACTCTATCAATTTTTCAATATATTGATTTAGATTGTCGTCCTTTATAACACACTTTTTATCTTTATTTTTAAAGCATTTATAGCAGGCAGTGCAGGGTTTTATTTCTTCGTCGGCAAGTTCTATAAGCTCTGTTTGTATCTTTTCTCTATCTAACTCTTCTAAAACTGTTTTTAGCATAAAAGCAGTATTTCCACCTTTTTTTGCACTTCCACTAAAAGCTATAGCCTTCATCACTTGCTCCTTTCTAAAAATTTACAATATAGTGTATTATTTTATTATAATTTATTTTTAGCACAATTATCTTTGGAGGTAATTAATGAACGATATATATCCGTCCAAAAAGGATGACAGTAACTTAAAAGAAGTTGAAGATTTTCAGTATGAAGATGAATATGGCAGGCTGAAATTTAAATACATAGTAGTAAATAGACTAAACGGAAGGATAAAGCTCTTTTTCTTTGAACTTTTAATTTTATTTTTTTTGCCGCTTGTATTGAGTATGCTTTTAATTATAAAAGGTAATTTTTTAATTGTTTTTTGGGCGTGGTCAATTTTGACATCGTTTGTAATTTTTTTAGCAAACAAATATTACAAGATAAGCAAGTTTTTTACAATTGCTCTTTTTTCAATTTTTTATTTTACAATCTCTCTTTTTTCAATTTTTTATCTTGTATTTAGCTCCTTTTTTTACCTGATAACCAGCCTTATAACTTTGTTTTTTAAATAGTTTTAATAGCCAATAATTAGTAAGCCGTTTAGATTGATATTTTGTTTTGAGCTGTACAAAACGTCTAAAAATTCTTTTATCTTTAAAAATTGTGACGGATTAGATGGTTTGTTTGGCAGAGCCATTATTAGATATTCTACTGCCGGGATAATGGATGATTGAAGAAGGACTCTATAGCACCTGTTTATTGACTTGTTGTCATTCCCGCTTATATCTATAACGCACTTGTAATCTTTTTGATAGGATTCAGCAAAAAAGGATAACTCAGGCTTTCCATTGAGGCCGTAGTAAACAGGAAGTTCTATTTCTCCTTCGCTATTTCTACTATCTATTTTTATTTCGAAACCGAGTTCTTTTAATTCGTTTTCTATTATGGAAAAGATGTTTTGACGTGTAAGGCTATTTTTTGATGAATCTATTTTTTCTTCGTTAAATACAAAGGCTTGCAATACCTGATCTACAAATTCTGGTAAATTTGAGAACTTTGGATAATATTGCCAGTTTATCAAACCAAATCGCCTCCTGTAATCTTTTTGCAAATTATAACAAAAATTACTGATAATAGAAATGGCCGATAGTCTGATAGAAACGACTAATTCTTGAAAATTTGGATTTATTTTGATATTCTACTCTTAATGTATAAATTTATACTTTCTCTTATTTTTATTTTTCTCTTCGCTTCCCTGGGGCAAATTTGTGCCTTTGACAAAGACCTTTATGTGGTAAGCTATCCTAATAATTTTGCAGGCGAGGCCTTAAAAAACAACGACGGCCTCTTTATGCTAGCAAATAACATAAAGCTGGTTACCAAAAAGAACTTTTTGATAAACCCGAAAGAGAAAAGAGTTTATATCTTTGACGTAAAGTTTACTTTGCCTGACAAAGAGGTAGTTTCTCTTGAGTCGGTGAACTTTCCACTAAAGAGTATTAATAAAAATTATTATGTAGACCTTAATTCGCTTTCAAATCTGTTTGGTTTTGATATATTGGACGAAAATGATTATTATCTTTTAAAGCAGGGCAAGGAATTAGGAGTGCCCTTTCAGAAAGAGAAGCCCAAAGGCATTGTTGGTCTGGGATTTAGCACAGCTAAAGACTTTTCTGACATTAGAAAAATTGACTTGAATTCAGATGTCAATACCATCTCTTTCACCTGGTTTTCTCTGGAAGACAGCTTTGGAAATTTTAGCAATAACGCTGATATTGGAGTAGTAGACTATCTTCATGAAAAGGGTTATAAGGTGTGGGGGTTATTTAACAACAGATTTAATCCTGATCTAACCCATAAGCTGTTAGAAAATAAATATAGCATAGAGAATGCAATTAATCAGATCGTCATGTACGCTATTGTATATCATCTGGATGGGGTAAATATTGATTTTGAAAATTTTAGCGACCTTGATAAAACTAAATTTAATTATTTTGTAAAAAAGTTATCTGAAAAATTAAAGAAAACAAACATTCTTTTGTCTGTGGACGTAACAGTCCCAGATAACAACTCCTCCTGGTCTTTGTGCTATGACAGAAAAACGATTTCAGAACTAAGTGACTACCTCGTTTTGATGACGTATGACGAGTTTACTAAAGGTTCTGAGAGAGCAGGTCCTACAGCATCTCTTTTTTGGGTAGAAAAGGGATTAAAAAATACTTTGAAAGAAGTAGAGCCTACTAAAGTATTGCTGGGCATACCGTTTTATACAAGAGAATGGATAGAAGAACCATCAGGAAAGATAGTAGGCGTTAAAGCGCTTGACAACAAGGATTTGAAAGGATTTATTGAAGAAAACAAACTTAGTCCGCAATTTGACAAAAAGTATGGTCTTTATCATGTTAGCTTTTACAGGTATAATTTAAAGCATGAAGTTTGGTTTGACAACAGTGAAACTATGTCAAACAAGCTTGAGCTTATTAAGAAATATAAACTGGGTGGGTTTGCAATATGGAAACTGGAGTCAGCAGGGGACTCTAGCTGGATCTCTTTTTCTAACGCCTTTGGGGACAAATTATTAATAAATATAGGAGGAACAAAAAATGGAGAATAGCGATCTTGAATATATGGAAAACTTTGAAAGCGATTTTGGCTCTTATATTGTAGACAATGAGGAAAATGAGGTTAAGGTCTGGCTGCTTGATTCTGACAGGGAAGAGGATCCAGATATTAGCATCTTTTACGAGTTAAGCGATGAAAATGAGCCCTGGATTACCGAAGTTAGCTTCTCTTTTCTCCCTCAAGTTCTTGACTTTGTGGGAATTTGGCGAGATAGGTATTTTGATGAGCTGGACGCATATTCTGAAGACGAGTTTGACGAAAGCTATGGCAATCTGATGGTAAATCTTGAAATAATTCAGGACCTCTTGTCTGAACCATCAGAGTGGAGCGATAACTGGTACGAAGAAATAGATATAGACTAGCCCTGACTCTTTCTCTCTAGATTAATATATCTTATCCAACATATGGACTTTCTTTATGATATAATTTCTAATTATGGGAGGAAAAAGATTTCTTAGGGTCTTTTTATTGGTTTATAACCTTGTCTGTGCGCTGTGGGGAGTTTCATTTTTTCTTTTGTTTAGTAGGCTTGACAGAGTTATAGATAACTCTTCATTTCACAGATTTAGGTATTTTCTTCACCAATTGCCGCCAATAAGTTTGATAATCTTAGCGATATGTATAACCATATACATCCTTGAGAGAGTTCGCATAATGTTTTTTGAAAAAGAAACAAGGGATTTTGTGATCAATAAAAAGGATCACAAGTTTTTAAAAATTCTTCACTATTTTTTTATAATTTTTACCTTGTTGTTATTATCTTTTGATATATATGATATACTTACCAGCAAACTTGCCTGGCACACTATATTTAACATGATTGACTCTCCTTCTATGATACTTCTCTCACTGTTAGTTAGCTTTTTTGTTCTTAGATGGTTGGAATCTCAAAGCATAAAGGCGGTATATGAGGAGGCATCTGGTAACAGCGAGATTTTTAAAAATCTAATGCTTGTGAGAAGGGGACAGGATCTTGCAAGGGCATACTTTAACCTGGGAAACATATACTTTGAGAACAAAAACTTTTCAAAGGCGCTTAAATACTTTAAAAAGGCTTATAAGCTTGGGAATAAAGCTGCCTTGAGCAAGATTAAAGAATTAAATATTTAGACCAAATGCACTTGTCTAACAAGAGAAGAAATAGATAGTGAATTTTTATCCAAAATCTGAATTAGCTTTTATTTGCTAAGTTAGCATTGCTTTTTCTTAAAAAAACATGAACGAAATTTCTAATAAGTTTATAACAAGTTCTCAAAACTCCTCTAATGATAATTGTCTATGCTTATTTTAGTTAAATCAATTTCAGGAAGAGGAGGATTAAACAAATGGGCGAAAACTTGAAATCTGAAAGTGAATCTTTTGCTAAAAGGATTTTTAACAAAGTTCCAGAAGTTACTATCTTTTTTTGGATTATTAAGATTCTGTGCACTACGGTAGGGGAGACTGCTGCAGATTTTCTGAACGTTCATATGGGCTTTGGCCTTACAAAGACAAGCATCGTAATGAGTGCCTTGCTTTTAGTTTTTCTATACTTTCAGTTCAAGGCGAGAGAATACGTGCCAAAAATATATTGGATGGTTGTCGTCTTAATAAGCGTAGTGGGCACGCTCATAACAGACAATTTGAGCGACAATTTAGGTGTTCCTTTAGAGATCAGCACATTTGTATTCACCATATTGCTAATCGCGACATTTTTAATCTGGTATTACAAAGAAAGGACTTTGTCTATTCACAGCATATTTACTATAAGGCGTGAAGCATTTTATTGGCTAGCAATTCTTTTTACATTTTCTTTAGGAACAGCTGCAGGAGATCTGATAGCTGAGACTTTAAAGCTGGGTTATTTTCTATCTGCAATAATGTTTGGTTCAATGATTGCAATTATTACTTTGCTGTATTATAAGTTTAACTTAAATTCAGTGTTAGCGTTTTGGTTGGCATACATATTAACCAGGCCACTTGGTGCGACTATAGGAGATTTGATGTCTCAAGCTAAAAATTTAGGCGGACTTGGGCTGGGTACTGTAACGACAAGTGCAATATTTTTAACGCTTATCCTAATGCTGGTTATTTACCTTGCGAAAACGGGAATTGATAAAAAAGTAGTTCCTGCAGAAGAGGTAACATTTGAAGAATTTATTGCGACTGAAGAGGCTATGGAAAGAGAAGAAATATAACAACACCTGGTTTCAGGTTTGACATAAATGAAGTGGCCAGTTAATATCTGGTCACTTCTTGATTTTAACGCTCATGGCGATCGTAAATTTTCTTTTTAAATACCTTTGTATATTTGAAACCTTTGCGAAAATGACGTCAGGTTCTAACATAGATTCTGCCATTGAGTATATTTTGTTCTTGAGACCTTCTTGCTATTTTTAGGTTATCATATTCTTTGAGCGTTCTGAGAAAAAATTCATTGTAAACACTATCATTTATCACCCTCTTTTTAATACCTACATCTTTATTATTGGCGATGCAAAATTTAAGATAACTATGTCGGTATCCCTATCTGTAATTTCAGTTATACCGCTCTTGATCTTATTTAGAGATTTGAAATCAGGCATGCTACTAAAAAGGATTGCAAAGTCTATATCGCTTTCATCTGTGAGTCTATTTTCGATAAATAAACCAAAGATAAATGGCAGCAAAACTTCATCAATTTTGCTGAGAAATTCTTCTATTTTCACAATCGACTCTTCAATATTCATAAAATTTATTTTAGCCCAGTAAATTACAAGGCTTATGAAGTATATCGATATGAGTATCAAGTTTCAATATTTAGTGTACGAAATAATCAAAGAGCATCTTAGCAGCTACCATGTATAAGACTATTCCTATCATAACCTTTACTGTTTTGTTGCTAAGCTTGTATTTCATAAGATACGATCCAAAGAGAGCTCCTAATATAGCAGCTATGATAGTGCTGAAAAGTAGCTTTATGTCAAGGCCACCTATGGCTAATTTTCCCAAAAATCCTCCAAAAGATGAGAAGAGCACTATAAAGGATGTGGTGGCTGCGGCAAACCTTGCAGGGACTCCTATAAATATAAGTATTGGAATTATCATATTTCCTCCGCCAATTCCAAGAAGCCCGGCTACAAATCCAGCAAAGGCACCAATTGGCACTCCAATAGTAAGCATCTGAACCTTGTTTATTTGGAAATCTTCTCCTGAGTTGTTCTTTTTTTGCTTGTAAAATATCATCATGGAAGCGGCAAATAGCAAAAACAAAGCAAAGAGGAGCAATAAGGTCTCTCTTGGGACAAATTTACTAAGATATGCGCCCAATGGAGACGTTATAAGGACAGCTATTATAATTGGGAACGCAAGCTTATACTTTATTAAGCCAATTCTTGAATATGAATACGAGGCAAACGCCATAGCAACTACGTTTAAAAGTAGAGCAGTGCTCATTGATTGATGAAGGTCAAAACCAAGAGCATAGAACGCTGGTATCAGAATAAAGGCTGCTCCTGCTCCAGTGATGACCATAATTGACTTTGCCACAAAGGTAATGAGTGCAGCTAATATATACGCCATTTCTTTCTCCTTAAAAAATTTATTGTTTAGAGTAACAGCCGTAAACTTTACGGCTGTTACTTACTTGTTTTATTTACTTTTGAGCTATCTTGTCAGAACAGGGTATGCAAACTTGTTTTCCGTCAATAAATTTTAGTTTGTCTATATATACTGCTTCGCCGCAAACGTCACAAAAATCTGCTTCCATTACTCCTGGTATCTTTTTGAAGTCGTAGTCAAAAACTGGACTTATATCAAGAAAATCTTCCTCTTTAAGGTTTAAGACTTTTTCTATTAATGGATCAGTAATCTTTGGATCAACGTCCTGAGGAGGTATGCCTTTCTTTCTCTCGGCTATAAACGGCGATTCAGTAAGCATCTTATCAACAAATTTTGGCTTCAAAGATACCCTTACAGCTTTTTTGCTTTTTGTATCTATAAGAGTAAATGCCATCTTACCATAGTAGAGCTTTTTTATATTGCTCTTTCCGTAAGTACAACCCGTAACAGTCATAAGGCCGTCCACAAAACAGCCCATTGCGTGATTGTCTGCAGTTTCAGCAAGTAGCATTAATTCCTTATCCTTTGACCTCTCTACTCCAAGGGCGTTCATGGCAGCACAAGCGGCTTTAAGTCCTAAAGGCATTGCAGGACATTTGTGGCCGTGAAATTTTAGTCCTAAATCAAAAAAATCTTTTGCTTCAAACACTTTATCTCCTCCTTATATTCTTTACTAAATTAATAAGTATATTATAAATTACTAATTTATTAATGTAAAGTAGGAAATTTTTAGAATTTTTTATTCTATTAGACTATCGGAGCTTAAGGTATATATTGCCTATCAAAGATTGTGAAGCTCTAATTGACAGTTTAGAAGATTATCAATAAAGTTTGCATTTATTTCAATAATAGACATCATCATGAGCCCCTATATCAACTAAAATAATCATTTTGTCTTTTATGATGAAGTCCAAAATTATTCTGTATTTTAAATCTATTGATAGGGAATATAACTCTTTGAGATTGCCTTTTAATTTATGCAGTTTCAAGGAAGGATGATCAGGATTGCTTTTCATGATATAGAGTACTTTTTGATAGCGTTGGATTAATTCTGGGTATAATTTAAAAAACTGCTTTGCTCTTTTTTCATAAGATTTGCTAAATACAATTTCATACATAATCTGTGCTGCTAAGAAATATTTTTAATGTGGGCTTCTATATCAGTGTGATAGTCTTTTTCTTTAAAATCTTTCATGGCTTCAATATAGGCAAGCTCTATTTCACTGTCTTTGAGTTTTTCATACTTGTCAATATCAACAATTACATACTTTTGTTTACCCCTTACGCTTATTATTATATCGTTGCCTTTTTTGATTAGCTCGTCTATTAGTTTTACGCCTTTTTTCTTTAAATCATTTGCAGCAACAATCATTTTTACAGCCTCCTTTAAAAAGCTCTTAACAGTATTATTAAGCAGCTTAACTAAGATGTCAATGAAATTTATCTTTGTAAAAATTCTTGGAAAGTATAGATAACCTTCTTAGAACTGCAAAAAGAATTTGTAGGAATGAATGGGTTTAGTGAAAGAAATCTTTGGAATATGCAGCACTTTTAGTTAGAATATAAAGACAACGAAAAACTGCAGACACTGTCTAGAGAAATTGGATGGTCTAAACGCACTTATCAAAAAGTGTTTTAAAAAGCTAAATCGCAATACTAATTTCTTTGCCTGAATTTTCACCTACAATGGTTAGCTTGTCATTTAGAATCTTCATTTGTTCATTGGCATTAAGCAATTCTATGCTATATATTTTGCCATCTGGCGATATATCTATATTTACTTCGTCGCTTATTTTTATTGTTTCAACTTCTTCAGTTGAGTCTCTGAATTTTATATATGAGATATTATATTTTGGATCGTAAGTTATCTTCATCTTTGACCTCCTAAAAATATTTGTTTTGTAATTTTATTTAAACATAAAAAACTTTTTGTAAAGAGAAGAGGATGCAAAGGGCGTTAAGGATGCACATGATAAGTTCTTTAAGATGGTTTTTTCAAATGAATTGGATACAAGAACTTTTATAGACAAGTTCTTTCCAAAAGATATAAGAGAGCACATTGACTTAGATTCTGTAAAGCTAATAGACAACGAAAAGCTGACAAAGGGATATAAGAAGTATCAGTTAGATCTGTCCTTTGATTGTAAGTTCAAGGGAAAAGAGTCTAAATTTTATCTGATATTTGAACACAAATCAGCTTTAGATAAATTTGTACTTCTTCAGATACTAAGCTACATGACAGTTACATGGGAGACAAACCTAAAACAAAACAAAGATATGATACCTATAATTCCTGTAATCTTCTATCAAGGAAAAGAGAAGTGGAATATGTCTGATGAATTTTCAGATCAGTTTAAATCGATAAAGTCAGATAAAGACTTGTCTTTCTTGTCTAAATACCTGCCAAAGTTCAAACACATACTATTTGATACAAAGAATTTATCAAATAGTATGATAGAAGAGGGATTAAGGAAAAATATAAGCCTTTATTTTAAGCTTGCAGCTTTAAAGTACTGTAAAGATAGTTTTGAAGAATTGAAAAAAATATTTGCATTAGTGTATCATATTATTAAAGAGCAAGGTCTTGATTTATTAAACGAAGATATTTTAATTGTAATAAACTACGTTTCCATAAATTATGGTCCAGAAAGAACACAAGATTTAATATCAGAGATAGGAGGCGAAGAAGAGTTGATAACCTTAACTAAGAAGTGGAAGATGGAAGGAAAAGAAGAAGGCAGGATGGAAGGAAAGTTGGAAGGTAAGATGGAAGGCATGCTGCTTGATGCTCAGGATATGGTATTAAACGCTATTGAGGCAAAATTTGATGCTATTTCGCCTGAAATAGAGAAGAAAGTTAAAAGTATCTCAGATAGAGAGAGACTGAAAAATATAATGAAAGCAATATTTAAGATTAACAGCATAAGCGAGCTTGAGGATTTGCTATAGGGTTTGGTAAAAGTATAAGATCGCGCTCCAAAATTATAAAAGTTTTATCAACCCATGTTCTTGAAATGCTTAATTTTTCATCGTAATTTTGATAAAATGAGCTATTAATTAACTTAGGCAGCTATTTAGGAGAAAAGAGTGGAAAAACTTAACAGAATAGATAAAGTTGGCAAGGTTGCTATTGAGGAGTCTATAAGAAACCTGCTTTTAAAGCGTGAGGAGATTTCGTTTGCCTATCTTCATGGTTCTTTTGTTAAAGAAGATTACTTTCACGATATAGACATAGCAGTTTATCTGGAAAATGTACCACCTTCTATCTTAGAGTATGAGCTTCAATTAGAAGCAGAGTTAGCTCTATCTATTGGTAAATATATATTTGACGTAAGGGTTTTAAATAGTGCGCCGCTTTCTTTTAAATACAATGTAATAAAAAATGGCGTTATCCTTTTGGCAAAAGATGATGATAAACGATGTGATTTTCAGGAAACAACTATCACTAATTACTGTGATTTTTTACCATATAGAAAAGCGTATATGAAGGAAAATATTGGCATTGAAATTTGATCGGGATAAGGTAAATAAGATAGCCTCAGAGATCTTGCTCTCTCTTGGATTACTTGAGGATCTAAGGAAGCTTGCTAAAGAGGATTTTATTTCAGATCCGCACAAAATTAGTAGTGCTAAATACAGTTTTATAGTAGCGATTGAAGGTATAATAGATCTTTGTAACCATGTAATTGCAAAAAATAGCTATAGAACGCCTGAGGATTATGCTGACACTTTCAGAGTCCTGGCTCAAGTGAAAATGATTGATGAGGACTGGGCCAATAGATTGGTTCAAATGGCGCGCTTTAGAAATAGGTTGGTTCATATCTATTGGGAAGTTGATAATGACGAACTATATAGAATAATGCATAGCCACCTGCAAGATATAAGAGATTTTCTTAAGAAATTCGGGGAAATATTAAGAAAGTAGGTAATAAATGGATAGAAATTTCATTATTAATACTTTAAAATCAAATAAAGGCTATATTAAAAGCACTTTTCCTATTAAAGATATGGCATTATTTGGTTCTTATAAAACCTTTTTTTAATCTTATTTTAATTTTCTATGATAAAATTAATGTTCGTTGATTTTCACAAACTAAGGAGATATCTTGATCAAGAAAATTATTGAAATATATCGCTATAGAGAGATGCTGAGAAACCTGATATCCAAAGAGCTTCAAGTAAGATATAAAAATTCAGTTTTAGGATTCTTCTGGACGTTCTTAAACCCTCTCTTGATGCTGGTTGTATATTCATTTGTCTTTTCTACCATTATGAAATCTGATATAAAGGACTTTAGCGTGTTTTTGTTTATTGGACTTCTTGCGTGGAACTACATTGCAGGTTCGGTGATTCAGGGGACAGGGTGCTTGGTGGCGAACTCATCCTTACTTAAAAAGGTCTATTTTCCAAGGGAGGTAATCCCTCTTTCCATAGTCTTTGCAAATATGATTAACTATATTCTGAGCATGATAATACTCCTGGTAGCCCTTCTTATTTCAGGAATTGGCATTCATCACTATATACTCCTTTATCCTGTAATATTACTTGTTCAGACAATATTTCTGATCCCACTTGTGCTTATCCTTAGCGTGGTAAACGTATACTTTAGAGATCTGGAGCATACAGTAAACGTGCTTATAAACCTGTGGTTTTTTACTACTCCAATAGTCTATCCTATAAGCATAGTGCCTGAACACCTAAGAATATTTTTCTACCTAAATCCTGCTACTCACATAGTAGAGGCATATCTTGCGATAATGTACTACAAGACGTTCCCAAATCTTCCAGCGCTTTTCTGGATGTTTGTCGGCAGCCTTATATTCTTTTGGTTTGGTCTATTTGTCTTTGATAGACTTCAAAGAAGGGTGGCTGAGGAGGTATAGATGCAAGAATATGCAGTAGAGGTTAGAGGGCTGTACAAGGAATTCAGGTTATATCACGACAGGGCAATGTCAATGAAGGAAAGGATAGTCAACTGGGGCAGACACAAGTACGAGAAATTTTGGGCTCTGAAAGATATAAACATAAACGTAAAAAAGGGCGAATCCCTTGGGATTGTGGGTAGAAACGGTTCTGGAAAGAGCACACTTTTAAAGGTAATAAGCGGCATATACTATCCTACAAAGGGAGAGGTAAAGGTAAACGGAAAGCTGACCACTCTTTTGGAGTTGGGCGCTGGATTTCACCCTGACTTTACGGGTAGAGAAAACATATACTTCAATGCATCTATATTTGGCTTCACCAGACAAGAGATAAACGAAAAGTTAGATGATATTATAGCCTTTTCTGAGCTGGGAGAATTTATAGACAATCCTGTGAGAAATTACTCTTCTGGCATGTATATGAGACTGGCCTTTTCTGTGGCAATTCATATAGAACCAGAGATACTCTTGCTCGATGAGGTCTTAGCTGTAGGAGACAGCGCATTTCAGGAAAAGTGCATGTCAAAGATAAAGTCGTTTAGGGAAAAAGGGGTTACTATGATCTTCGTCTCACATGCGTCTATGCAGGTAGAAAAACTTTGCGACAAGGCAGTGTGGCTAAAAGATGGTGAAGTAGAGAAGTACGGCGATGCAAAAGAGGTTGTCAAGGCTTATGAGAGGTGGATTCAAACAAGGTAAAAAGACTTGTAATTTTATTGATAATATATTACTATCAATAAACAATAATTTAAAAAAAGAGGGCTTTTATTCTGATTGATATCTTGATGTCAACTTATAATGGAGAAAAATATTTAAGAGAGCAGATAGACTCTATCTTGAATCAAACGTATACAGACTGGCGGCTAATAATACGAGACGACGGATCAACTGATAAAACTCTTCAAATAATAGAAGAATATGTAAAAAAATTTAGTGAAAAAATAAATCTTATCAAAGATAACAAAAAACATCTTGGCCCTCAAATGAGCTACTTTGAACTGCTAAATCACTCAAGTGCTGAATATATAATGTTCTGTGATCAGGACGACTTTTGGCTGCCTTATAAGATAGAGACGACTTTGACAAAGATGAAAGATTTAGAAAGGATCTATCCTAATAAGCCAGTGCTTGTTCACTCAGGTCTAAAGGTAGTAGATGAGAATCTAAGAGTGATATCTGACTCTTTCTGGAAATATCAAAAACTAAACCCAAATCTAAAAAGCTTGTGCAATCTCCTAATACAAAACAACGTTACAGGATGTACTATTATGATAAATAAGAAATTGAAGAATTTCTTGAAGGTTTTTCCACAAAATATGATAATGCATGATTGGTGGATTGCTCTGGTGGCATCGGCATTTGGAACTATCGGCCACATTGATGAGCCGCTTGTTCTGTATAGGCAGCATGACCGCAATGACACTGGCGCAAAGAAATACTCAGTCAAACATTTTTTGGGCAGGGTCGTGAAATTTAGAGATTCTGTAGAATCGAATAAAAAGATTATCAATCAAGGCAAAGATTTCTACTCTATTTATAAGAATCTTCTTTCAAAGGAACAACAGGAAGTTGTTTATAATTTTGTTACCCTATTTGAATCGGGAAGACATGAAAGAGTATATAAGATATTTAAGCACAGATTTTTCAAATATGGCATTATAAGAAATTGTGGCTTTGTCTGTGTAATGTTAATTCCAAGTAATAAGAAACAGATTTTGAATAAACTAAATAAATAGTTTTGATAAACTTTTGAGGTGATGTGCTTTGCCATTTGAATTTATAAAGACTGATATTCCAGAAGTGATGATAGTAAAGCCTAAGGTATTTGGCGATGAGAGAGGATTTTTCTTAGAAACTTATAAAAGAGAAGACTTTGTAAAAGCTGGAATATATAAAGAATTTGTCCAGGATAACCATTCTAAGTCAGTAAAGGGAGTTTTAAGAGGTCTTCACTATCAGCTAAATCCCAAGGCTCAAGGAAAGCTGGTAAGGTGTATAAAGGGTAAGATATTTGACGTAGCAGTGGATATTAGAAAAAACAGCCCAACGTTTCTAAAATATGTATCAGTAGAGCTTTCAGAAGAAAATAAATTTATGCTTTGGGTGCCTGAGGGATTTGCACATGGATTCTTAACCCTATCAGATGAAGCAGAGATCATGTACAAGGTATCTGGCAGCACATACTCACCAGAACATGACAGATCGTTAAGATGGAATGATCCTGAGATTGGTATAAATTGGCCATTGGAGGGTGAGCCAATTCTTTCAAAGAAGGACAAAGATGCACCACTTCTAAAGAATGCAGATATTAATTTTGTGTATGAAATTTAGAAGTTAATACATAGAGATTTCTTAAATTTTTGTTATAATTAGCAAAAAATTTTGATAGGAGATGGGCTGTGGAGCTTGGAAACGCAAAAGAAAACAGACTTTTTGTGTATGAAGGCGATAAAAAATACTTTATTTCAGCAAACGACATAAACCCAGAAGCTGAAAACAGTTCCCAATCATACATCGTAAAAGCTATAACAGATAGTTCTACGGTGCTTGATGTGGGATGCTCTTATGGGTATGTTGGAGAATGGCTTAATAAGAATAAAGATTGTCAGGTTTATGGCATAGATATAAATAGGCAGGCTTTAGATTATGTAAGAGAAAGAGGATATTATAAAGATTTATATTGCTTGGACCTTGACTATCCCCAAAATACAAAAGAAGAATTTGATAGATTTGAAAATCTGAAAGAAATATTTGATTTTATTATATGTGCTGATGTTATAGAACACCTAAAGAATCCGACAATTGCGCTGGAATTTGTTTCTTCTAAGCTTAAATTTGGCGGACAAATTTTAGTAAGCATTCCGAACGTTGCTCATATGGACATCATCTTAAACTTGTTGGAAGGAAAGTTTAACTATTCAGAGTTTGGCATACTTGATAACACTCATTTGAGATTTTTTACAAAGAGATCTTTTGCCGAGTGGGTAAAAAATGCCAATGAGTATTATAAGAGTCAGGGTTTTAAATTTGATCTGAAACACACTGGATCTACTACTTACTTATCAGAATATCAAAAAAATATTATAAATCAAAATCCAGAAATATACAGCGAAATATTAAAGTCAAATCCTGAGCTTGAAATGCTTCAACACATCTTTGTTTTGACAAAAATCAATGCGTCTTCAAATTCATATAACTTAAATGAACTTTTGGATGATGTTCAATATAAAAATCCCATTTCTGAAATATCAAATCAGCTTAAAGAACAAAAAGATGAAATAGAAAAGTTAAATATTGAGATAAATACCCTTAAATCAGATTTAGCAGATAAAGAGTCATCCCTGCAGACTGCTGAGATTGAAAAAACTAACTTAAACAGTCAGCTTTCTGAGATCCGCAGATCGCGTGGATACAGGGCACTGTTGAAGTATTACAAATTTAGAGATGCTCTTTTACCAGCAAATACAAGAAGAAGAAAGATTGTAAAGTTTTTGGCAAAAGATTTTATATATTTGATGAAAAAGTCTGTAAATTATATAAAAGTTTATGGTTTAAAAGGATTTTTTAGAAAAATTGTGAATAAATTATCTAACAAAGAACAAACTCTTTATCAAAATTGGATAGAAAGAAATGAACCAACTAAAGAAGAGTTGATTGCGCAAAAGTCTATAAAATTTGATTATGAACCTAAGATAAGCATCATTGTTCCTACTTGGAATACGCCAAAGCGATTTCTGATTGAAATGTTAAACTCAGTATTAGACCAGACGTATTCAAACTGGGAATTGTGTATTGCAGATGGAGCAAGCAAAGAAAAGCATGTAAAAGAAATATTAGATCAATACGCTAAAAAGGATAGCAGAATCAAAGTAAAGTATTTATCAGAAAACAAGGGCATTGCAGGTAACTCAAACGAAGCAATAAGCCTTGCAACAGGAGACTATATTGCGCTTTTAGACCACGATGGCACTTTAGCTCCTTTTGCACTATTTGAGGTAGTAAAAGCTATAAATGAAAATAAAGATGCAGATTTCATATATTCTGATGAAGACAAGATTTCAGAAGACGGCAAAGAGCGTTTTGATGCTCACTTCAAGCCTGATTTTGCTCCAGATACTTTAAGAAGTTATAACTATATATGCCACTTAAGCGTAATAAAAAAAGAGATTTTAGATTTGGTAGGATATTTTAGAGACGGTTTTGACGGCTCTCAAGACTACGACCTTATATTAAGATGCACAGAAAAGACTAAAAAGATAATTCATATACCGAAAATACTATACCACTGGAGAGTAAGTCAAAATTCAGTTGCAGGAAACTCTAATGCTAAACTATATGCCTATGAATCAGCAAAAAAAGCTCTAAAAGAGCATTTGGAAAGAGTCAATATAAAAGGCAATGTTATTGATGGAAAATTTTTAGGTTCCTATAAGATTAATTACAAAATATTAGGCAATCCAAAAATCTCCATTATCATTCCTAATAAAGATCATAAAGAAGAACTTGAAAGATGTATTAGCTCTATCTTTAGTAAATCCACATACAAAAACTACGAGATTATCATAGTAGAAAATCACAGCAAAGAGAAAGAAATTTTTGAATACTACGAATATTTAAGAGATAATTATAATAATGTTGTTTTGCTTGAATACAAAGATGAATTTAACTATTCTGCTGTAAATAACTTTGCGGTAAAGTATACAAGAGGAGATATACTGCTTTTTTTAAATAACGATACAGAAATTATAAATGAAAACTGGTTGGAGGAGATGCTGCAATACGCCCAAAGAAAAGATGTAGGCGCCGTAGGTGCAAAACTCTATTATCCAGATAATACAATTCAACACGGAGGTGTTATTGTGGGTGTTGGTGGAATAGCAGGACATGCCCACAGGTTTTTTCCAAAAGATTCTCCTGGATACTTTGGAAGATTGTCAATTGTGCAAAATTTTTCAGCAGTAACTGGTGCATGTTTAATGATGAGAAAAGATGTTTTTGTCGAAGTTGGCGGATTTGACGATGAATATCCATTAGCGGTAAGTGATGTGGATATATGCCTAAAAGTAAGAAAAAAAGGCTACTTAGTTGTCTGGACTCCGTATGCAGAACTATATCATTACGAATCAAAAACACGAGGCTATGAGGATACTCCTGAGAAACAGGAGAGGTTTAAAAGAGAAATAAACTTGTTCAAAAGCAAGTGGGGAGATATTCTGGAAAAGGGCGATCCATATTACAATCCAAATTTAACTTTAGATAGAGAAGATTTTTCTTACGCAGAGGTTTCACGTGTTTAATTTATTTAAGAAAATTTTTAATAAATTTTATTATTCTAAACAATCAGATCTTTTGAATTCTCGTCGTGGAAATGGTTTAACCTTGGTTAATTATATTAGGGGATAGGCTATATGTTTAATATTTTCAAATTACTTAAGTTATATAAAAGAAGACATACTATAAAGAAGAGCGGCTTATTTGATGAAATATATTATCTAAAATCATATCCAGATGTAAGAGCTGCTGATATAGATCCGATAGAGCACTATATATTATTCGGTGCAAAGGAAAGAAGAAATCCTAATATATATTTTCAGACTGGTTTTTATTTAGACAAATACCCCGATATGGTTCAAAGCGGTATAAATCCACTTCTGCATTATATTTTATTTGGTGCAAAAGAAGGAAGATGGCCCAATCCTGAGTTTGATTCGGAGTATTACTTATTAGCAAATCCAGACGTTAAAAAGGCAAGATTAAATCCACTTCTGCACTACATATTGTTTGGTCAGAAGGAAGGAAGAAAAACAAAAGGCGATAACGTGGAAAGATCTATTTTAATTCATAATGAACCTGCAAAGCCCATAACTTTACTTAGATTAATTAATAGAGCTAACGTCAAAAAGGGTATAAATTACATAAGAATGTATGGATTAAAAGAATTTTCTAGAAAAGTAAAGGAAAAACTTTTGTCACGTGAAAGTTTAGAAACAGATAAGTTAGAAAAGGAAAATTGCCTCTATTTATCTGAAGTTATGGAATTATTATTGCCAGAACCCTTTGTTCCCAAAATAAGTATTACTAAACCAATAGATATTTTAATACCTATTTACAATGGAAGAGAATTCTTAGATTCTTTATTTGCAAGTATTGTAAAAAATACTTTTGTTCCTTATAGACTTCTAATAGCAAATGATAAAAGTACAGATCCCAGTATATCCAAATATTTACCAGATTTCAAAAATAGTTGTTCAAATATAGATATTACTATCGTTGAGAATGAAGATAATTTAGGTTTTGTAAAGACGGTCAATAAACTTGCTAAACTTACGAAAAATCACTTTGTTATTTTAAATACTGATACAGAAGTTCCTCCACATTGGTTGGAGAGGCTTATATTTTCTCTAATTACGAAGGATAATGTTGCAAGTGTAACTCCATTTACTAATGCAGGAACAATATGTAGCTTTCCAGAATTTTGTATTGACAATTCCTTATTTGAAGATATGGATGTTGCCACTTTAGATTCATACTTTCAATATGTAAATTTTGAAAAAAATTATGTTGAAATTCCGACAGCAGTTGGATTTTGTATGGCTATAAATAAAAAGGTGTATGACAAAATAGGATTGTTTGATGAAAATTTTGGTAAGGGATATGGCGAAGAAAATGATTGGTCTATGAGAGCGGCAAAATTAGGCTATAAAAATATTATTGTGCCAAATCTATTTGTGTATCATAAACATGGCGGATCTTTTCCAAGCGAAGAAAAAAAGAGACTAATGGAAAATAATGCGGTGTTATTAAAAAATAAACATCCAGATTATTTCTTTTTAGTTGAAGATTTTATTAAGAAAGATCCTTTAAAATTTTTAAGGACTATTTTAAAACTTAAAATATTATCTACTATATACAAGCCTGTAATGATATTGGATCACGCTTTAGGTGGAGGAGCTAATGAATATACTAATTCATTAGTAGCAGATAAACCTTTAGCTATTATAATAAGATACGATTTGAAAGTTAATAAATATTTTATTGAACTTTGTGGGCAGAAAATAGAAAAGTCGCTATTTAGATTAAAAGATATAACAGAAATTAACCATATAATAAAATTTTTTAATGTTGAAGAAATTATAATTAATGAACTTGTTTCTTATCCAAAGGTTTTAGATTTATTAGCGTTTTTAATAGAAATCAAGGAGAAGAATAAGGATATTAAATATACTTTTATGTTGCATGATTTTTTCTGTATTTGCCCAATGTATAATCTTTTAAATTATGAAGTTAAATATTGCAATGTGCCAGTGGATCTAAATCAGTGTGCCAAATGTTTAAAACTAAATCCTCTAATTGAAGAACAAGTTGCTTTTGTAAAGAATGACTACCCAAATTTAACAATTTCATTATGGAGAAAACAATTTAGTAATTTATTAGACTACTCATCCAAAATAATTTGCTTTTCTCAAAAATCAAAAAAAATACTGCAAAAAGTTTATCCAAATCTGTCTGATGGTAAATTTGAAATAAAGCATCATATTGTTGATTGGGTGCGCCCAGTAGTGGTTAATAACACATCAGAAACAATAAATATTGCTACTATAGGTCATATGACTATCCACAAAGGTGCTCATATTGTTTCATCGCTTGCAACCTATGTAGATTATCACAATATAAATATAAAAATTCATATTTTTGGAGATATATTTGAACCATATGAAAGTTTTAACTATATTAAAACTGTTATCAAGCATGGAAGATATAAGAAAGAAGATTTACCAAAATTAATGGAAGAAAATGAAATCGATATAATTTTTATTCCTTCTATTTGGCCAGAAACGTTTTCTTTCACAACTGAAGAGGCGATAAAAATGGAACTACCTTTAGCTGTATTTGATCTGGGGGCTCCTGCAGAAAGAGTTAAAATTTACGATAAAGGTATTATTCTACAAAAACAGGATCCAGAATATATTATTAGTACTTTATTTAATTACTTTAATAAAAAATTTGGATAGAAAGAACTTTTCTTACGCAGAGGTTTCGTATGTTTAAGTTTGTTAAAAAATTTATTAATAATTATTCTTTTTTAAACCATTAACGCTGAGCCTTCACCGTGATTATAAATTAACTATAGTTAATTTACATATAATTACTTATTATTGCTTTGAAATCTATTTTGTTTAGAAAGGATAGAGAAAAAAATTGAACCTTAACACATTGAAAAATAATATAGCTCTTCAAATATTAAGATTCAAAAATACTCCGAAAAAAATTCCATATATTTTTATGACACTGCCAATAATATTTTATTTATGGATAATTTTAAGATTCACTATTAATATGCCATATTGGGATGACTACGATTCTGTTTTAAATTGGATAAATAGGTTTGTGACGCATCAAAACAATTGCAACTACCTCATTTCAATGTTGTTTGAACAACACAACGAGCATAGAATACTTTTTGATAGAATCTTTATACTATTCGATTATTATGTTTTTGGTTCAATTAATTTTATATTTTTAAACTATATAGGATATCTTGGATTGTTCGCACTATTTGGTTTAATGCTCTGGATTAGCGTGAAAAAGGGTTTGTCAGGAGTATATTTGATACCTATACCCTTTTTGATTTTTGCGCTATGCCAAAATGAATTAATTTCTTTTGCAATGGCATCTATGCAACAATATTGGCAATTTTTCTTTTGTTTACTTGCAATCATATTAATTACTAAAAGTGAAGATATAAAAACCAGTTATTTGTCATTAAGTCTCCTATTCTCTATCATAGCCTCTTTTACTGGCGCTGGCGGCTTGATAGTTTTTCCTGCAATTTTAATCTATCTAATAATTTACAAAAAGGGGCTTAAAAATATAATTATATGGCTATCTTTTTCATCATTAATATTTATTTTCTATTTTATTATTTTACAATATCATCAAACAGCAATAAGCATAGCAAGCCATCAATTTGTTATTGAACATCCATTGGAATATATAGAGTATATCTTTTGTTTTCTTGGTGGTATTGCAGGTCTTAAGATTAGCTCATTTATTTGTGGTGCATTATTATTTGTTTCTCTAATTTTACTAAGTTTAAAATATAATAAAAACACTACTACAATTTTGGTTTTTTTCTTCATTGTGTCAACTGCTGCTGCAGGATTGAGCAGAATTAGTTTGGGAGTGGTTGAGGCAATATCTTCTAGATATACTATTTATTCTATTAGTTTATTAGTTATTTGTTATATATTTTTTGTGAGTCAGTTGAAATCTACATTTTTTAGAAAAATATTTTTTATATTTTCACTTACAGTATCTTTAGCATTTTTTTTGTACTGGATTCCTAAGGGCATTGCTCCATTAAGAAATAAAGAAGTCTTATTAAGTTCAAGCCTTGTATATCCATCAGAACAAAGAGCAGTAAAAATACTAGAAACATCAGCTAAATTAGGCACTTTTATGCCTATTGCTCAAATATATAAATTTTTGCCTTCCTATTATGCCTTTGCTATTAGTCTTAATCAACCAACATCCTATACGATAGAATCTATTAAATTAAATGATAATAAGTCTTTATATAACTTAGCACAAAACCCTACACAGCCTACTGAGATAACCATAACCAAAAACGATAAGGATAACATTATCCAAATATCTGGCTGGGCAGTAGACAGCATTGAAAAAAATGCAGATAGAGGAGTTATTGCAGTAATAGATAGTAAATATTTTTATCCATTGGGAAATGGAATTCAAAGACCTGATGTAAGTAAATTTTTTAATAATACAAATTATGAATATTCAGGATTCAATGGCTCAATACCATTGAGTGATTTGAGCTATGGAAAACACATTTTAACATTAAGAATAGTAAACTATAATGAAACTGGTTACTATGAATCTAAGCCAATAGAATTAAATATTGAAAAGTAATGTAAAATAATTATGAATTGTGTTATCTCTTTTTAGTTTGTGATCTAATCAACTGGAGGCTCATATTAAAGACTTAGAATTGAATGCTGATAAAACTTTTCTCTCGCATAAAGAAAGAGTAATCAGGTTTATCCTGATAGGCTTAATCTCTGCTGCTTTCAACTTTCTTCTGATATATATCTTTATAGATCTCTTCAAGATGAACTCTACTTTTTTAAAAAACGCTTCAAACTTTATTGCCTTGGTTTTGAGCATATTGTTTGCATTCTTCCTGCACAGGGCCTGGACCTGGGGAGACTGCGCTTTTGAAAAAGGCTACAAGCTTTTCAAACAATTAATTCTTTTCTACTCTTCCAACACATTTGCAATTGTCATCAGAACTGTTTCTTTTGCCTTCTTTGACTACTTTTTTAAATTAAACTATATATTAAACGTTGCAATTGGAATCGGAATAGCTTCACTGTTAAATTATGTAGTCTACGACAAGGCAATCTTTAAGAGATAAATCTTACTTAACTAAATTTGGAGGTTAAATTGAGCTTTAAGTATGACGTATGTATAGTTGGCGGTTTAGGTCATGTGGGACTACCACTTGGTCTATCCTTTGCAAACAAAAATCTAAAAACTATCCTGTATGACATAAATAAGGATGCAATAGAACTGGTAAAGAATAAAGTAATGCCCTTTATGGAACAGGGCGCTGAAGAGATGCTAAAAAATACTCTTGATAAAACCCTTTTCGTTACTGACGAAAGAGATGTAATTAAGGATTCAAAGTTCATCGTCATAGTAATAGGAACCCCAGTAGATGAGCACCTGTCCCCTAACTTTGTCTTATTTAGAGACTTTCTATCACGATTTATAAATCTATTTTCAGATGACCAGCATATAATCTTGAGAAGCACGGTATATCCTGGCACTACTGAAAAGATTGTTGATTACCTTAGAAGAAACAATCTGAAGACAAGGGTATCCTTTTGTCCTGAAAGAATTGCCCAGGGCTATGCTATAGCTGAAATATCTAATCTTCCTCAGATAATCTCATCTGATGACGAAGAATCTTTTTCTGAAGCTGAAAAGCTATTTAAGACTATTACGTCAGAAGTAATAAGGCTCTCCTTTATGGAAGCAGAATTAGCAAAGCTCTTTACAAACGTCTACAGGTATATAAAGTTCTCTATTGCAAATCAGTTCTATCAGATTGCCCTTCAAAACAATCTTGACTTTTACAAGATATATGACGCTATTGTATATAACTATCCCAGAGCAAAGGACTTTCCTAAGGCAGGCTTTACAGCAGGGCCATGTCTTTTCAAGGATACAATGCAGCTTGCTGCCTTTAGCAAAAACAACTTCTTCTTAGGTCATGCTGCTATGCTTGTAAATGAAGGGCTGCCTTACTTTCTTGTTGAGCAGCTAAAGCAAAGAGTATCTCTTGATAACAAAGTAGTAGGCATTCTTGGCATGGCATTTAAGCCAGATTGCGATGACAAGAGAGAGTCTCTTGCGTACAAGTTAAAACACATCTTAGAATTTGAAAACTGCACGCTCTTTTGCTCAGACCCATACATAAAAGATCCTAGGTTTTTGCCTGAAGATGAACTAATAGAGAAATGCGACATCATATTCATAGGCTGTCCACACAGCAGATACTCTAGCCTAAATATACCTAGTGAAAAGATATTAATTGATCCATGGCGCAGCAAACAAAAATAATTCCTGTTAAAATTAATAAAAAATTAACTAAAAAAATAAATTAAAAGCTTTAAATCTTTAAAGCTTTAAATCAAAGAGGAGGCTAATTTAATGAAGATACTTGTAACTGGTTCTGCTGGTTTTGTAGGAGGATACCTTGTAGAAGAGCTCTTGAACAACGGTCATGAGGTAGTAGGAATAGACAACTTTTCTAAGTACGGCGAGTTGTCAAAAAGCTATGATAACAATCCTAATTATAGGTTTGTGCAAGGAGACGTAAAGGACACTGAGCTCTTAAAGGATCTAATCTCTGACTGCGATCAAGTAGTAGCAGGAGCTGCCATGATAGGCGGCATATCATATTTTCACAAGTTTGCATACGATCTCTTGGCTGAAAACGAAAGAATAATAGCATCTACCTTTGACGCTGCAATCTGGGCATTTAGGAACAAGAAGTTAAAGAAGATAAACGTTCTTTCATCCTCTATGGTATTTGAAAACACGTCAATCTTTCCTACTCCTGAAGGAGAAGAGAGAAGATGCCCCCCTCCATCCTCTACCTACGGCTTTCAAAAGCTTGCCTGCGAATACTTTGCTCAGGGTGCATGGGAGCAATACAGATTGCCATATACCATCATCAGGCCATTTAACTGTATTGGAATAGGGGAAAGAAGAGCCCTTTCTGATGAGAGCATTATGTCTGGCAACGTAAAGCTTGCTATGAGCCACGTAGTGCCAGATCTGGTTCAAAAGGTCCTAAAGGGTCAAGATCCTCTTCACATACTGGGTTCTGGCAACCAACTAAGACATTATACCTATGGAGGAGACCTTGCAAGGGGCATTAGATACTGTATTGAAAACGAAAATGCTATAAACGAGGACTTTAACATATCTACCTCCAAAGCTCATACTGTCCTTGAACTAGCTCAGATTATCTGGAAAAAGGTTTACGGCGACTCAAAGCCTTTCAGATACGTATCTGACGAACCCTTCCCATACGACGTTCAAAAGAGATCCCCTGACGTATCCAAAGCAAAGAGACTTCTAAACTTTGAGGCAAAAGTTACTTTAGAAGATGCATTAGACGAGATAATCCCATGGATAAAAAAACAAATTGAGCTAGGTAAGATTTAATTGAACCGTGAAACAACTTTAGCAATTGTAATTCCTGTCTACAACGAAGGAAATAACATCCTAAAAACCTTAAGAGAAATAAATGGCAAGATAAGGTCCTACAACAAAATCTACATAATATATGACTTTGATGAAGATACCACTTTAAAGGCACTAGAAAGCGTTAGCTTAAATGATTACAAAGTATCTCTCTTGAAAAATAAATATGGCAAAGGTGCTCTAAATGCTATAAAGACAGGCATAGAGGAATCTACTGAAGATGCGGTGCTTGTAGTGATGGCTGATCTATCTGATGACCTATCTGTAGCAGACAGGATGTTTGACTTGATAAAAGATGGATACGATGTGGTCTGTGGTTCAAGGTATATGAAGGGCGGTGCTCAATTTGGCGGACCAAAGCTTAAAGGCCTTCTTTCCAGATTGGCAGGCATCAGCCTTCACTACCTTACAGGCATACCTACCCACGACGTAACAAATAGCTTCAAGATGTACAGTAGGAACGCTCTAAAAAAGATAAATATAGAGAGTACTGGCGGCTTTGAGATAGGCATGGAGATAACTGTGAAGACATTCCTAAGCGGTGGCAAAATAACTGAAGTACCTTCTACCTGGAAAGACAGGTCTGAGGGCAAATCTAACTTTAAGCTTTTTAGATGGCTTCCAAAATATATTAAGTGGTATTTATATGCAGTACTTAAGAGATATTTTTAAGAAATATTGAATAGATCTTATTAGCTTTTATTTCTTTAGAAGACAGCAATTTTTTACAATTTATAGAAAATTTTGTTCGTTAAAAGAACCAACCCGCTTTATTGACAAAAAGAGTATATTCTAACTACAATTACAATAGACTTGTTTATAACAAAATAGGATGTGTGAGATTATGATTGAGAATATCGAATTTGAAAATTTTAAGTGTTTTGAAAGGTTTAGCGTAGAAAAGTTACAAAGAGTCAATCTTATTGGCGGCAAAAATAATATTGGAAAGACGGCTTTTTTAGAAGGAATTGAGCTTTTGGCTAAGCCAAAGTCTGGTTTTGGTATGTGTATTGTTACATCTGAAATCCTTCGAAGAAGGCAGCTAAAACCAGGCTTTATGCCACAAACACAGTCCCATATCAATGAACTTGACTTCGATTTATTTAATAGTTTAGGCAAAGAAATTATTATTAAAGGTGATATATCTGAAATTAAGATAAAATTTATCCCTGCTGGTGAAGTGATAGAATCTCAGACCATCCAATCTTTTCTTCCAAATACTTTTAATTTTAATCCACTTGCTCCCCAAATTTTCCAAGTACTTCCTTCAAACCAACCAAAAACAGCTTCAGTTCAATCTGTAGAATTTTCATATAATAATGAAACCCTTGCTGTACCACTGCAAAATATTATTAATATTAATAACAATAATCTACTTGTAATTATTCGAGATTCAAAACATACTTTACCTAATGTTAATTTTATTTCATCGTGTTCTACTGATGAAACGCTGTTAACAGAATTTTATGGAAAAGTAACCGAATTAGACAAAGAAGAAGAAATCGATCGCCTTATAAACGAATTTGATGAAAATATCTTAAAATTAAAAGCTATTTATGGTATAAATAGTGCTACTTTTAAGTTAAAACTCAAAAATAATAACTCTTTAATTCCTCTTTCATCCTTTGGTGAGGGTATCAATCGCTATATAGCGATTCTTTGTGCAATATGGGCAAGTCAGGATGGATATCTTCTTATAGATGAGTTTGAAAACGGCATTCATTATACCAATTATCAAAGATTATGGAGAATCATATTTGAAACATCTAAGAAGGCAAATTGTCAGATTTTCGCTACCACACATTCAAAAGAGTGTATCGAAGCTTTTAACGAAGCAAATCAAGAAAATGAAGGGGTTTATCTGGAACTTTATCGCGTTCAGAAGAAAAATAGTATTTCTGTTATGAAACGCGATTATGATCAGCTTAGATATTCTTTAACTCATGGCAGCGAAATCCGCGGTGAGTAAAAATCTTCTTATTGTAGAAAGCAAAAACGATCAGTATTTTATCGAAGGACTGATTAAATATTTAAAACTTAATAATATTGAGTTAGGTACTCCAATATGTAATATTGAAGATTACGAGTGTTTGGGTGGTTTAGGCAATCTTTCCAGACGATTAAGAGATTTAAAAAAGGAGATCGAGTCTAAAGGATTGGAAAAAATAGGTATACTTATAGATGCTGATGATGAAGGAATTGAAAATCGCATTGAGCTTATTAATGGTGCAATAAAGGAAATATGTTCTGATGTTTCTTTTACTCGAATAAATGAGCCTAAACATAGTCAAGAACTTGATATCGATTTTATTTGTTATATTACTAATGTTAATGGATATGGTGAACTTGAGACGCTTCTTAAAGCAATTAAATCTAAAGATTCAACTTTTGCAGATTGCTTAAAATCTTGGCGAAAATGTGCTAAAAAATTTGGAAGAGAGATTAAAGATAAAGAGTTCGATAAATTTTGGTTTAATATTTATTGCCGATATGATTGTTGTGCCGAAGAAGAAAGGAAACAGGCAGGTAAGAATTGTAATACTGAAACTTCACTGAAAAAAGATATTTGGGATTTTGAGCATTCTCTATTGGATGGTTTAAAGGAATTTTTAAGATTGCTCGCATAGTCAGGATATAATATACAATGATATTAAAAAATAATCTAAGAAATGGGAGGTTTTGAAATGATCAAAGTTGGGGATTGTTATATTCCTCGTGATAGGTTAAAGAATATTGCTTATTTAAGAAGAAGTGAGAAAGATAAAAAGGTAAGTGTTGCATTTTCAGATTCAAATTTGTCTGAAAAGTTTCAATCTTTATCTTGTAATGGTGTAAGTGATGAGGAACTTGAAAATTTATTAAAAGAGATAGACGAAGGAAGCAAAGTATAAAATATTTTGTAAAAGATTTAAATTTATAAAGAAATTAAGCACTTAAATTTAAATTTTCAAAATGTATTTATTACTGAGAAAATGAATCATTATAAAGTCATATTGGAACCTCAAGAAGAGAGTGGGTATACTGCATTTGTTCCAGCTCTTCCTGGGTATATTTCTGAGGGCGATACTTATAAAGAAGCGCTTGAGAATAAAGAGGATCTTAACAGCTCCAACAAATCTACTTAATTATCAAAAATAATCAATTTTTTCTTGATTTTTTAGTACTCGTGTTGCCTCATTTAAAAACCTAAAGGAAGTTGTATTCGTTGCCTCACTTAAAATTCTAAACATAACCATAACATATTTTATCTTTGTTTTTGCTAATTTTTTTAATAGAGTTTCTTACCTCTTCCTTTATGGATATATCTTCTAGTAATTTTTTTTGAAGTTTTACTATTTCTCTTTGAAGTTCAGCTGGATTTAATTTTGTATACTGTTCTATTAGCTTTTCTTTATCTATTTTTCTACACCAGGATTTTCTAATATTCTTTGATAAGGAGTTCTTGCTTTATCGTATTTTTTTGTAACTTTACTTCCAATTCTTTCTTTTGAGATTTGTTTCATTACAGGACTGAAAAAAGTTTATATATAGCCTTAGGCTTTCATAAAGCCTTTTTAAAGTTATTAGCTCAACTTCTCTATCATATCTAAAATAACCAACATATTTTCTTACTACAGAGTAGTTTTTCTGTTCAACATAGCAATTATCGTTTTTTCTATATTTTCTTGACCTTGTGAACGTTATATTATTTTCAACACAATAACGATGAAGTTGATGATTTATAAACTCTGCTCCATTATCAGAATCAATTCCAAAGAGTTTAAAAGGCAAGCGTTTCTTTATTTCATCTATTGATTCAAAAACCCACCTTTGAGCTTTATTTCTTAAAGCATCTATTTCTATCCAACCGGTGCAAATGTCAACTGCAGCTAGAGTTTGGATAAATTCTCCTCTTAGATCTCCTCCTTCATGACCTACAAGGTCTATTTCTAAATATCCAGGTATACTTTCGTCCCATTCTGAAAATGTCCTTATAGGAATCTGGCTTTTAAGAAGGCTGCCTGGTTTTGTATATGTCTTTCCCTTTGGTTTATTCATTCTTTTGTATTCTGAAAGTATTCTGTCTATAGTAGATGCGCTTATCTTAAAGAGTTTTTCTTCTACATCCCTTTCAATTTGTATTTCTTTAAACTCTTTAAGTTTATATATTATTTCAGGAAGAACAGGTTTTAACCTTTTGCCACATGGACAATCTAAAACGTTCCATACCTTAATTAACGCCTTTTTTACTGTCAAGTGCAATCCTAAAATGCACCATTACGCGGCTCAAAACTGCACCACTTTTAGCTGTTAATTTCCTGTGAACTAAAGTCAATTAATCCTGCCTTTCTCTTCTGTCTTAGTCTATAACTATCTCCCTTGATGTTTATGATATAACTGTGATGAATAAGTCTATCTAGTATAGCTGTAGTTAAGCCTTCATCATTGTTGAAAATCTCTTTCCATCTGATAAAAGAAAGATTTGTGGTTATTAATATAGAGCCCGTCTCATATTTCTTGTTAACTATCTGAAACAGTAGGTTTGATTGTTTCTCATTGAGCTTAAAGTATCCAAACTCATCAATAATAAGCAGCCCTGTAAAATTTATAGACTTCTTTATGTATTGCTCCAGTCTATTTTGAGATAGTGCAGTATCTATTTGTATAATCAAATCAGCCATTGTTACGAACTTTGTCTTTATCCTCTTCTGTGTAGCAGCATAACCTATAGCTACAGCAAGATGAGTTTTTCCTACACCAGGAGGCCCAATAAGGAGAATGTTTTTTGTCTCATCAATAAACCTCATTGATAGAACTTCATTTATCAGTGTTTTATCAACTGATGAAGATGAAAAATCAAAGGTGTCTATAGTTTTTATCTTTGGAAAACCTGCAAACTTCAGCATAGTCTGTTTTGCTCTTTGATTTCTTGCTTCATATTCAGCTTCAAGCAGAAGACAAAGGAATTCAGCAAAGGATAAACTCTCTTTAGCTGCTTTATCTGCAAGAAAACTATAGTTTTCTAATATGCCCTTTAATTTTAGATTTATGCAGTATTCTTCTATCCTTGAATTAAGCATAGTTGTCTTCTCCTATTAAGAGCTTTTCATACTCAGAAAGGTTTGTGTAGTAAGGATGAAAGCTTTTGTCCATGTAAACTTCTTTCTTACTGTTTTTATTACTATCTTTAATATTATTTTTATTACTATCTTTTTCACTTACAAATAGATTATTTGGTACTTTACTTAAATAACTTAGTTCCTCTTTTAACATATCAAAGGGTTTTTTGTTTGTTGTTGCATGAATCCTGTTATTTGCACTGGTAAGCCAGGAAAATATATAGGCATTTAAGAGATCTGGTGTTATATCTATTGGCGTATTCTTTAGCTTTGCCTTCAATGGTTTATAAAAGTTATTTTTTAGATATAGATTGAATCTTTCAACCTTTCCCTTGGTTTTAGCTCTGTAGGGCTTACATAGTTTTGGTATAAATAGACCTTTGGAAAAATCAAGAAATTTGTTGTTAAAGCCATGTTCATTTTGCCCATATTTATCTCTTTGAATTACTACAGATTTTAGGTTATCATAGAGTATAGTCTTTGGTATCCCGCCAAAGTAGTCAAACGCTTTTATGTGGCAGGATTGGAATATGTCCTGCCACATGTTGTCTGTAAAGTAAACAAAAGCTGCTCTTGAATAGGATAAAACCATAACAAAAGCATAGATTGGCTTCTTTCCACTTCTAACAGTTGTCCAGTCAACTTGAGCTTGAAAGCCTTTATCTGTTTCGAACCTGATAATTTCCTCATTTTCTTTTTTATTTAGCTTTAGTTTGTCATAAACTGATTTTGTGTATTCCTGAAGTATTCTTAGACTTCCTTCATATCCTATATCCTTAATTTCATTCAAAAGCACTGTAGATGGAATTCTGTCTGGATGAGCCTGACTTATCCTTTTGTTTATGTAGTCTTTGAATTTATCAAGTTTTGAAGGATAAGTCCTTTTGCTGTAGGGTTCTAGATCCTTCTCCTTTAATCTCTTTGAGACAGTCCGTCTATTAATGCCCAACATATGGGCAATCTTTCTTATGGAAACTCCCTGTGCATACAGTGTGTGAATCAAAACAAACTCCTCCTTGCTAATCATTTAGCTCTCCCTTATATGAATTTGAGAGAGCATAACACACAAATTCTACTGGTGCACTTTTACTGTGCGTTGGTGGTGCAGTTTAGCACGGCGGATGACATTTCTTGCTTGCTTTTTTATATCTTTTTGCAATTTCACTCACCACTGATTTTCTTTCCTTCATCGTTAACCCCATTTCTAGCCTCCAGAGTTATAGTAACTACTATTCTAAGAGACTTTTTGTTTTCATTTAGATTTTTTATTTGAGGCAACGATTGTATTTCGTTTAGATTTTTGATGAAGCAATTCGTATTATTTACAAAATGGATCTGTGGACTTATAATGAACAAAACATGTGTTTAAAAAAGTAGTAAAATTGAGAGTTTTTTATCTAAAGTAAGGTTAAAGGAAGTTTTATTTGCTTGTGTGGAAAAGCAAATAAAGTGTCTGAGTTTATATATTCGATTATGCTCTGTAAGCAGGGGGTAAATGCAATTGGCAGAGCTATTATTTATATGTACGAAAAGCCTTTGCTTTAACTTAGAAAGGTTTGTTCGTAAAAGGAGGAGAAAGGTGTATAATATTGAGAAGGTGAATCATTATAATGTTATATTGGAACCTCAAGAAGAGGGTGGGTATACTGTAGTTGTTCCAGCTCTTCCTGGGTGCATTTCTGAGGGAGAGACTATTGAAGAAGCGATTGAGAATATAAAGGAAGCAATAGAGCTTTATCTTGAGAGTCTTCAAGAAGATGGGCTCCCAATTCCTGAAGATAAAAGTATAGTAAAGGAAGTGGTTGTCTGAAAAAGTTACCAAATCTTAGGAGCGATGAGGTTATAAAAGTACTTCTGAAATCTGGTTTTGTGGAACAAAGGCAAAAGGGGAGTCATAAGATTTTTAAAAGGGGTGAATTGCGAGTAACCGTGCCGGTTCATTCAAAAGTGCTGAAAAAAGGAACATTAAGTAGCATTATTAAGCAATCAGGGCTTAGAGTAGAGGAATTTTTTTAAGCCTCTCTGATTTAGTAAAATGTATTTTAATGTCCTGTAGATTTTTTTCTCCTTCGAGTAGCAGTACCGATTTCTAACGATATCCAGAAATCTTTTCTACTTATCTTTTTAAATAAATTAATGTTTCCTTCGTAATATTCATCTTCCATTAAATAAAATTTATCAATATCTTCCTGTGTATCAGGTTTTATATATATCCAGATATATTTATCATCAATTTCAGGATCTTTGTAAATATTTATATAAATTTCTTTATCAGTACCATAATATTTCTCGATTGTGTCAAATGCGCTTTTAAATAATTTTATTGTTGCTGAGGCATCTCCTTTAGAATTAAGCAGGTAATCAATAATCTCTTGTCTTGTTTCTTCTATGTTTGCGTTTGGAAATTTATTTTTTATATTATTAATTTCATTAGAGATGATATTATTTTTCATTTAAGACTTGTCCTTTTGCCTACTTTTTTTTATGATTATAACAATTTTTAAAAATTAAGGATAATAATTTACTCCACGCTAATACTCCCACTTATCACTCCTGCATTGAAATTTATACTGACATTTGATACCTCTCCATTTATTGGCGATTTTATCTCAAGCCTTGATATGTGCTTGTTGTTATTTTCAATCTGTGCGCTTAATTTTGCCTGTTCGGACTGAATGCTTGAAATCTCAAGCTCTTCGTTTGCCTTTAGATATGCTATATCACTTTCTATATTCTTTACTGCCTGTTCAGAGATTAAGCCTTCAGAATAAAGCTTTTTGTTTAACTCAAGTTCTTTATATTTGCTATCAAGCTTTTCCTTGTAGCTTGCTTGTATCTTTGAGATAGAGCCTTCAAGCTTGGAGTAATCTATGTTATTCTTTTGGTTTTCTAAATTTAAAGCGTCCTGTTCTTTTGATGATATTACTAATACATCGCCTTTTTTAACCTTCTGGCCTACTTTTACTTTTATATCTGAAATATCCATTGCGTTAAAGCTTATTTTAAATTTATTTAAATCTTCTGTTTTAGTATCTTCTTTATTATATTTTTTATCATTGTAGTTGTTTTCCTCTGCGTTTGCTACATTTTCATTATTCTTTTTTATCTTTTTCTCATATCTTATTACAAGCTTTCCTGTTGTTATGTGAGTATTCTTTAGCCTGTCCAAGTCTTCAATCCTTGCAAATTGTAACTCTAAACACTTCTGAGCTAACTTTATCGGGTTGTATTCTGTAGGATTTGATGCTATATGATAGTTTTCATCGTCTGTATAAAGGTTTCCTGTTATGAATACACTTGTATCAGGGTCTTTTATTGTGCTATCTAGTTCAGATACTATTTTGTGTAAATTCGTCCTGTAAACGCTTATATTCTTGCTTGTTATCAATATATTATCCCCTGTCTTCTCTTCCATTGAAAACGGCTGTATGTTATCAGTTAAGCCTTTACCTATGCTATAAAGATATCCTGTCTCTGGGTCTTCTACTACTACAGAATTGGCGCCAAGCCATCCAATAGCCTTAAAATTCTTTTCTATTTTTTCGTGTGTAACGTTGTGTATGCCTTTTACGTAAACGATTGTTTCTTTTTCTGATGCTTCATATTTCACGTCTGACAATGCGCCAATAGGGTTCTGGATGATTGAGTGGATTATTTTTTTGTAGCTGTCTGTTGGAAGACATATTACAAAAAGCAATATAAAAACTCCTGCAAGTATTCTCTCTGGCTTACTATCCTTGATGAAGCCTCTAAATACCGCATCTTTTTTCGTAATAAGTGAAAACCTGATAAATGCTGGATAAAGTAGCCTTACGCCTGTCACAGAAAAGCTCTCCAGTATCAGATGAGAAATATATCCTATCTCTAAACTGAGTAGGTATGTAGTGTTTAATTTGAATATAAAAAATACAAGATTTAATATTACTGAGTAGATTAGATAACACAATACTGAGTTTGTAAAATCTATCACTTCGTTTCGACTAATATTAAGTCTATTAAATACTTTAAAACTTGAGCATTTTCTTATTTTGAAAAATATTTCTGGTATTATACATATTAGGTTTCCTAATACTGCAAATAAGTAAAAAAATATGTCTATCTTTACGTCGTATGGTAATAGTACTCTTACAATCTGTATAAATAATAGTGAAAAGGCTATATGAGAGTAAATACTCATAAAATCATCTCCATTTCTTTTATTTTCTTGTCCTCTTCTGCCTGTTCAATCCTGCTTCTTATATCAAGTAGTTCTGTATTTACTCTTTCTAATTCGTCTCTTGTAATAAGCCCTGCATCGTATCTATTTTGGATAATTTTCGCCTGTGTCTCTTTTAGCTTTAGCTGTGCGTTTAGATTTTCGATTAAGTTCTTTAGCCTTTTTATTTCTGCTAACTTTGTGTTATATTCAATAGTCAATTTCTTTTTTATATCAGTCAGATTTGCCTCTTTTTGCTTTAGTTCTATCCTTGCTAATTCAATCTTTTCTCTGTATGTAAAAGTATTTAAAAATATATCCGTTAAATTTCCTGATACTGATATGCCTGTAGTAACGTAACCTTTTGCTGGGTCATATCCTGAGTGATAATGTATTTCTGGTTCCGATGCCTTCTTTAACTCTTTTATCTGTATTGCAAGGTTTATCTTAGCTTTCTCATATTCATTTTTTGCTGTGATGTACTGATTGTTCTTGTTTATATAGTCCTCAAGCGTCACAATCTCATTTGCAAAGGCTGTATGGGAGGCTAAAAATAAAAACAATATAACTAAGATTAACTTCATATAGTTACTCCTAAAAATATTTTATTGTTTTGTATATTTGCGGTTAAAAAGCCTGATTGTCCTGATATCTTAAATATCCTTACTCCTGCCTTAACCGTAAAGCTTTTTTCTTCATAAGAAATACCTAAAAGCTTTCTATCATCGTTGATTGAAAGATAAATATTAGGTTCTATGTGTCTATTTTGCCTTGTGATATTCGTATAAAAGCTTACAGTTGTGTTATTTCCTTTATCATCTTCTAAATCCTTCTCTATTGTTACTGATATAGTGCTGTTTCCTGTGGTCTGATAAGCAAGTGAAAAAGAGTTGTTAAAATCTGCTATGTCAAAATATCTGTCTAACATGAAGTTTGAATATAGCTTGTTTGACTTCACAATCGTGTGTCTAATATTAAAATCAAATATCTTTTTGTAGCTTGATAGCTGGTATGTAGGATAGCCTTTGTTGAAGTTAGCGTATATATCAGATTTGATAGTCTTAAAAAAAACGCTCTGACTTATTAACATTGTCTTCTTTTGTGTAATCTCTGAATTTACTGTTGAGAAATAGCTTTCAAGCTTAAATCTTTTGTGTTCAAACTTGTTATATATGCTGCTTCCTGTGATAGCTTTCGTTCGCTTGTCAAATTCTGTTCCAAGTGATGTCTGTAGTTCTCCTGTAACGTATCTGGTTCCAAAGATAACATTCTCTCTCTTTCTCTCTTTGTCTGTGCTGTCTATATAAAAGTAGTGTATTCCGTCCTCTTCTGAATTGTCAGCAATTGCATAATAATATCTTGTCAGATACTTTGCCTTTGGCTTAGTGAATAATGTTCTCTTTTCTTCTTCTGGATATTCGTATACTCTACCTGTGAAATACTCAAAGCCTTTCTCTTTCTCTCTAAATGACAAGCCTTGTGCGCTTCTCGTGTAGTGTCCTGCCTGTATGTAGCTGTCTCCTATTGTATAACTCATAAAATCATCTTCAGCGCTAATATTTACTTTATTTTTATTTATTTCTAAATTATTTATATCAGCATAAGATATATTATTTAGGGATAAAAGTATAAAAATTAAAAAAGTTATTAACAACTTATCCACAACTTATCAACAAATTATCCACAATTTTAGATGATTTTTCTGAAATACTGATAGTAGATAAATCTAAACAAGAAAAACATTGCGCCCATACATCCAGCAAATATATACGTGTCTTCGTCGTTTAATCCAAGTGCTATAAATCTAAGCATTATAAAAATAAATCCAAATCCTAAAAGTATAGGAATGATTGATATATAAGTAGCGCCGTCGTATCTTAATGAGTGTAGCGGCTCGCCCTCAGACAATCGCCTTGCTAACTCTTCAGCGCCGTTTATGTCGCCGCAGGCAAGCGTGTATATGTGTCTTGCCACGTCAGATGAAATCTTATACTTTTTTGAAATGTATTCTATTATTCTATTCTTTCGGCTTGTCAGCTTTATCTCTTTCCCGTGCTTAAAAAAGGTAGGGATAATCTTCCCAGTAGGAAGGGTTGTGCAACAAACATAAACATCATTTTTATCAAGCATTGCTTGAATGAATATTGCAAAGCTATCTGTCAGTTTTTCTGCGTGATTTATGTAAAATGTATAATTTAGACTTTTTAGCTCTTCTGCCATATCGTATATGTTTAAACCTTTTATCTCTATGTTTAAATTTTTCAATACCTGTCTTATACAAGTGCTTGGTGGTGTAGGATTATCAATATATACTCCTGTTTTATTTTTCATTAACTTTTTAATATATCTTTCCCCTAACCCTGTTTTATCTATAATGAAATAGAATGTCCCCAAGATATTTTCTCCCTTCTTAATGTTAAAAGCCACTACTGCGCAGTAGTGGCCTATGCATTTCTCCCTATTTAGAGATTAAGTTTATTGTCTGAAGAGCTAATGTAGTATTGGCATTAGGGATTATGGTCTCTCTTACAGTCTGATATCCTGATTTGCTAACTCTTATAGGTACCTGTAAGATGCCATTAGCTGGTACTACTAAGCTAAACTCTCCATTGGCATTGGTTACAGTCTCAGGGTAATTCGTTTCTCTTAATGGAGCTGTAACCTTTGCATTAGCTACTGGGTTACCTATTGCGTCTAATACCTGTCCTGTGATTGTTGCTGTGGTAGTAGGTAGTACGTCTACAGTCACGTTCTCATTTGCGATATTTGTAGTGTCTTTTGTTACACTAAACTGTCCTGTGGCTGATGTATTCTTTATACCGTGTCCTAACACTCTGACATAGTAGGTATAGGTAGATGTATCACTTGGCTTAATAGCCTTTAGCGTATAAGTTCCGTCTTGTGCTGTAGTTGCCTTATCTACTACATATTTGGACATTGTAGAGCTTCCAAAGCGTGGGTCTTCCTTCATTAGTTGGACTTCCAAGCCTCCTATCCCTGTCCCTAAGCTGTCAGTTACTTTACCAGTAACGTTAACCGTTCCTCCTGCTGAAGGTATAGCCTTTATAGATACGTTTTTGTTTTTGGTAGTGATAGATACGGATTTGTCAATTCCAACATATCCAGTCTCTTTAACCTCGATTTTATAAGTGCCTGAATTAACTCCTGTAAATAGAAACCTTCCTGCGCTGTCAGCGGTTACCTCCTGAAGAACATTTCCGTTACTATCCTTCAGGTCTACAGTTGCGCCTGATAGTGTCGCGGCTGTCTCACTGTCTACAATCTTTCCTTTGATGTCCATTGCATTTGCTGAAGTTGCAATAATTAACAAGCTTGAGCCAATCATTAAACCTCTTAATACTTTGTTCATTTCTCCCTCCTGTTGTTTTTTTAAGTAAAGCCAAAATCTAATTAGTTACAAGCAAATTGCATCACCCCTTTTTGATTAATTGTCAAAATAATAAACCAAAAATGATTTTTAGTCAATAGATATTTTGTCAATATGAAATAAGCTAAAGAAGATAAAAATAAAGTAAATATGAAAATTTATAAGGAATAAATTACACTTTTAAAAAGAGGAAAAAAAGATTTTTTATCTAACTTTAGAAATAAGTAGGATTTTTAAGAATTTAGAACCTTGAGAAGTTCACTCTTTGGCATTGGCTTGTAGAACAAAAATCCCTGATAGTAATCACAACCCATTGACTTTAGCGTTTCAAACTGTTCTACAGTTTCTACGCCTTCTGCAATGGTTTTTATATTTAGAGACTTTGACAGGGCAATAATTGCATTTGTAACGTTTTTTGTATCTTTATCGCTTAAGTTTCTTACAAACGATATGTCTATTTTTACGAAGTTTACTTTTAACTTTGATAGATAAGAGAGGCTTGAATATCCTGTTCCAAAGTCATCTATGCTAAAAAATACATTAAATTTCCTTAAGTTTTCTATAAGATTTCTTACGTATTCAAAGTTTTCTAAAAAGGATCTTTCTATAATTTCTATGTTTAATATGTTGTGAGAAATATCTATGTTTATCTTGCTTTTTGCCTTTCTCTGGGTTAGTTTTGAGATGAGTCTCTGGGCTAAGTCTTTTCTGAATAGGCTTTTGATAGAAAGATTTACAGAGACTGGAAAGCTAAGTCCTAGTTCACTTATATCGTCTAAAACATTGTCGATTATTAAATCTTCAGCATCTACAATATATTGGCCTTCTTCTAACTCTTCTATGAATTCAGATGGCAAAAGAATTTTATTGCCCTTTTTCCAACGCATCAGAGCTTCCATCCCGACTATATTTTTGTCTTTATCTACGTATGGCTGGTAGTAGATAATAAATTCTTTATTTGAAACTGCCTGTTCTAACTCAGACCTTAGTTTTAGCTTTCTTATGGTATCTTGTTCTATATCTTTTTTGAAAAAACCAATTTGATTTTTTCCTTTTCTCTTTGCATCTGATAGCGCAATGTGAGCTCTTTTTAGGATTTCAGATGAATTGTTTGCATCTTTTGATATAAATTCTATTGCTAGATTGAATTCAAGAGAAATATGAATATTGTTTATGTTATAAGGTTTGGTGAGTTCCTCTAAAATTTTTTTGGAGAGTTCAAGAGCATATTCTTTAAACCTTAGTGGTCCAAAAAGTACTCCAAATTTTTCTGATTCAAGCCTTGCTACTACATCGTTTTTTTCAGTTATTTCTTTTAGTCTGGATGCTATCAGACTGAGCATTTTATTTCCCGTGTCAAAACCAAAGGCTTCATTTATCTTTTTAAACCCAATTGGATTAATTAATATTAGTGCCCCAATTTGATTTTCATTTTGGGCTTTCTGACAAAATTTTTCTACCTCTTTAATAAAATAGTTATTATTTGGCAAATTTGTGATGGGATCGAAATAAAGTGCTCTTTCAAGACTTTTTAGGAGTTCATCTTCTTTTTCTAATATCTTGCCAACAGCTATGTAGTTGGTAATCTTATCTTTTTTAAAATAAGGCATAATATTTACCAAAAAGTCCTTTGTAGAATTATCCTTGAGTTTGTAGTTTATTATTCCGGAGTAATTTCCTTCTAAAGAAAGTTTTTCCTGAATAACTCTTTTAATGTCTTCTTTACTTTCAAGATAGCAAAAGTGAATAATATTTTTTCCAATAATTTCCTCTCTTAAGTACCCAGAAATTTCCAGGGCTCTATCGTTTGCGTATATTATGTTAAAGTTTTCATCTAGTATACATATGAATTCAAAGCTTTTGTTTATTGCAGAGAGAATAAGTTTGTGCCACTTTTCGCTTTCTATTTTTTCAAGAGCAAATGACATATCGAGCTTTATCTCTTCTAATAGGTGTAGGTGATCCTTATCGAATGTATTTGGAATAACGTCGTGTAAAAGCAAGATATATTCAACTTTGCCCTTTTTCAATATTGGTATTGAACAGGCTGAAGAAATATTGAATTTGTCGAAGAAGTCGTGCCAGTAGTGAGTAGATTCAAGCTTTGATATCCGAGGGATAGTGCTTACTTCTTTTGTGTGATAAGCTCTTGAAACTGTACCTACGCCATAAGGAGTATCCGGATCTGCGCCAATTTTTAAGGCTTTTAGCGCATCCTCCAACTCTTTTGTCTTAGCTTTTGTATAAAGTTGACTAAACAGTTTGTTCTCATCTATATATCCTATGGCACAATCTAAGTAACCAACCTCATCAATAGCTATTTCGCAAATCTTTTCGAGAAGCTCTTCTTCATCTTCAATTCTTATTATTAACTGATTTATTTGGCTTAAAGTCAGGAATAACTTTTCAAATGATTTTTCTTTCGTCCTATCAAGGACCATGATCAAGCCAGAATATTCGTTCTTATAAACTATTGTGTGGGCAAAGAGAGAGACGGGAACTAGAGCTTTGGTTTTGGACTTTAGGTAGTGTTCTGTATATTCAGCTTTAAAGATTTCCCCTTGAACTCTTCTTTTTATGTGGGATTTGACTTCTTCAATATCTGAAGCTACCATTTCTATAGCACTTTTCCCGATTAACTCAGCTTTGCTGCCATATTCTAAAATTTGCGCCATTTTTTCGTTTGCAAAGACAATTTTTGCATCTAGCCCCTGATAGATATATACTCCAAAAACAGATGAATTTATAAGTGATTGAAACGCTTGTGAATTAAACAAGACCTTGTTCTCCATCAGACACTTTTTACACCATATTAATTTTTAAGTTGTCAGACATCTATTTTCACCGTTTAAAAAATTACTTTATTTTAACATGTTACACTTCTAGATAAGTCTATACTACTAAATAATAATAACATAAGAAATTTTTGTTTAAGAAGCCATTTTTATTTCATATATATTTTCACATGCTATTTTTAAAGAGGATGAAAAATAAAATTAATAAAATTATCCACAAGATATACACAAGTTATCAACAAGTTATCAACAACATTTGTTAATTGCGAATTTGTCTGAAGCTGAAACCAAGAAGATTTGATTGCTTATATCTCAATAGATTTTAGCAGTTCATCTTTTTTCTTATATACATCTCCCAAATATGACTCTTCGTGTGGAAGTTCGAATTTTAGAAGGTCATCCTCGGTCAAATCTTTTTCAAATATATATTTACCATTTTTGAAGTCGTAATAGCACAGACTGGTTTTGCTCTTCAAAACTATATCTCTCATAGTGCCTTTGCCTAATATATAATCTCGTATTACTGTATGACTTTCACAGAGAAACCACTTTTCGCTTTCTTCATCGTCACTACACCAAATTAAAGAGAAATTTGCAGTTTTGTCTATCATTACTCGTGGTCCATAGTACCAGACCAAGATTTCAAAATTATTTTCTAAAAGGATATTTCCTTCTTTGTCTTCTATTTTTATTTTATAGTCAAACACGAACATACCTCTTTTTAATAAGTTTATTTAAGTAAAATCAAAATTAAACTTAGACGAACTTTTTAAGATTTCTTTAATTTAAAACATATCCCTTATTTCATCTAAGCTTTGAACCTTGATAGTGGCTTTAAATATTCTTCTTAATTTTTCTTTATCCTTTGTATTTTTCACTAAGAGTTTTATATCTCTTGGAACCTTCTCAAATTTGGTTTCGATGACATCTAAGAGCAAATCTTAAGCTTCAATAATCATGCCCTCTATTTTAGCTTTCTGTATACCTTTCTCTATGCCTTCCAATAATCCATCTTCTCTCCCTTTTTCCATCCACTTCTTAACTACAGTTTTGCCATCTTATTACCTCCTACAGTTGAATCTAATATATAGTTTTTATTTCCTCTTCTTCTAGGTCATTTACAGTTGTAATATACATCAAGTATATCAAAAACTTGTCTAAATCTAAATCTTTTACGATATAGAGTATCTCAGAATATTTATTTAAGTCTTTGCCTAAAAATATGAATTTAAACAGCAATAATGCGCTTAGAAGATATTTGTTATTTATGTTAAGGCGAAATCTCTCTTCTTCTAGTGTAGGCTGTTTAAATCAAAAAATTTATAAATTGTCTGACAATTAGTAAAATTGCCTAAATTAAGCAAATATTTTTATTATGTCAGAAGTGCTTGACAAGTCTGACAATTACTTGTATTATTGTCAGACATACTTATGAAAGGAGGTTGACAATGGCAGGTGAGATTAGTTTTTTCTTCTCGGGTTTAGATGCACTTTTGTTCTGTGAGCTTAATCTCAGGTTGGGTGACATTGTCAACCTGGGCTCTTCTCTTAAAAAATTTTTGGAGGTGAAAAGGTTATGCAAATTTTTCTAGATACTGCAAAAATTGATGAAATTAGAAAATTGGCCCCTACAGGTGTGGTAGACGGCGTAACCACAAATCCATCACTTTTAGCAAAGGCGGGTTGCAAAGATATTAAAGGAGCAATAAAGGAGATCTGCTCTCTGGTAAAGGAACCTGTTAGTGTAGAGGTTATAGGAACTATGGCAGATCAGATGATAAAAGAGGCAAGAGAGTATTCATCCTGGAAGCTAAACACTGCTATAAAAATCCCAATGACAGAAGAAGGCTTGAAAGCTGTAAGCGTTTTGTCAAAAGAAGGGATTAAAACTAACGTGACGCTTATCTTCTCAACCAGTCAAGGACTTCTTGCTGCTAAAGCTGGAGCTACCTTTGTGAGCCCATTTGTTGGCAGGTTGGACGACATATCCCACAACGGTCTGGAAGTGGTAAGGGATTTGGCTCATATATTTAAGATTTATGGAATAAATACTAGAATTATTGCAGCTAGCATTAGACACCCTATTCACGTAGTGGAGTCTGCAAAAGCTGGTGCTCACATAGCAACTGTTCCCACAAAGGTTTTGGAGTCAATGTTCAGACATCCATTGACTGATATCGGCATTGAAAAGTTCTTAAGCGATTGGAAGGGGCTTCAGGAATCGAAGTAATTTAGATAAACAAAAAAATAATAATGAGGTGAAAATATGAGCGCTAAATTAAATATTAAATATACGAATTTTTTGGATTTAAGTTATGTTCCTAAGAAAAATGATGTTCTGGCTGCATTTTACGTTGAGCCTGCGTCAGGGACGGATATAAAGGAAGCTGCTGGAGCTGTGGCATCTGAATCATCTATAGGCACCTGGACAGATCTTGCTACTATGAAGCAAAGTATCTGGGACGAACTTCGTGCAAGAGTTTATTCTATAGAGGGCAACATAGTAAGGATTGCATATCCAGATGTGCTCTTTGAAGCGGCAAATCTTCCTCAGTTTCTAAGTAGCGTTGCAGGAAACGTATTTGGCATGAAAGCGGTAGAGAATTTGAGGCTGTTAGACATCGTCCTTACACAAAAATTTTTAGACGAATTAAAAGGTCCAGCTTTTGGAGTAGACGGTGTAAGAGAGGTGCTTGGCGTAAAGGACAGACCATTGGTTGGTACTATTGTTAAGCCAAAATTGGGTCTTGACCCGAAAGAGCAGGCAAAGGTAGTATATGAATCTCTTGTTGGGGGATTGGATTTGGTAAAGGATGATGAAAACTTAACACATCAAGATTTCTCTAATTTTGACGAGAGAGTAAAATACTCACTCGATGCAGTTAGACGTGCAGAAGAGGAAACTGGAGAGAAAAAGGCATATTTGCCAAACGTCACTGCACCTACTGAAGAGATGTTAAGAAGGACTGCTCTGGTTAAAAAAGAGGGCGGAAAGTATGCGATGGTAGACGTAATAACTACGGGTTTTGCAGGGGTTCAGAGCCTCAGAAATGCAAACTCTGGATTGATACTACATGCTCACAGGGCTATGTATGCAAGCTTTGCAAGGAGCAAAAAGCACGGTATTCACATGTTGGTTCTTTCAAAACTTTTGAGGTTTTCTGGAGTGGATCAGCTTCATATTGGCACTGTGGTAGGGAAGATGGAAGGGGATAGAGACGACGTATTAGTATGCCATGAGGCATTGGGTTCTAGCGATGAAATGAAGGTAAAAACGTATTTGCCTCATCAAGAATGGGGAAATATGAAGAGCGTCTTTTCTGTGGCATCTGGCGGACTTCATCCAGGGCACACAGCGGATCTTTTTAAAATATTTGGAAAAAATGCTGTCTTCCAATATGGGGGAGGAGTTCACGGGCATCCAGAAGGAACCAGAATGGGCGCAAGGGCTGTAAGAGACTCTGTTGAATGCGCTGTAAAAGGCATATCCTTAAAAGAGGGTGCAAAGAGCAGCAAGGCGCTTGAGTTAGCACTATCAAAATGGGGAGGTGCTTAAGATGAGCGTTGATCCTGTGTTTATAGGTATAGCTGGAGATAGCGGTGCTGGAAAGAGCACCTTTGTAAAAGATATAGCTACTCTTTTGGGTAAAGATAAAGTAAGAACCATTTCCTTTGATGATTATCACTCTCTTGATAGAGTAGAGAGAAAGGCGGTAGGAATTACTCCTCTTCATCCCAGGGCAAATAATCTTGGGCTTGCAATTGAGCATCTTTTTCTGCTAAAGCAGGGCAAAAAGGTCTTAAAGCCCGTTTACGATCACTCTACAGGAAGCTTTGGGGATCCTGAGTGGGTAGTTCCTGTACCCTATATAATATGCGAGGGACTGCACCCATTTTTCTTTAGATCTCTTGCAGAACTATATGATATGAAAGTTTATTACGACACAGAAATGGATTTGAAATTTAACTGGAAGGTAAAAAGGGATACAGCAGAAAGAGGATATACAATAGAGCAGGTAGCAAAGGAGATAAGGCTAAGACAAAGAGATATCAGGAATTTTGTAGAGCCACAATGTGCCCTTGCAGATATAATAATCAAATTAAAGATTTCAAAAAATAGTTCTTCTGCAATTGGGGTGGACTGGAAAGAGCCAGTTGATGACCCGTGGCTAAAAAAGTATCTGAAATCGTGCAACTTTGATAATTGGAAGTGCTTCAACGAGTGGTATGCCGGCAGAAAGATGAACGTTTTTGGAATACACAGTGATTTGACACAGGAAGAACTAAAAGAATTAAGTTCCATATTTTCTATCAGCCAGGACGTTCTTTCTAAAGTTAAGGAAAAGGAAGTAGTACCATATCGAACTATGTTGGTTTTGTTTGCTACTAGAATCAAACAAATTAGGGCATCCAAGGACAAAGAGGAGAAGGTGGTGTTCAAAGATGCCGTTTAGCAGGATTGTATATAAGCCTGAATATGATGAACTTGAGAAAAAGGCCGTAATTATCAGAAAAAATGTAGTAAAGATGATTGGCAAGGCTGGTTCAGGTCATCCTGGAGGATCTCTTTCATGCGTTGATATATTAACTGCTTTGTATTTCAGGATTTTGAGAATTAGTCCAAAATATCCAAAAGATCCTGAAAGGGATAGATTTGTTCTGTCAAAGGGCCATGCTGCTCCAGCCTTGTATGCTACCCTTGCTGAAACTGGATTTATTCCATACGAATGGTTAGATAACTTAAGGGTATTGGGATCTCCTCTTCAGGGGCATCCTGATATGAAAAAAGTCCCAGGAGTAGAGATGTCTACTGGCTCTTTGGGACAAGGATTGAGCGTAGGGGTAGGGATGGCTCTTTCTGCAAAGATTTTGGAAAGTGGATATAGGGTTTTTGTGCTCCTTGGAGATGGCGAGTGTCAGGAAGGCCAGGTTTGGGAGGCTGCTATGTCAGCCTCTCACTTTAAGCTTACGAATATTGTGGCAATTGTAGACAGAAATAGATTACAAATTGATGGCTGCACAGAGGACGTTATGGGAGTTGATCCCCTGGGGGCAAAGTGGAAGGCTTTTGGGTGGACTGTGATAGAGGTAGATGGTCATGACTTTTTAGAGTTGATACCTGCTCTTGAAGCTATATCATACACCTCAAAGCCTACCGCTATAATTGCCAATACTGTAAAGGGTAAGGGAGTGTGTTTTATGGAAAATAACCCAGATTGGCACGGGAAAGCTCCGAAGCCAGATCAATTGGAAGAGGCTTTGAAGGGTTTTGAAGAAGTTGAGTTTATGGAATCTGAGGAAGTAGAGATGGATTCCAAAAACTAACAAATTAAGAAAATGAAAGGAGATGTTCTGTGTGGCCATTGTATATGATAGGGAGATTGCTACAAGAGAGGCTTACGGTAAAGCTCTGGTAGAGCTTGGCAGGCAAAATAACAACGTGGTAGTCCTTGACGCTGATTTGGCCAAGTCTACCCAGACTATAAAGTTTGCAAAGGAATTTCCAGATAGATTTTTTGACGTAGGGATTGCAGAGGCAAATATGATAGGGATAGGGGCTGGATTAGCTGCCTGTGGAATGATAGCTTTTTGTTCTTCCTTTGCAATATTTGCTACACAAAGAGTACTAAATCAAATCTTTCAATCTGTAGCATATCCTAATCTAAATGTAAAAATTGCTGCAAGCCATGCAGGAATCAGCGTTGGAGAGGATGGAGCTACACATCAGTCAATTGATGATATTTCAATTATGAGATCTATTCCAAATATGACAATTATTGTACCTGCTGATGCGCATGAGGCCTATGAAGCTACCTTTGCAGCTGCAAACTTTGAGGGGCCTGTGTATCTAAGGCTTAGCAGGATGGCAACGCCAGTGGTTACTCCTCCAGGCAAGCCTTTTGAAATTGGAAGAGCTATAGTCCTAAGAGAGGGGAAAGATATCACTATAGCTGCTTGTGGAATAATGGTTTATGAGGCTCTTGGCGCTGCTGAGAGACTTTCTGGACTTGGCGTAGAAGCTGAGGTAATAAATTTTAATACGATTAAACCCTTTGACAGAGAGACCCTTGTGGAATCTTTAATAAAAACAAGAGCAGTTTTGAGCGTTGAGGAACACAGCATTATAGGCGGTTTAGGTAGTGCAGTTGCAGAATGTGTAGCAGAAGAGTTTCCTGTAGCTATGGCAAGAGTGGGGATAAGAGACCAATTTGGACAATCTGGCAAAAGCTTGGATCTTTTAAAACACTATCAGCTTACTTCAGAGGATATAGCAAAAGAAGCTTTGAAACTTTTGGAAACTAAAAGAAAGGCAAACGAGATATATGAGATTTCAGCTTCGACGAAAGGCAATTTTGAATCCTTAAGTCCAGGAGCTGAGGGAGGGATGTTAGATGAAAGTAGCAATTAACGGTTTTGGTAGAATTGGGCGTTTGGTTGCCAGGATCTCAAGTGATTATGACGATATTGACATTGTTGCAATAAACAGTTCGAGAAATACTGCTATGCTTGCCAACTTGTTAAAACACGATTCTGTATACAGGACATTTGATAAAGAAGTAGGTTATGATAGCGATTCGCTTTATATAAATGGCAAAAGAATTCTTGTTTTCGAGGAAAGATCTGATATTTCCAAACTTCCATGGAAGGATCTAAATGTTGATATAGTAGTAGAGTCTACTGGGAAGTTTACAAAGAGAGAGGACGCATACAAGCACGTAATAGCGGGTTGCAAAAAGGTTCTCATCAGTGCACCAAGCAAAGATGCTGATTGCATGGTTGTCTACGGAGTAAATCATAAAGACATTTCGCCTTCATTTGAAGTAATATCTGCTGCTTCTTGTACAACCAATTGTCTTGCACCAGTGTGCAAGGTTTTAAACGATGAATTTGGAATTGAAAAGGGAGTTATGACTACAGTTCACGCATACACGTCAGACCAAAGGCTACTTGACGGCACGCACAAGAAAGATCCAAGGAGGGCTAGAGCTGCAGCTATAAATATGGTTCCTACTTCTACAGGGGCTGCAAGGGCTATTGGAAAGATATTTCCCGAGCTTGAAGGAAAGCTTGATGGAATATCTCTAAGGGTACCAGTTCCTACGGCTTCTATAGTCGATCTATCCGTAAATCTCAAAAAGAATCCAGATGTTGAGGATATAAGGCAAGCTTTTAAAAATTATTCAGAGGGGCTAATGAAGGGCATTTTATATTATTCACAAGAGCCTCTGGTTTCAAGTGATATTATAGGCAGCAAGTATTCGTCTATTGTGGATGGACTTTTGATATCAAAGGTTCAGGATATTTATAAGGTATTTTCATGGTATGACAACGAGTTTGGTTATGCTAATAGGATTGTAGATTTGATTAAGTTTTTGTCGGGGGGAGGGGACTGATGTGAGATTGTTTGATAGGGCCTCTTTACTTGATTATCCGATATACAAGCTTCAGGGCAAAAGGGTATTTGTAAGAGCGGATCTAAACGATCCAGCTGACTCAGAGGGAAACCTAACAGGCGACATGAGGCTCAGGGCAGTAGCTCCCACATTGGCATATTTGTGTGCTGCGAGGGCTAAGGTAATTTTGGCTTCTCACTTTGGGAGGCCAAAGAACAAAGAAGCAAACTTTTCTTTGAAGGGAGTAAGAAAAAGACTCTCCGAAATGCTTAGGTTTGACATAAATTTTATCCCAGAATGTAATGGGAAAGAGTTGGAAGAATTTGTTCTAAACGAATTGAAGGACGGTGAGATTTTACTCATTGAAAATCTTAGGTTTTGTCCTGGAGAGACAAAAAATGACATGCAATATGCGAGATTTTTAGCTTCTTTAGGAGATGTCTTTGTCCAGGAGGCATTTGGGGCATGTCATAGGGAACACGCTTCAATAGCTTCTTTACCCAAACTCTTGCCTTCCTTTGCGGGATTTTTACTTGAAAAGGAGGTTGTTGCCTTGAGCAAGATCTTAAAAAGCCCAGAAAGACCTTTTCTTCTAATTTTAGGTGGGAAAAAGGTTTCTGATAAGATAAAGCTGATAAACAATATGATAGAGAAAGTTGACTCTATATGTATAGGTGGCGGCATGGCCTTTGCCTTTTTGAGGGCAAATGGATACGATGTAGGCAAGTCCTTTGTAGAAGAATCAATAGATGACATAGCGCGCCAAATACTTTATAAAGCTGGTGAAATGGGGAAGAAGATAATTTTGCCAGTGGACGTCTTGGTAGCAAAAGATATAATAAGTGGCAGTGAGTGTAAACTTGTTGATGCTCACAGGATTCCTGCAGATTGGTATGGGGTTGATATTGGTCCCAAGACTTTAGAACTTTTCAAAGAGGAGATACTGAAGGCAAAGACTATTTTGTGGAACGGACCGATGGGAGTGTTTGAGATTCCTGAATTCTCATGGGGTTCAAGGGCTCTTGCTTTAGCGGTGGCTCTAAGCGATGCAGTGAGCGTTTGTGGTGGCGGCGACACGTCTGACGTATTGAGGTTAACTAACATGGTAAACTACTTTTCTCATGTTTCTACTGGTGGTGGAGCAGCATTGAAATTTTTGGAAGGAGAGAATTTGCCTGGAATTGACGCCCTTCCTAAGGTAATGTAAGGTATTTATCTGTAAAAAATATTTTGGAAAGAGGGTAGATTCTATGAAGATAGATAAGGGAATAGATTTGAGCAGGTTTATACTCGAGGAGGAAAAGAGATATCCTAAAGCCTCAGGAACGCTATCAAGAATACTTATTTCAATAGAAAATGCAACTAAGATAATTTCTTCTCATATTAGAAAGGCTGGTCTTGTAGACGTTCTTGGCAAGGTAGGCAGAATAAACGTACAGGGAGAGGAAGTTCAAAAACTTGATGAACTGGCGAATAACTGGCTGGTTGAACATCTTGCTTCTACCGGCGACTTCTTTGCTGTTGTGTCAGAAGAGATGGAGAAAGCATTTTTTCCAGATGAGGGCAAAGATGGAAGATATGTAATATGCCTTGATCCTTTGGACGGCTCTTCTAATGTAGACGTGAATATAAGCGTGGGAACGATATTTTCTATCTATAAAAGGATATCTGACGATGATGCCTCATTTCTTCAAGAGGGAAAAAAGCAGGTGGCAGCAGGCTATGTAATTTACGGTTCGTCAACAATGCTGGTGTACTCAACGGGAAATGGAGTAAACGGTTTTACTCTCGATCCTGGTGTTGGATCATTTATTTTGTCACATCCAAATATAAAGATACCAGAAAAGGGCAAAATTTATGCTTTCAACGAGTCTAATTACAAAAAGTGGTCTGATAACGTAAAAAAATATGTTGATACTGTAAAGGATAGAGGATATACGTTAAGGTATGTAGCATCAATGATAGCTGACGTTCACAGAACCCTTTTGAAAGGTGGAATATTTGCCTATCCAGCTGATAACGTGAATAAAAATGGAAAAATTAGACTTCTTTATGAGGCAAACCCTTTGGGATTTTTGGTAACTCAGGCTGGAGGAATTGCAACTAACGGTAAAGTAAGTATTCTTGACGTAAAGCCAGAATCCCTTCACCAGAGGACACCCATCTTTATGGGTAGCAGAGTGGATATGGAGGAGTTTCTTGCTATAACTAAAGAGGGATAAAAAAATTAAATCTTAATATTTTTTGATATTATTTATATATAAACTTTTATTTAAGGAGATCGATATGAAGATTTCTATCGCGACTGATCACGGTGCCTTTGAACTAAAAAATAAAATTAAAGATTATTTGGAATCTATTGGACATGAAGTTACTGATTTTGGTTGCTTTAGTAACGAAAGCGTAGACTATCCGCCAATTATAGCTAAGGCTGCAAGAGCAGTATCAACGGGAAAGTGTGAAAGGGGCATAGTGCTTTGTGGTTCTGGAATAGGGGCGTCTATTGTCGCAAACAAGATCAAGGGCATTAGATGCGCTCTGGTTTATGCTCCCGAGCTAGCTAAACTTTCAAGAGAACATAACAATGCAAATATGATAGCTCTTGGTGGCAGGTTTACTGATTTTGATACTGCAAAGGAGCTTGTGGATATATTCTTGACTACTGAATTTCAAGGCGGAAGACACCTTAGAAGAGTTGAGCAGATTATGGATTTAGAAAAATTTTTATGATTTTTGGAGGCGGTTATGTTAATATCTGGGTCTATTCTATCAGCTGATTTTTTGAATTTTGAAAGGAATATAAGGGAATTAGAGCCATATGCTGATGCCTGGCATGTGGACGTTATGGATGGGCACTATGTGCCCAATATATCTTTTGGCCCCCAATTTGCAGCCTATTTGGCTAAATGTTCGAAACTGCCCGTATCTGTTCACCTGATGGTAAAAGAGCCAGAAAAGTTTGTAAGTCTGGTTCCAAAAACTGTAAGAGAAGTAACCTTTCATCAAGAGGCTACCGTTGCACCTGTAAGATTTTGTGCAATGCTGAGGGAAATGAACTTCTTGCCTGGGATTAGTATTGGACCGGGAGTACACGAGAGCTCTATACTTGAAGTATTGCCTTTTGTACATCATGTTTTGTTTATGAGCGTTGAACCAGGATTCGGTGGACAGTCATTTATTGAACCAGTTTTTGAGAAAATAAAGAGGTTGGTTAAACTTTGTCCTGATAGAAATTTTGAGATTTGGGTTGATGGTGGAGTGGATATGTTTTGGGGAGAGAAGCTAAAAGAGATTGGCACAGACCTGGTGGTTATGGGCAGCGCATTTTTCAAGGCTAAAGACCCTGGAGAGTTTGGGAAGCTTAGAGGATAGGTTATATAGATTATGTAGCAATAATGATAGTGTATAATGTAGAGATTAGATTTCTACATCAGGAGTATGAACTTGGAAATATTTTTAATATCGCTCTTTATAGGCTTAATAATTGGTGTAGCGCTATACTTTATTAGAAATAGAAAAAGATCTTAGTTGAAAGTTTGATCTTTCAGATCGAAAACTTCTTCTTCTTTTTCTATTGGGTGATTGATCAAAACGTCCAGCGCCCTTAATGCACATCCGCTATGAATTGGATTTTTATCTGCTGATCCCATTAGTTTTCTGGCATACTCTTCAAGAAAGTATTCGTATTTTATTTCTTCCGGGAAGTTTCTTAAGAGCTCCATCATGCTCATGAAGATGTACGGTCCAGGTGCTGAAAGGGGCATATCGAGCAAATATTCTATTTGATCGTATAAGCCGCTTTCACTTTCTACTTCAAAGAAACCACCTTTACCTCTATTCCAGAACCTATTTAGAGCGATATCTATTACCTTTTTGGATGATTCAAGATATCTTTCTTCTTTCGTTATCTCAAATAGCCTTAATAAGCTGTAACCAAAATATGCGTAATCGGATAGTATGCCAGGTTTGGTCTTTGACCTCATTAGATGAGCGTTTTGCAGCCTGTTGTCAAGAAGCATGTTAGCAGTTTTTACAGCGCTTTCTAAGAAATATTTGTCTGATGTGGCAAGATAACTTTCACAAAAGGCTTCTATTACAAGGGAGTTTACGTCAGTATAAATTGATCTGTCTACGAATTTTTTGCCCTTTATTTTAGCGTTGGACGTGTAAAATCCGCCCTCTTCAGATTCGTTTGCAGAGAAATATTTTTTGAATTGATTTATCGTGTCCTTTAAATCAGAAACTACAAAAGTTCTAAAAGCTCTAGAATAAAGTCGTAGTAGTTCTGCGTTGTCTGCGGTAGTCTTCTCTTCTCTTACGCACTGCCATGCCTCATCTGCAGAACATCTATAGAATCCGCCTTCTTCTTTGTCGTGAATTTTGCCCTTTGCCATGCTTCTTAAAACGAGCAAAACAGCTTTTTTAATCTCTTCCTTTGTATCTGTTTCTTTTTCATTGACGTATTGATTAACCATTACCTCAAAAAGGGATGGAAAATAGAACTTCTGATCAAGAGCCAAGCTGCCAGAGACATCATCCCAGTTTTCAAGGACTTCCATTACAGAGAAGTGTATTATGTTGTTGTCAATGCCCATCGGCTCCGTGTGAAAGTGCTTTTGGATTAATTCTTCGTTGTTTTTAGAGAGCTCCTCAATCTTTTCTCTTGCTTCCTTGAACATCCCCAACACTCTTTCAAGGATATCTTTGAATCCTATTTCTTCGTTTGTTTTTCTGTATACAAAACCGTAGAATGCTCTTGCATCAGGAGTAAGGAATGCAATCAATGGCCATCCAGAGTCTTTCATGATTACCGATATGCTTTCTTGATATCGCCTGTCAACCTCAGGGTGTTCGTCCCGATCTAAAAGTACAGAAACGAAGTTCTTGTTCAAAAAGTCAGCTATTTGTGGATCCGAAAATACTTCATCGGTTATTTCATGACACTCCTGGCACCACAGAGAACATGAAACCAGAAAAATTGGTTTATCCTCACTTTTCGCCCTGTTTAGAGACTCTTTTGACCACGGATACCAGTCGATAGGATCGTCTTTATGTAATTTCAAGAATTCGCTATCTGTATTGCTGAGTTTGTTCATTAAATTAGACCTCCAATTGTATGGAAAAAAGTTTTTAACAAGATTACATTATACATTATTAGCAAACTTTTTTATTACGTTGGACAAATAAAGTCAAAATTATGTCAAAAGACAGTTTAATGTAAATTTTATCTTGTTTTTTCTATGTACTTCATAATGTTTTGGAGTTCTACGATCTTTTCGTCTACGTCTTTACTATTTACTGCATTTCTCACACATCTGTCAATGTGTTTGTTTAAGACAGATGTGTTAGCTTTCTTTAGTATAGCTATAATTGCCAGAATCTGGTTTGATATATCTATGCAATATCTTTCATCTTCAATCATATTTATTACGCCGTCAATGTGTCCTCTGGCAGTTTTTAATAATTTTAGAGCATCTTTATGAAAGGGTTCTTTTTTGTTAGTATTCGACTTTTTCAACCTTATATGCCGTGTCCTCTAAAGATTTTTCCAGCACTTCTTTGCTAATGTTCTTGCTACTTTTAACGTTGACAATTCCTGTTGTCAAATCTACTTCAACCTTTTCGACGCCATCTATTTGAGAAAATAGTCTTTCAACTGTCATTTTGCAATGCATACAAGTCATTCCTGAAACGTAAACCTTCATTTTTTTCACCTCAAGACTTTTTAAATATTTTTTCTAAGTTAGGTTTTTGGTCTTTGAAAGTTCCGTAAAAAAATTTATCATCTATAACGGTAATTGGAGCAATTCTAACGCCAAACTTTTTGTAGGCTTCATCGGCATTTGAATTAGCTGTAATGTCGATCTCAGTATATTGTATATTATTTTTTTTAAGCCAGTTTTTAACGGCTGCACAGTCTGGACATCCAGGCGATGTGTAGATAATAACTTTATCTGTCATTTTTTTACTCCTTTAAATTTATTTGTTAACCTACTTATCTAAGACTATGAATTTTCCATACATGCCTTGCTGAGCATGTCCTGGCACCTGACAAACATAATAATATGTTCCGGGTGTATTTGCACTAAATTCTGTAGATCCAGTTGCCAAAAGTCTATTTTGTTTGTCTTCATAAGGCAAAGGTCTGATTGCAGAATACTGGAAGGCTAAAGATATATTCATCATTACCATATATGGATATGGAGGTGGAGGACATATTTTATATCTTAAAATTTCTAAGCCTAATAGAGTTTGTGACTACAAAAACAGAACTTGTAGCCATTGCTGCTTCAGCTATCACAGGATGAAGCATTCCAAGCGCAGCAAAGGGAATAGCAATAATGTTGTAGAAAAAAGCCCAAAATAGATTTTGCTTAATCTTTTTGAACGTTGCTATAGAAAGCTTTATAGATTTAGCTACGTTTGTGAGATCATCCGTCATTAATGTGATATTGCTCGCTTCTTTGGCTATGTCAGTTCCAGTTCCTATAGATATTCCTACATCGGATTGTTTTAAAGAGGGCGCGTCATTTATTCCGTCTCCAACCATTGCCACTACGTATCCCATTTCTTGAAGTCTTTTGATGTGCATTATTTTGTCTTGAGGTAGAAGGTTTGCAAAATATTCGTCAATTTCAACTTGACTTGCAACGTAGCGTGCAGTTTCTTCGTTGTCACCTGTGAGCATTATTGTTTTAATTCCCATTTTTTTGATTTGGTCAATCGCTTCCTTTGCGTTTGGCTTTATCTTGAAAGACAAAGCTATAATTCCAAGCAAACCTCTTTCCTCTTCGTATGCTATTGCCAGAGTCTTTCCTTTAAATTTTGATTTTTCAATATCTTTTATCCCGGTGGCATCTTCAATAAATTTTGGACTTCCTACGATGATCTTCTTGTTATCTAAGTAGCCTTCTACTCCTAAGCCCGGAATTACCTTTACGCTTTGAAAGTCTATTTTTGAAATATTATTGTCTTTTGCAAATTTATTAATTGCAATGCCTATAGGATGTTCGCTATAACTCTCAAGTGAAGCTACAATTTTTATAAATTCTTCTTTATCTATATTTGATACTATGTCAGTTACGTATAGCTCTTTGTCTGTAATTGTCCCTGTTTTGTCAAAGACTACCACGTCTATATCCTTTGCCCTTTCGAGTGCCTCACCAGATCTAATTAATATCCCTTTAGATGCTCCAAGACCCAATCCTACCATTAGCGCTGTTGGGGTAGCAAGTCCTAATGCACAGGGGCAGGCTATTACAAGAGTTGCGACTGAAGCGTATATGGCAGCTGAAATTGTGTTTAGATTTGGGTTTATCCAGGGCAGAAAATCCTTTGCCCAGAAATTTAATTTGTGTAAATCTGATGGGAACAAGAACCAGACTATGAAAGTTAAAATTGCAATAATTATTATAGAGGGAACGAAAATTGAGATAACTCTGTCAGCAAATGCCTGTACGGGAACTTTGGTGCTCTGGGCGTCTTCTACTAATTTTGAAATTTTTGACAAAACAGTATTTTCTCCAATCTGGGTAACTTTGATTTTTATTGTGCCAAGTTGGTTTATGGTACCTCCAATTACTGTATCGTTGATTGATTTTGGAACTGGAAGGCTTTCTCCAGTGATCATTGACTCGTCTACTGATGTGGTACCTTCAATTATTACCGAATCTGTAGGAATTTGCTCAGATGGTTTTACCAAAAGAATATCTGAGACTTTCACAAAATCTATGTCTATTATTTCTATAGAACCGTCTTCTTTTACTAGGTTAGCTTTCTTTGGGCTAAGATTGAGGAGTTTTTTTATCTCTTCAGATGCCCTTCCCTTTGCTTTGCTTTCTAAATATTGGCCTATAAGATAAAAGCCGGTAATCATAGCTCCTACTCCAGAATAGTCGGCTATTTTTTGCCCAAACAAATTTAATATCCCAGTCAAATACGATGAAGTTACTCCGAAAAATATTAAAACGTCCATATTGGTGTTTTTGTGAATCAATGCCTTTATTGCACTTTTTATAGGGTCTATTCCTATTATGAAGATTACTGGGAAGGATAAAATTAGATTTATGAGAGTGTGATATTTGAATTCAATGTTGAAAAACATGTGCACAAACATAATAAAGCTTAGAGGGATTGTGATAGCCCAGGCATAAATCATCTTTTGCTTAGCTTTTTTTACCTTTTCCAAAAATTCATCTGAGTCGTCTTTTTTACTGCTTTTTTCATATAAAGCTTTATATCCAGCTTTTTCTACAGCTTCAAAGGCATCCTTTTCGCTAAAATCTTTCGGGTTAAAGGTTATCAAAGCTTTTTCGCTGGCAAGGTTTACTACTGCGTTTTCTACTCCTTTGACCTTTTTTAGAGCTTTTTCTACGTTCATAGCACACGAGGCGCAACTCATGCCCTCTATTTTCAAGATTAACTTCTCCATCTGTTTTAAACCTCCTATCCCACCCCATAGGGGGTGGATATATTTCCTATTATAATACTGTATTATTCTTTGTCAAACTTTTTAAAAATTATCCACAAAAATTTAGGAAGATTGGAATTTAAGAAAAAAACGAAAATGAGCGTGTTAAAATATGTTTTAAAATAATTTTGGAGGGGATAAAATAGGTTTGCCATTATAGGAAGTGATATTATGTTAGATATAAAGATTGAGAAAATAATACGCTCGAAAAGAAAGACAATCGCTCTGCTGATTACAGATGATGCAACATTAATAGTGAAGGCGCCTTTTGGAATAGATGAAAAGAGAATTTGGGAGGTTATTAGAAAACACTCAAATTGGATTGAGAAAAAAAGAAAGGAGATAGAGTCAAGAGATCCTAAAGCGTCAAAAAAAGAATTTGTGAATGGGGAAGGATTTTTGTATCTTGGCAAGTATTACAAGCTGTATATAGTTGATAATCAGGAGGTTCCCCTTAGGTTTGAAAATGCTTTTTATCTTACAAGAAATTATTTAAATAAGGCAAAAGAGGTTTTTATAGAGTGGTACAAAAGGGAAGCTTTTAAGAAGATATCTGAAAGAGTTGAGTGGTATGCGAGAAAAAGCAATTTAAAATATAATAAGATAAATATTACAAACGCACAAAAAAGGTGGGGGTCTTGTTCTTCAAATGGAAACTTAAACTTTTCTTATAGACTTATAATGGCACCAATCTCTGTAATAGACTACGTTGTTGTACATGAACTTGTACACTTAGAAGAGAAAAATCATGAAAAGAATTTTTGGGTAAAGGTAAAGACGTTAATGCCAGATTATAAAAGACATGCTGATTTACTTAAAAGTATTGGTTATTTGTTGAATTTATAAACGATACGGGCGCTTTTTTAAACTGTAAGTTATAATAAAATTGTTTAATCATATATGGGAGGTATTATGGCTGAAATAAAGTATGAAATCCTGGAAACATTGGGTACCATTTCTGAAAGCTCGAAGGGATGGAAAAAGGATCTAAAGTTGGTCAGATGGAACGATAAAGCTGCTAAGTATGATATTAGAGAGTGGTCGCCTAATTACGATAGAATGAGCAAAGGATTGACTTTTACTAAAGAAGAGTTAATCTCTTTGAGAGATATTTTAAATACTCTTGAACTTTAGATAAGAGTTATATTCTATATGAAAAGTTTTGATTTCTAAATTGGATTTTAAGATTTTTCGCTTTTTGTAGCGAATTATTGTTAATTATTTCTTGAGTTAATTATGATCTCTTCAAAGAATATAGTTTTGTTGTGTTGTTTGTGTGTAGCTAGTTTTATGGTAAGCCTTGATGTTAGTATAGTAAACATCTCTTACCCCTATTTGAGCAGAGTCTTTAATGTTACGATTGAAAATGTATCAAATTTGGCAATATTTTATCTTTTGTCGCTTTGCTCAATGCTTATTATTTTTGGTAAGATTTCAGATTCTGTAGGGGCATCAAGGGTATTTTTGACTGGCTCTCTTCTCTTTTCTTTAACCTCTCTTTTTTGTGCTATTTCAGGAAACTTTTATATCATGTTGATAGGAAGATTTTTGCAGGGGATAGCTTCTAGCATGATTTCTGCAACTACAGGGGCCCTGATTTTGCAGCGTTTGCCTAAAGAGTTTATAGGAAGGTCTTTTGCAGCAGTTACTGGGCTTGGTGGGATAGGATTTGCATTTGGTTCTCCAATTGGGTCGTTTTTGGTGGAAAAGTTTGGTTGGCACTCTATTTTTTTGATAAACGTGCCAATAGGTATTTTAGTTTTTATTTTTGGGGTTGTTTCTCTATCAAAGGCATATGAAACAAGGCTGAAAAGTAAAATTGATTTTTTTGGCTCTCTTTTGATCTTTTCAACAATCTCTTTGTTTATCGTTATATTAAGTCTATGTAGAGTTATTGCTGAGAAAAACTTGATTCTTTTATTATGGATTCTCTGGTTTCTGCTTTTCTTCTTCTTTTTATACCATGAAAAGAATAACAAAAATGCGACTATAGATTTTTCGATATTTAGAAATAAAAACATAATTTTTGCGCTTCTTTCAAGTTTTCTAATTGTTTGCTTGTTTGATGGTTTTAACTTTGTAATACCCTTTTTTGCTATTGGCGCAATGGGTTTTAGTCAAGAATTGACAGGCTTTTCAATCGGCGTTGGAAGTACAATAACTATCTTAGCGTCTCCATTGATTGGATTTTTGTCCGATAGGTTTGGGCACAGAAATATGTGTATTCTTTCTTCATTGAACGTATTTTTATCGAGCATATTGTTCTTTTTCATTCAAAATTTTGCATCTATTTTTTATTTCGTGATTGCTATTGTGCTTGCTGGCGTTGGACTGGTTGGCTTCTTTGTTGCAAGTCCGTCTCTTATTTTAGGACAGGTAAAAAAAACAGAGAGTGGTTTTGTCTCCTCCTTCATTCAAGTGGTTCAAAATCTTGGAGCTATAATTGGCATATATATTTTTAGTAATTTTTATGGGAAAATAGATATATATGAATCAAAGAAGCTTTTAGAAAAGGGTTTTCACGATGCGTGTTCTTTTGGGATATTCTTAAGCCTTATTTCAATAATCTTTTCTTTTTTTGCTTTTGAAAAAGTGAAGAGAGGAGCTTTGAGTGCCGAGCGTAAAGATAAATAACCTTGAGACGTACTATGAGATATTTGGAATGGGAAGCGAGTGTCTAATTTTGCACGGTGGCAGCGAAAATATTGGTACTATGTATCACCTAGCAAATAGGCTCGTTGAAAAAAATTATAAGGTATTTTTGCCAGAAAGAAGGGGACATGGCAGAAGTGAAGATACAAGTGATGAATTTTCTTATGAGCAATTTGCATCAGACACATATCAGTTTATAAAAACCTTTAAGTTGGATGGATGTTTTGCAGTAGGATATAGCGATGGAGCAATAATTCTTTTACTTTTGGCAATAAAATATCCAAAGCTTTTCAAGAAGATTGCTCTTTTGGGAGGACAATATCACTATGATGGTCTGGAGCCATATTTTATAAAAGCCTTAAAGTCAGATAACGTTTTAAAACTTTTTGAAAAGGAAAGAATCGAGTACGAAAGGATAAATAAATACCGCATAAGCTTCGAAAAATTTTTAAATAAAATAATCTTGTTGTGGCTTACATCTCCAAAAATTGATTACTCAGATCTTGAAAAGATAACTACTCCCACTTTGATAATCAGTGCTGATAGAGACCTCATAAAGCTTGAACACACTATTTCTATGTTCAAAGGGATTAAAAGTTCACATCTTGCAATTATACCCGATGCTAATCATAACTTTCCAATTTCCAGGCCTAATTTTACTGCAAATTTGATTTTGAACTTTTTTAACACAAAGCCATGAAAATTAAAGTGTGCCCTTTTCAGATTCTCGTATCAAAGGAAAACAAAAAACCCTCAATACGTATAAATTGCTTAGATGAAAATGGCGAAAGGATAAAATTGTTTGATGATAGCTTCAAGCCAAGCTTTTACGTTCTTGTTGAGGGAAACAGTGAAAGGATAGAATCTGTTATTAGCTCTTCTCTTGGTGAGGGGATTAAGGAGTTTAAAGTAGAAAACAAGATATATTTAGGTGAAGATAAGAGATTTTATAGGATATATTTTGATTTCAATGAAGACAAGGACGTTCAGAGCGCAAAGTTTTTTAAAAAATTTAGGGAGTTTACCTTGTTTCATCACGATTTGAGGCCAACAGTTCAGTATATTTTGGAAAAGAACATTACTTTTTGCTCTTTCAATGAGGTAGAAGTAGATAAATCTTCTGATGCATATAGGGTAGAAGGTAATTTTTCCTTCTTTAGCTATGATTATCCTGATTTTAGGTCTATGTCCTTTTACTTTTTGACGGATAGTAAGGTGCTAAATCCTGATCCTGAGATCAACAAAATTATTTATATATCCATATTTTCCAATGAAGGGCCAATAACCTTTGAGGGGGACGAAAAGGATATCTTTGAGGGATTTTTGACATTTGTCAAACGCTACAAGCCAAGCATTATATACACTTTTAACGTTGGTCAGGATGATTTTGACTTCATGACGAAAAGGGCAAAAAACTTAGGACTTAATCTAAAATTTGAAGATAGCACACCTACTAAGGGTCAGTTCGGTTTTATTCAAATAGACTCTATAGTAATATTCGATCTCTTTCAATATGCCCAAACTTTATATGATCTTAAACAAAAAGAACTAAAAAAGGTTTTAGAATTTTTGAATATTGCTTCCCAAAAAGACTACATTCTGGATCAAATCGAGCTGGTAAAGGCTATTGAAGTTTTAGATGCTGAAAGGTTATCAAGACATTGTAAATATTCTGCAAAATCCATCTTTGATCTTGGGGAGTTAACCCATCAGTTGTATTTTTCTCTATCTCAAATTACGTTTATGCCACTTGATGTTGTGATATTTGCCCCTACTGGGTTTAGGGTTGAAGGGCTCTTTATGAAAAAGAGTTATTTGCAAAATATGATCGTATTGCCGAAAAAACGGCACCTTAGCGATTCTTATGAAGGAGGAATAGTTCTAAGGACATCTCCTGGGGTGTATAAAGATGTAGTAGTACTAGACTTCAAGAGCATGCTTCCATCCATCATGATAAGATACAACATTTCATTTGATACGTTTGTCGAAGAAGGCTGTGATGAAGAGTGTTTTAAGTCCCCTAAGAATGCATATAAGTTTAGAAAGAGTCCGGACGGATTCTATAAAAAAATCCTTCAGGAACTAATTTTCGAAAGGGATAGAATAAAAAAGAGTATGGATAATTTTCCAAAGTCTTCGAAAGAGTATATCTTTCTAAACGCTAAGCAAAAGACTTTGAAGATAATCACAAATGCTTGTTACGGATATGCAGGATGGCAAAGTGCCAGGTGGTTTAAGAAAGAGATTGCCGAGGCTACTTCTGAGTGGGGCAGAAAGACTTTAATAGACGCAATTGACCTGGCTACAAGTCTGGGTCTTGAGATTATATATGGCGACACGGACAGCCTTTTTGTAAAGGAAAGCGAAAATATTAGTAAATTTCTTTCTGAGCTAAAACTAAAAGGCGAGATTATTAAAGTTGACGAAGTCTTTAGGTCAATTGTTTTTACAGAGGCAAAGAAGAAATATGCAGGAATCAACGATTCTGGAGAGCTTGTTTTGGTCGGCTTTGAGGGAGTTCACGGCGACGTTCCAGAAATTGTTAGGATTGTACAAGAAAGAATTTTGAGATCTATTTTGAATTTTGAAGGTTTTGATGCTGCTATAGAAATTTTACAAGGCGAGATAGAAAAGTTGAGAAAAAATGAATATCCTCTATTATCTTTTGTAATTTATAAGGCTGTTAATAAAAATATAAGCTCATATGAGGTAAAGGCCCCCCATGTTGAGGCTGCTAAAAAGTATATCCAGATGGGATTTAAGCTAAGATCGGATAACATTATAGGATACGTAATTACAAAGGGCACTGGAGCGATTAACTCAAGGGCTTTGCCTTATATTTATTTGAGAGTTGAGGATGTGGATATTGATTATTATATAAAAAATTTGCTTGTTCCCTCTGTTTCAAGAATTCTGTATAGCGTTTTTGGCAAGAAAGTTGTCTTCAAAAATGACAAATTAATTGTAGAAGGCGACAAAAAAGATTATCTTTTTAATTAGTAATTTAGCTATAATTAAATTTACTTGGAATTAAAAATTTTAAGAGGTGGTTAGAGTAAATGTATATAAAGATGTTGAAATCTAAGATTCATAGGGCAAGGGTAACCGATACAAATCTTAACTATGAGGGAAGCATAAGCATAGACAAAGCTTTACTTGATGAGTCAGGCATAGTGCCAGGTCAGGCGGTAAGCATATTTAACCTTAATAATGGGAAGCGTTTTGAAACCTATGTTATTGAGGGCGAAAGGAATTCTGGAAAGATAAGTCTGAACGGTGCTGCGGCAAGGCTTGCTGAACCAGGCGATTTGGTTATTATCGTGGCATACTGCTGGATTGATGAAAAGGAACTAAAAGATTTTGTTACAAAGATTGTTCACGTGGATGAAAAAAATAAAATAGTATGAGCGAGATAGATCAGCAGGAATTAAGAAAATACATAAGAAAAAACTCGCTATTAATAGCGATTGTATCAGTATTTTTTACTGTTATTCTATTTTTGTCTGATTATTTAGATCAGGGGCCAATGTTTAAACTGATAATATTGTCCCTTTCAATACTTGCTATAATTTTAATTCTTTCTAGAGCTTATAAGAATAGAAACATGAGCTTTATTTCAGACAACCTCAGAACAAAGCCTTATAGGATTACTGAAGAACTTGGTAAAGAATTAGAAACGATACCAGAAAATTCTTTGGTATATACTCATTTTCCAGGAAAATATGGCGATATATTATATTTACTGGTAATTTTAGGTTCTGGCATTTATATTATAAACGTGTGCTACACTAAAGGCTCTTTTTCGATAAAGAACAATGAATTTTTTTTGGACAACGCTAAACCAAAAAGAGATATATTGACAATGAGTTTGAAAAACAAAGTTTGGTTGGAAGAAGAAATTAGAAAGAATCTAAAAGTTGATGTAAACGTTTTTTCGCTGATTGTTTTTGTTAACTCGGATATTAATGGCGTTTTTGAGTTAAATAATGTATATTTGATGAACAGGGAAAGCTTGGCAAACTTTTTGAAAGCTAAAAGGGATTTTCAAATAAACATAAAAGATATTTCAAAGTTATTGAGGAAGATTGTAGAAAAATATAGCCTGAAGGAGTAGATAAACATGAAAAGCGATGAAAATGTTGAACAGAGCATAATTGATAAAATTGGCAATGTCGACGCTGGGAGACCAAATCTTGGACTTTTGATGCCTGTATTTATGTATAGGTTTTTCTTTATTTCTATTCAGGAGAAACTAAAGGAGAGATTTGGGCAAAGCGAAGCTGATAGGATTTTGTTCGATGCAGGATTTTTGGCTGGAAATGAATTTTGTGAAACATTTATTTCTAGCGAAGGTGACGTAAAAAAGTTTTTAGTATCTTTGCAGACAGCTTTCAAGGAACAAAGGCTTGGGGTATTGCAATTAGAGGATATGGATTTGAATTCTTTGTACTTTGAGATAAGTATTTTAGAAGATGTTTATTGTTCTGGAGTTGAACATTCTGATCGCTTTGTTTGCAGCATGTGCGAGGGGTTTTTGGCTGGGATATTTAGTTTTTATTTCAAAAGAATTTTTGAGGCCAAAGAATTAGAGGCGTGGACTGGAACTAATCCAAAAAGTACTTTTGAGTTGAAACCAAAGAAACTGAAAAAAACTTCTTAATGCTTGATATAGAACTTGAGAGGATAATAGAAAAGCTTAAACTCTGTGGCTTTTTGATTAAAGATACCAAAACAATCCAGTACGGAGTTCAGTTAAAAGTTCTGTTTGGAGAAGAAGAGGCAGTGGTAAGGTTTTATGGGAGCAAGAAAGCTGGCTTAAAACTGGATACGTCTTTAATAAAAAGCGATGAATTAAGAAATAAAGTTAAATCTTGTTTTGGGAATGTGGTCAGACAAAGTTTAATATTTCAAAAATTGGACGATAAGTTTGACTTTTATATCGGATCTGATGAAAGCGGAAAAGGGGATTACTTTGGGCCACTGGTTGTTGCTGGGGTAGAAATGACAGGTGACAATCTGAGATCTTTAGAAAGTAGCGGCATTAAAGATAGTAAAGCATTAAATGAGGAGAGGATTTTTTGTCTTGAATCTGAAATTATTAACTCTAAAGTTTTATATAAAAGAATAACTTTGTTGCCCGAGAAATATAATAACATGTACGAATTTTACAAATCTAAAAATGCAAATTTGAATGATATTCTTGCAAGGCTTCATTTTGAAACAATAAGTTATTTTCTGGATGAAAAGAGTAGTTTTAAAGTGGTGGTGGATAAATTTTCTGTCAATAGCGGGTTAGAAAAGAAATTTTTAAAATATAAGAACGTAAAATTTTTTGAGGTAGTGAGGGCTGAAAGCGAATTTTTGTTTGTGGCTGCCGCCTCAATTTTGGCTCGTGCAGAGTTTTTGAGACAGATGAAAAGACTTTCTGATGAAGTGGGGGTCAAACTAAAAAGGGGGAGCGTAAACGTTAAAGATATTGCGCAAAAAATTGTTGAACAATATGGTTTAAATGGCTTGAAAAAGGTTGCAAAATTACATTTTAAGATTACAAGGGAACTAAAACTTTGAAAACCGTTGAATTAAACGTACTAGCAAGTTCTAGTAGTGGCAATTCTACTTTATTAAGAATGGGTGGTTATACTTTTTTGATAGATATAGGGGTTAACTGCTCTTATCTTAAAAGGTCCTTAGAAAGTTTACATCTTAGAGTTGAAGATATTGACGCAGTATTTATTACCCACGAGCATGCTGATCACGTAAGAGGGTTGGAAGTTTTTGCCAGAAATTATTGTAATATTCCTGTTTTTATTAGAGAAAAGTGCTTTAATGAAGTTTTAAAAAGAGTTGAAAGCAGGAATTGTTTTCAAATATTGACTGACGAGGTAAAGTTTGACAATGTAAAAGTTTCCTTCTTTTCAACGCCTCACGACGCAATAGACCCAATTGGCTATGAGTTTTCTTGCAGGGATTTTTGCTTTTCTTATATTACCGATCTTGGTGAAGTTACGTCTGACGTAAAGTGTGCAATTGATAAATCTGATCTTTTAGTTCTTGAGTCAAACCATGATATTGAAATGTTGAAAAACGGATCCTATCCTTATTATCTGAAAAAAAGAATTCTTTCTTCAAACGGACACTTGTCCAATAAGGATGCAGCACTTGCACTTTTGAATTCTAAGATAAAAAAGAGAAATATCGTGCTTGCTCACTTGAGCGAAAAGAACAACTCTCTTGAAATTTTGAAAAAGACTTATAGAGAAATTTTGGGAAAGACAAAATTACCCTTTAGAATTAAGATTGCAAGGCCAAGAGATATAGTTGGATTAAAGGTCAACTTGCCGCCCTATTAGCTTATTTCTCTATTTTTTTCATAGGCACTTAGGTCTAAAAAGCCATGTCCTGATAATAGAAATACAATGTTTTTTTCCTTTTTCTCCTCTTTTGCTTTGATAGCTTCATCTATAGCTTTTTTTATTGCATGAGCAGATTCGGGGGCAGGAGTTATCCCTTCTGTTTTGGCAAAGATCTTTGCGGCCTCAAATATGCTTCTTTGATCGTAGTGACACGCTTCAATTATTTTGTTTTTGTAAAGATTGCTGATTATTGGAGCCATTCCATGATATCTTAATCCTCCTGCATGAATTGGAAGAGGAACAAAATATTAAACTATTACCTATTATACCTTATCAGCATTTAACTTTTGTCTTGAAGATAACTTTATAAATTAACTCTATGTTGATTAAAAGTAATATAACATTCCATGATAAAATTAGCAAATTACAATTTTAAATTGCTTTTAGTTTAATTTTATTGATATTTTGAATTTTATATTATAATAAATTTTAATAAATTATTATGAAGGCTATAAAAAAGTTTAGATATAGATTTATGGGAGAACTTAATGATAGGGGTGTTTTGATGGATGATGAAAATATGAGAGTAGAGTGGACCCCTGATTTTGAAACAGGCATAGAAATTATTGATGCCCAGCACAAAAAGCTTTTTGAAAACATAAATGAATTATTAGATTCATGTGAGAAGGGTGAGGCAAAAGAGGGAGTAATTAAGATATTTAACTTTTTAGAGAAATACGTAATATTTCACTTTGGCACAGAGGAAGATCTTATGATTAAGTATAGGTATCCAAACTACTACCAACACAGGATGCTTCACGATAGGTTTATTATTGATATGAATGGTCTCAAGAGGGAATTTTTGAAAAATGGTATAAGCGATAGCTTTCTTTTATTAATAAAGCATTTTGTTATTGATTGGTTAAAGTATCATATAGGCGGTGAAGATAAGAGGTTGGGGATTTATTTGATGAGATTTCCAGAAATTGTACACAGTTAATTTACGTGATTAGTTATGTTGCTACCTTTAAAAGTTTTATATATTGATTTAACTAAAACTTTTAATGTTCAGATATCTAATTTGGTTGCAAACAACGTTGAGACTCTTGAAACGTGCACAAAATCTCAAGATATTTTCATAAAAATAGGTGAATTTAGACCAGATCTGGTAATATTTAGGTCGAAAAATAATTCAGAAATTCCGATTATTGTAAATAAAATTAAAAAGGATTTTCCTGATATCTTTTTGTTATTGCTTCTTGGAAGAGGAATTAATTTAAAATTTAGCACTAATATTAGCTTTTACTATGTGGATGAAAACTTCAATCAACTAACCTTTTTGGACTTTTTCTTTAACCTTGCCAAAGAAATTAATCAACAGAAGATGATAGTCTCTGATCTAAAATTCTATAAAGAAATCTCTTTTAATATCCAAAATTTTGTTTTTGTCTGTCAATTTGATGAAATTGTTTTTATGAATAAAAATCTCCTAAATTATATTGGTCTTTCAAGTTTAAGTGAATTTAACGAAAAAAATCTCGATATATATGACTTTTTCTATCCTGAGGAAAAAAGTTTATATAAAGGCGAGGGGTTGAAGGAATGGCTTGTAAGTATTAGAAATAGGGGCAATAAGAAAAATGAAAACGTTGTTTTTTTGAAAAATAGCGTTTTGTTAAAAGAATTTTCTATTGAACCCTTTTGGTTGGATTATTCAGAGATAAAAGATGGCGAAATAGTAGTTATTTCTTTGTTCAGAATGTCAAACTTGGATAAATATAGGAACTTTAAAATTATTAAAAGAGTGAGAAACCCTATCACCAACCTGTACGACAAAAAGGTCTTCCTTGAAGAATTAAAGAAGGAAACTCAAAGATCAATAAGATATAAGAGACCTCTTAGTTTAATTTTCTTGTCTAACGACAATTACAATAGCATTTACTCTAAATTTGGCAAAGAAATAGCCCACAGAGTCTTGAGAGAGTTTTGCAACAGGATTAACGATTCGATAAGAAGTCTTGACTTGTTTTGTAGTTATTCGAAAAATAAGTTTACTATACTTTGCCCTGAAACAGATGTCTTTGGTGCACTGTTCGTTGCTAAGAGAATTAGAACTATGATAACATCTGAAACCTTTTCGCATGGGGAAAATCTTGAATGCACCCTTGGCGTAACTCAATATCAACCACAAGAAGATATTGATATATTTGTACAAAGAGCAATAGAAGCGTGGAATAAATCCAAACAAAGCGGCGGAAAGAACATAGAAACAATACTGGTACCAATTAATTACTAAATTGCTCTAAGGCGCTTTATGAACACCTTAGAGCAATATGGGAAAATATTAATAGGGTTCTGAAAAGAGTTCGAAATAAGCTTGTGGGTGTAAGCAGCTTGGACAAGTTTGTGGTGCTTCGATTCCTTCGTGAAGATAGCCGCAATTTCTACATTTCCAAACAGTTTTTACTGTTTTCTTGAAGACTTCATTGTTTTGAACGTTTGTGTAGAGTTTTCTATATCTTCTTTCATGGGCTGCCTCAACTTTGGCTATATTCCTAAATAACGTAGCTATTTCAGGGAAACCTTCCTTTTCTGCAACTTCTGCTGCCTGAGGATATAATACTGTATGTTCTAGGTGTTCTCCTTCTGCTGCGGCTTTGAGGTTCTCTAGTGTAGTGCCTATTACACCAGCTGGGTAAGAAGCTGTAATTTCAACATCGCCGCCCTCAAGGAAGCTAAAAAATCTCTTGGCGTGCTCTTTCTCATTTTCTGCAGTTTCCAAAAAAATTGCAGCAATTTGCTCGTACCCTTCCTTTTTCGCCTGTGAAGCAAAAAAAGTATACCTTGTTCTTGCCTGGGATTCGCCTGCAAACGAAGCAAGAAGATTTTTTTCTGTTTTGGTGCCCTTTACACTCATCTAGTTTACCTCCTAGTCCTGTTTTTTAAAATCAGACTTTGAAGCTCCACATACAGGGCATTGCCAGTCATCAGGTATTTGTTCGAAAGGAGTGTTTGGTGCTATTCCACCATCTGGGTCTCCAACGGCTGGATCGTATACATAACCACAAATTGTGCAAACATATTTATCCATTCTAGTGTCCTCCTATAAATAATATCTATTATTATATTATATTTTTTAGCATTTTTTATCGCTAAAGGTTCTAAATCTTGATAAATAAAACTTATTAGAAAATTAAATTTTAATAATTTTTTATTTAAGCATAATTATGTTCACTTTCCAATATTTTCTGGGAAAGTATGATGAATTGCTATTGGAAGATGAGGATTAAGACCAGAAGTTGGGTTTTCACTTGATTTTGTTTGTGCATTATTTGCTAATTTATAAAATTCTGTTACAGTATTTGTTCCACTTATTACCCATATGTTATTATATTTGTCGATGACTAAAGGACCTGGGAATTTTCCAAGTAAATATACGTGCATTTCTGATTCACTTATTTCTTCTAGGACTCCTTCACCCTCTTTTTTGTTTCCAGAAATCCATATATTGTCTTTATTATCTATTGCTATTCCTGTAGGTTGGATATTCAATTTGTAACTTTGAGGCAAGATTTCACAATTTGCGTTTATGTGTCTTAACATAATGCTATTATCTAAAAGCTTGCCTGTAGTAATCCACGCTGTATTATTAGCTGTAGTAATCTTATTTACGCAACATTGAGAGCATTCTTTTATGTGTCCATTTGGATAAAGTAGTATTAAGGGCCCATAACTTGAAGCAACCCATAGATTGTTGGACTTATCCATTATTATTTGATATGCGCCGTAACTTGCTTGATAGGTTTTTGTTATGTTTCCATTCTCATTAAGTTTAAAAATTTTCCCATCTTTCCAGTCATCTACCCAAACGTTATTTTGCGGATCTATAAAGATGTAATTCAGACCATCTGCTATTTTGTAAGTACCAATTATTTTCCCCTCTTGAGTAAGCTTTATTATACTGTCTTCAACAATAACAAAGACATTGCCATAACTATCTACTGCAATATTTGTTGGGCTACCTTTTAGATTAAAAAGATCTACCTCTCCATCTTGATTAATTTTTGCAATATTTTGACTTTGATAATTTGAAACCCAAATATTTCCAAAATTATCTGTAGCTATTGCATCTGGGGTTTGCCCTACATAAATTGTTCGCTTTTTATTAGTATCCATAGGATTAGCAGATCCTGATTGAGAATAGGGATTTGTTTTATAGACCTGGATTTGACCGGCTGAATTAATTGTAATCTTTGAAATAGCGCTTTGTGAATTACATGTTTGTAACACAGTTTTTGGCAAAATTGTGCTGTTTCCTTTTTCTATTTCTATCCAATGGCTGCTAAAGGCACCACATTGGCCCACAGGATTAGGATTTCCCGTCATTGCACCAACAGTGATGTTATATGTGAAGTCCCTAATTTTGCAAGATAAATTTATAGTTTTTGTTGAGGTTACGAACCCTCTGCTGTCTTTTATTAAAAGCTCATCTGGTCCTCCTAGATTTTTATAACCGGCTTGTTGAAGCGATTCTATGGTGCTAATTTTTTTGTCTTGTTCATTTTGGGTATAGAAATATAAATTTTTAAATTCAAGTTCACCATTTGGATTACATTTGTAAAAAAGATAGGTATTCGAATCATCAGAAATTTTGGAACTATTGGACAAAGTTTTAGAGGGTTTAAAATTGATTACAAAGATTATAGAGATAATAATTACAAAGCTAACTGCAATGATTAATATCTTTGACCAATATTTTTTCATTTTGTTTTTATTCCATAATCCATGTCTGATATGTGCATTGTGGACCCTGAAGGCCGTTGTGTACTAGTAATTTGCCTGGATATTCGTTTTCAGCCCTAAAAACATTAATAAATTCTCCGTTAAGACAGGAGCCAGGAGCGTGAAGTTGACATTGACCTACAAGTTGGGCATCTCTAAAGCCTTCCACTGTTACATTTTGAATGTGTTGAAGAGGTATGTCCTGCCCCTTCCAAGTACAAGTTGCAACTGGTTCATTTATACATCCAAAGCATTCTCCTGTAAGTTGCACACTATTAAAACCATTGGCGGCAATATTTTGAAAAATTTGATATCCTATCAAAGAGTCTTGCAAGAAACAGTTTTGGGCTTGAGCAAGGTTATAGCTAAAAAGTGTGAAAACTAAAATTATTAATGAAGATATTAACGTGCGTCTCATTGTCCTCCTCCTTCAATAGTTTTTCTTTCACATAAATAACTTTTAATAGCTTATGTTTTTTATAACGTTAACTAACTTATTATCGCCCCCTTTCTTTGCATATTTAATGAATACTAAAAAATCTCTAACTTTGAAAAACAATTTGAAATCCGTAGTTGGTATACCGAAGAATATTTATTTTTTATTGAATCTTTAGACTAAAAGTGGGTTTGAGAGTGGAAGAGTTTAGTAAATGTGTGGTAAGGAAATAAAATATTTAATTAAATTCTATCATTTTTTTAAATTTTGTTTAGATATAAATTAATTTATCTTGATAAGTAAAATTTATTATTTGATAAAGATTATCTTTTTCTTTATAATTAATTCTTAATTCTCTTGACCTTATCTTATATAATAATAAATTTATATGAACAATAGAATATTAGAATTTGATGTAATTATTTGTGGTGCAGGGCCTGCTGGATCTACAGCGGCCTTTTTGTTGGCAAAAAAAGGTTTAAGAGTAGCATTGATTGATAAAGAAGTTTTTCCTAGAGATAAGCTTTGCGGGGGATTATTAACAAAAAAATCTTATAACTTAATTGATTCAATATTTGGAATTAATTTTTTACGACAAGAAACTGAATTTTTTTCCAATAGATTCGAGGTTTATTATGGGAGAACAAAAATAATATCATCATTTTCAAAAAAGTTATTTCTCTATGTCGATAGAAAAAAATTTGATTTTGCAATTTTAAAGAAGGCAATAGAATCTGGAGCTTATTTTTTTGAAAAAACTAAGGTTGTAGATATAGATGTAAACAATTTGTTGGTATTTACAAATAACAATACTTTTAAGGGGAGATATATTGTTGCTGCTGACGGTGTGAATAGCATTATAAGAAGCTCTTTGGTAAAAAATGAAATTATAGATATCCGTGAGTATAAAGATAATTTGACTCTTGCTATGGAATTTTATGATTATAAATTTACAACTGATCGGGCTTCTTTATATTTTGGATTTACAAAATTTGGCTATGGATGGATTTTTCCTAATAAAGAAAGAACTATTGTTGGAATGGGAGCGCTAATAAGCAAAAACAATGGTTTGATAAAAAAGCAGTTCAATAATTTTTTAAACTCAATTGGATATAAAGAGCCAACAAAAGTTTTTTCTCATCTAATACCTACAGGTTGGATTCCGAATAGAGTTGGTTTCAATAATATTTTGTTAGTAGGTGATGCGGGTGGTTTTGTAGATCCTATAACAGGTGAGGGCATATATTATGCTGTTAGAACTGGCCAAGTGGCAACTGATGCAATTTTAATTTCTGAGAAAAATAAGCTTTTTGCTGAAATTAACTATGAACGGTTTTTAGATAAGATGCTTAAAGATTTGAGGAATAGAAAAAGGTATAGAAACATTGTTTTTGGCACAAAGTTTAGGCTTTTTATAAAAATCTTTCTTTTAGTTCAGTTGATCGTGTTTAGAGACAAAATACTTGATTTTATTCACGAGCCCTCTTAAGAAACTGGTTAGGATCATCAATTTTGAAGACAATTAAGAAAAGTATTACTACCAAAATTGCAAGGGTTAATATTAGGCTTACTGTAAATGATCCAAAACCAAGTCCACCAAATCTTATAGGTTTATCGGCCCAATCAGCAAATGAGGCTCCAAGAGGTCTGGTCATTATATATGCAATCCAAAATGCAGCTATTTCATTAAAATCAAACATGAAATATGCAATTATTGGAATGGAGAACATTACTGTAAAAAGCAACCCTGATTCAAAATATCCAAGATTGAGAGTAAAGGCAGTCATATCTCCGGCTGCTGTTCCAAGGGCAAATGTTATAACAATGGTCGCCCAATAAAATGCTTCTCGTCGTGAGGTATATATGCTGTGTATAGAAAGAGTTTTTTCTTTGGATTTCCAGGCTGCTAAAGTTAGAATTAGTGTTATGAGAAAAAATAGAGTAGAAAAACTGTATGGGACACCCAAAACTACATGTATTACGTCGGCTATTTGAGTTCCAAATATGCTAACCATTATTACTGCGAACCAATAGTAATGCGCATAATATCTATTGCTTTTCATTTGTAGCCATATTGAACCAACGAAGATTAAACTGCATGCAATTACTGCTAAATATGGATTTGTATGAAAAACCAAATAATCTGAAGTGGCTTCTCCCATAGCAGTAGAGAGAAGTTTTGCAACCCAAAAGTAAATTGTTATTTTTGGTACTTTCAAGAGGTTGCTTTCATTAAAAAATATATTTTTTAGATCTTTTTCCATTTGTCAGCAAAAAACTTTAAAAGAGTTTGAATTTATTTTTATGACTTAATGATAGCTAAAAAAAATTAGGATAAATTTAAGGTTTTTTTAGAATATTATTATACTTTACTTTGAGTTAACTCCAAGTGATATATTTTTTCTTAAAATATTTAGAATGAATTATGAAATAAATCTTAACGCAAAAAAGGAGGTTTGATTATGTACAATTTTGTATTTCAGAACACAACAAAAGTTTACTTTGGACCAAATCAGCTTTCTCACTTAGGCGAGGAGTTAAAACAATTTGGTAAAAGAGTGCTTCTTACATATGGAGGAGGTACGATTAAGAAGATTGGCCTTTATGATAAGGTTATGGATGAGCTAAAAAAGGCTGATCTTACAGTGTTTGAGTTGTCTGGTATTGAGCCAAACCCCAGACATACAACTGTCAACAAAGGCAGAGATATATGCAAAAAGGAAAAGATTGATGTACTGCTTGCTGTTGGTGGTGGTTCTACAATAGACTGCACTAAGTTAATTGCAGCTGCAACTTTTTATGATGGAGATAGTTGGGATCTTGTAACCCACAAAGCGCCAGTTACAAAAGCTTTGCCAGTATGTACAATATTAACCCTAGCTGCTACAGGGTCTGAAATGAATTCGGGAGCTGTTATTAGTAATATACAAACCAATGAGAAATATGGCCTTATTCATCCATTGCTTCAACCAAAGGTTTCTTTTCTTGACCCTACAAATACGTATTCTGTAAGCGCATACCAAACTGCTTGCGGTAGTGCTGATATTTTGTCTCATGTTTTTGATGTGTTTTATTTTAATAAAGCAGAAAAGATGGATATGGTAGAGCGAGTTATGGAAGACGTTATAAAAACTGTTATTAAATATGCTCCAATTGCAATAAAAGAGCCTACTAACTATCAGGCAAGAGCAAACCTAATGTGGGCATCAAGTTGGGCTTTGAATGGATTTTTGCAAACAGGCGGCGAATTTCATGCTCCCTGTCATGCAATGGAACATGAACTTTCTGCTTTTTATGACATTACTCATGGCTTGGGTCTTGCTATACTTACACCTCGTTGGATGGAATATATCCTTGATGAGTCAAATGTCTCACAATTTAAAAAATTTGGAATTAATGTCTTTGGAATCGATCCTAAACTGCCCGATATGGAAATTGCAAGAAAAGCAATATCATCATTGAGCGACTTTTTGTTTAATAAATTAGGTCTTAAAAGCACTCTTAGTGAAGTTGGCATCGATGATAAGAATTTCAAAATTATGGCACATAAAGCCTGTAGGGGTGGGGTTTTGAGCGGATATAAACCATTGACTGAAGAAGACGTTGAAAAAATATACAGGATGTGCTTGTAGGACCATACAAAGCCCCGTCTCTGGTATTTAGAGGCGGGGCAGCGTTTAGAAAAAATTAATAATTTAATACTGAATTAGCTTCTAATATTTCTTTGATAGCCTTTCCTGCCTTTGTTAGTTCGCAGCCATCAACTATCATTTCTTTAGTAATTCCTCTTTCTTCACAACATGGAATGCAAAGGAATATCTTTCCTCCATTTGAAAGAAAATTCTCAACATGCTTTTTTATAGGATCGTGTCCGGGAGCTTTTATGTGTTCGTAAACACCTTTCGTTACTGTATATACGCCGCTTGCCTGCAAACAAACTATTACCTCAGCGTCCATTGCAAGGGCTGCGTTAGCCATTACGTATGCAAGAGTTGCCTTTTCTGGATCTTCAGGCCCACTTGTTGACATGACTACAACTTTTTCGTTCATTTTGATCGTCCTCCTTAAAATTCTTCTTTGTTTGTGACGTAAAGATTAATAATTTAATGTGGTTTTTGCTTCTAATATAGCTTTCATTGCTTTGCCAGATTTGGCCATCTCACAGCCTTCAAGTATCTGATCTTGAGAAATGTCTCTTTCCTGGCAGCAAGGTATGCAAACGTAAAATTTTCCTCCATTTGAAAGAAAATTCTCAACATGCTTTTTTATAGGATCGTGTCCGGGAGCTTTTATGTGTTCGTAAACACCTTTTGTTACCGTGTAGACTCCATTTGATTGGAGAACCATTAATACCTCAGCGTCCATTGCAAGGGCTGCGTTAGCCATTACGTATGCAAGAGTTGCCTTTTCTGGGTTTTCTGGTCCAGAAGATAAGGTAATTACAAGTTTTTCACTCATTTCTACCTCCGATTAAATTTTTTTGAGTTGATAATTAATAAAACATTACTAAGTCTGACTCTGAGATGTCTAACATTGCTCTTCCTGCTCCAACTATTTGTGCATTACTAACAAGGTCTTTTTCAGTTATGTTTCTGGCTTTGCTTGCACAAACACACAAATAAAATTTACCGCCTTGTTCTATAAAATTTTTTACATAAATTTCTAATGGATCGTAATCTTTATATGTTATTCTTTCAAACATGCCCTTGACAGCTGTAAAAACTCCTCCGCTTTGAAGCCACATAGTTACTTCATAGTCCATTGCAAAAGCAGCGTTTGCCATAATAAAAGCACCTATGACTTTTTCTGGATTATCTGGACCTGACGTAAGGGCAATAAACGCCTTCTTTGCCATCCTTTTCCTCCACTTTTATGGACTCTATAAATAAGCTTTCGCTAAAATTTCTGACAGATCCAAAAAACTATCCTTTAAAGGAGTGCTTTCTTTTAGGTTTAATAAACAAATTGGACACATTGTAGTTACTACGTTTGAACAGGTTAATAAATCGTTTGCTCTTTTTGAGGCAATTTCTTTTGCCTTTTTTGGGAAAAGCGATTCAATTGGGCCACCACAACAGTGAGTGAGCTTTCTTGAAAGTTCTGGTTCTACATAATTTATTCCTGCATTTTTTAAAAGAGCTCTTGGTTCTTCGATTACTTCTTCATATCTTGCCAGGACACAGGAATCGTGGATGGCTACAATCATGTCCAGTTTGTTTTGAGGTTTGATCTTTTTTTCATACAATACTTCGATGTAATTTTTCACCTCATAATCAAATTCTGGCAAGATTTTTTTATAAACCTTTCTAAGCATATGTGTGGTGTGAGGGTCAACTGTAATAATATTTTTTACGTTGTTTTCTTTAAGGATTTTATTTAATATCTTTGCCTGATTAATTAGGGGTTCATCTATGCCGTTGTCGTATAAAAGGGTACCGACATAGAGTTCATCTTCGTATAAATATCCTGCTTCTACTCCAGCATACTTTAAAAGCTTGTAGATATTTTGCAAGCATCTATTTGATCGTTCTTCTTCGCTTTTGTCAGGTTTTGCGGCAAATTTGGACATTGAAGATAGGTCAATAAACTTATTAACTATTCTTCCTACTGGAGCTAGTTTCATCAGAGTGGATTCTTCCAGGTTTTCATATAGATTGGTTGCTGACTTTGTGATTGGCATAAGTTGATACATATGCCCGGTATAAATTATTGTTTCTGTGCCCTTTTTTATGTTTAAATCCTTTGCCCATGAGACAAGGCTTTTTTCTGGAACGCTAAAGACAGTCTTTCTCTTTTCAAAGTTATCGTTTAATATCCCTAAAACAGCTCCTACTTTGCTCATTTTTTCACACTCCAAGCTTGCTCTTGGCAAGATAATTTCTGATAAGTCTTATGTTTTCTGTTATGTTAACATCATGTGGGCATTGCTCTTCGCACATCCTACATAAAAGGCATGAAAATATCTGATCGGTGCTCTCAAGAATTTTTTCCTCTTCGCCTAAGAGAACATATCTAAAAAGTTTTCTGGGTAAAATATCAAAGCCTACTGGGCACAGTGCCGAGCAAGTCCCACAGTTAAAGCATGCTGATGCGTTGAAATCCTCACTTATCTTAATTTTATCTATCAATCCAGAATTGACTTTTATCATCTTATTTCTCCTTGAGAGCGTATTTGTAATAATCGTCTCGCCTCTTTTTCGGAAGCTCTTCTACAAGGTTGTATCTACGCATTGCCATTAGGTGCATGGTAGCCTCATAGGTTGGTATATTTAGCTCCTTTGAAATTTCTGGTATTGTTTTTGGTTCACTTTTGAGCAAAGAGATTATCTTTTCGTGGAAATACATTTCGCTTTTTATAACGTGTAAAGGTGGCTTAATAAATTTTTTTAGCATTATTTTGCCTCCAAAAGCATAGAATTTATCATGGAATTTATTTGAGCGTGAGTGTAGCCAAGAACTTCCAGAGCATCTTCAGGACAATCAGGAACACAGCCGCCACATCCTTTACAAATTGCAGGATTTATGCTTGCAATTACTTTATCGTTTCTGTTTACAAAAGATATTGCTTCGTATGGGCATGAATTTTCGCATAGTTTGCAACCCGTACACTTTTCTTCTATTACGTGTGCAACAGTGGGCTCAATGTCTACATAGCCTTTAATAAGAAGTGATGCCGTTTTCGATGCAGCAGCCATTGAACTAGCTACGCTTTCTGAAATATTTTTTGGGCCTTGTGATGCTCCTGCAATAAATATGCCATCTATTACAGTTTCTACAGGTCTTAGTTTTGGATGTATTTCGTTATAAAATTTGTCTTTACCAATTGGAGTTTTTAAAATATCGTTTAGTTCTGAGTTCTCATTTGCCACCATACCATTTACAAGCACAAGCAAGTCGCAGGGAATTAAGATATCTTCCTTGGCTAACAGTCTATCCTTTACAATAATTTTTATTCTTTCGCCTTTTAGACTAATATCTGGGGGGGTTTCTTCGTCATACTTGAAGTATAAAGCTCCGCGCCTGAGATTTTCTTCATAATATTCTTCATATTTTCCGTATGTTCTTATATCTCTGTAGATGTGATATTGCTTCAAATTCTTATCGATGTCAAATGCTAAAAGAGAAGCGTAGTTAACAGCGCTGCAGCAATATCTGGAACAGTATTTGTTGCCGTTTTCTTTGTTATTTTCTCGTGAGCCAACACAGTAAATATAGGCTATCTCTCTAATTTTTTGACCATTAAAGACCAGTTCGCCCTTTTTAACGTTATTGGCTAACAACTTCTTAAAATCTACCAAAGTTATTACATTTGGATGTCCATAACCAAATTCATTTGGTTTAGGAGTATAGGGTTTAAATCCTGTTGTTAAAATTATTGAACCGACGTTTAGAGTTAATTTTTCGTCTCCAGACATTATGTCACATTCAAAATTTCCCACGCTGCCTTGTTTTTTTATTAGTTTTGCATTGGTATAAATGTTGATGTTATTTCTTTTTTTGATCTCTTTTTCAAGTTCCTCTATTAGTTCAGAACCATTTTTGTTGTCAGGAAAGACAACGCCTATGTCCTTTAGGTTACCACCTATTTTGGATTCTTTCTCTATTACGTGGGCAAAGATTCCCATATCGGATAATGCTAAAGCGCACCTTAAGCCTGATATGCCTCCTCCTACTATTAAAGCCTGATTAACAGTGTTTACCCTTAATGGAGTGAGTGGGACGGAATTTCTAGTTTTTGCAATACCTGCTCTTACTAAGTCAATTGCCTTTGCAGTTGCTGCTTCTTTGTTGTGAGTGTGTGCCCATGAACACTGCTCTCTAATATTTACCTGAGTATATTGGTAAGGGTTAAGTCCTGCCCTCTGTGCCATATTTTGAAAGGTCTTCAAATGAAGTTTTGGAGAGCAAGAAGCTATTACAATTCCGTCTAGATTCTTTTCTTTTATTGCGTTTATCATTTCTGTCTGAGCGCTGTCAGAACACGTAAACATATTGGTCTTTGCATATGCTACGCCTTCATCATTTGCTACTGCATCTTTTACCTTCTCTACGTCCACATAGTCTGATATGTTTCCACCACAATAACATACAAAAACGCCAATTCTACCGCTCATAGCCCCCTCCTCATCTTAGTAATGTATCCTGCTGCTTGAGCTGCAGCAGCTCCAGCGTGTACAACAGAATCGGGGATATCCTTTATGGAACTTGAAGTGCCAGCAACAAATATTCCTTCTATTGAAGTCTTTGCCGGTTCTGTGTTCTCTTCTACTTCTCTTACGAACATGTGATTGTCCGAATCCAGTTTCATATCTTTGAACGGCTTGAATGCAGTTGTGTTTGACAATAGTCCGACTGATAGTATTACCATATCGTGATTGGCAACCTTTATTTGTCCGTCTTCTTCCATGTCTTCGTAAAACAGATTTAGATTGTTTTCTTCGTCTTCTTCTATTCTTGCTACCTTCCCTTTTACAAATCTTATGCCCATTTCTTTAGCCTGGTGATAAAACTCTTCATATCCTTTGCCGAATGCCCTTATATCAATGTAATATATAGTCAGATCAGCAGTAGGTAGAGCCCCCATTATAAGTTGTGCCTGTTTTAGAGAATACATACAGCAAACTCTTGAACATATGTTGTTGTCTACCTTTCTATCTCGCGAGCCCACACACAATATCATTGCAATATTTGATGGCACCTTGCCATCAGATGGCCTTATTACAGCGTTGTATGGTCTGGTAGGAGCAAGTATTCTGTCCATTTGCATTGCATCGATAACGTTTGGGAATCTGCCAAACCCAAATATTTCCTTTTTGCTAGCGTTAAACAAATTGAATCCTGTAGAAACAATTACAGTATCTACTTCTATTTCGTATCTTGTATCTCTAATTGAAAAATCTATTGCATTAGCAGGACAAATGTTTACACATTGGTGGCATTCGCTACAACCGCCACAATCCAGGCAACCTGTGGCATATTTCTTTACTTCTTCTTCTGAGATAGTTTGTTCTATTTCCTCAAAATTGAAATCTTTTGTTCTAAGATGTGGCTCAAATTTCATGTGTTTTGGAAAGTTTGAATTGTAGCGATCTTTTATTTCGTTTGGCTTTACAGCAGGAAGTCTGTCATCAAATTTTTCTGAGCCAAAATCCAAATTGTTTAAAAATAGATCAAGATAAAAAGCCGCTTTTTTTGCACTGGAAATAGCTTTAAGTATATTTGAGTGTCCGTGCACATTGTCGCCACAACTAAATACCCAAGGGATTTGGGTCTGATAGAATTCATTAACTTTTAATTCAGATATGTTCGGGTTAGACTCATCAAAGACTAATTGCTCAGGCCTTGGATCCATTGCATAAATAATAATATCTGCTTTATCTATTTCATCTAATTTTGAATTAAGAACCAATTTGACTCCTTCGTTTGTTGCATCATCGATTTCTTTTTTTGTAGCGCTCATGTCAACTCTGTCCTTTTCAAAATGTATTGAAACGTTTGCTTTGTATCTTAATGCTACTCTGGCGCAGTGCATAGCAATGTTGTTTCCACCAATTACAACGACGTTTTTCGAATTTAGAGTAGAGTGAATATCTTTGTCTTGCAGGAATTTGATAGCGTCAATGACATTCTTTTGCTTTAGAGTTTCTGGATAATCCTTCTCATTATAGCTAGTTCCAGTTGACAGCAATACTGCGTCAAATCCGCTTTCTTTTAATGTATTTAGAGAAAAGATCTTCGTGTTTAGCTTTACTTCAATGTTTTGATATGATGTTATTTCTTCAATGTCTCTGTCTAGTAAATTCTTTGGAAGCAAGTAACCAGGGATTAATCTAAGTTTGCCCCCCAGTTTATCTGATGATTCGAAAATAGTTACTCTGTAGCCCTTTTTGGCAAGATAGTACGCAGCGCTCAATCCTGATGGGCCAGAACCAACAATTGCAACTCTCTTGTCTGATAGGTCTTTTAGTTCTATTTTCTGAGGGGTAGGGGAATTTTCAAAGTGCTTGTCTGCAATGTATCGTTTTATGTTTCTGATAGGGATAGAACCTTCCAATTGGTTTCTGGTGCATCTTTTTTCGCAGGGGGCAGAACATATTCTGCTAAGAGTTGAGACGAAAGGAGAATCTTCAAGATGTAAGCGATATGCTTCTTCAAATTTTCCAGATCTTGAAAGCGAAACAAGCCCGTGTGCCTTTACGCCAACGGGGCATACAAAAGTACAAGGTGAGGTGCCAAACCTCTCTATTACTGCTTTTTTTGGAACTGCTTGTGGAAATGCAATGTATGCTGCTCTTCTGGGAATAAGATCGCAATTGAACTGGTCAAGCAAAGGGACAGTGCAAGCAAGCTCGCACTGTCCGCATCCTGTACACTTGGCTGGGTCAACAAATGTGGCCTTTTTAAGAATTTTAGCTATAAAAGAATTCTTTTCCTTCTTTATCTCTTCAACTTCGCTGTAATTTAATATTGTGATATTATTGTGAGCAGCTGTAGCAGCCATTTTAGGTGTGGATATGCAACTAGAACAATCAAGAGTGGGAAATACTTTGCTAAGTAGTATCATTTTTCCGCCAATACTGGATTCTTTTTCTACAAGAAGCACTTTGAATCCCATATCACCAAGCAATATAGAAGATTCCATTCCAGCAATTCCGCCACCTATTACTAATGCGTCAAACTTTTTATAGTCGCTCATCGCCTGCTCCTTATAGTTTAGTTATTCAATTCGCTTAATGCTTTATGAAACTTTTTGATATGTGAGACAAATGATTCAGCACATACGGAACATATTGCAGCCATTTTTACTCTTCTTGGATCTAGGTTGTTTGCTGTGAGGAGTTCTTGTGATTTCTCTACGACCTTTGCAGTTCTATCTGTGCAGTTAGTTAAATAAGGACAATCTGTTCCATCAGCAGCTATGAATACTCCATCAAAACCACTTTTTATTGCATTTAAAATCCATTTTGGGCTTATGCCACTAGAACAAGGAACTGTTATAACTTTAACTGATTCTGGATAGTCCATATGAGACGCTCCCGCAAGGTCAATGCCAGGATCTGAGATATTGTTCGTTGAAAAAACTAAGATTTTTGGATTATTAGCAGACACTTTATTTTCCTCTTTTTACATAAAGTTTCCAATACCCAGCTTCTTCAATATTTCCCAAAAATTCGTGTCCAACCTTTTCTGCCCACAGCGGGAGGTCTTCGTTTGTCCCTTCATCAGAGGATAGAACTTCCATTATTCCCCCAATAGGTATTGAGACGATTTCCCTTTTGGCTGCAAGTAGTGGACCAGGGCAGGCACTTCCTCTTGCATCTACTGTTTTGTCTACTTTCAAATTTTTCAGGTCTAAACTCATGATACATCCTCCTAAATATTTAATTTTTTATTTTAAAGCAAAGCAGATTGCTTTCTAAACTCATTTCCTTTGCAAAATTGCCCTTCTTTTTCATTGTTTCATAGAGGATTTGTCTAATAAGATTGCAGGCTTCACCTAATCTTTTGTCTGAGAGCGAGTAGTAAATTGTTTTGCCCTCTTTTCTGGTTTCTACTAAATTGTGTGCTCTAAGAAGAGCTAGGTGCTGGCTAACTGTTGATGGCCTAGCGTCAATTGTCTTTGCAATTTCTGTTACGTTTGCCTCTCCTTCAGCAAGCATTGCTATTATCATAAGCCTTTTTGGGTTGGAAAGGCTTTTGCAAAGCTCTGCATGGGCTTCAAAGAGCTGCAGCAAATTAATTATAATCACCTCTTTTTATACATATATTCGAACATTCGAAAATAAGTATATATATTTTTTTCGATTTTGTCAATTTAGGAAATTTTAAAGATAACTGAATTGCTTCTGTTACAAATTTTATCTAATTTTGTTTTTCAATTTATCCTTTAATTTGCTTATTTTTTTTTACAATTTTTTTAGAAAAGGATAATATAAATAGTTTATACGACAAAAATGTTTGACATATTTCTCTTAAATAACTATACTTTTGAAGTTGTTTGAGATCTAATTTAATTTAAATCTAATGAAATTAATTTATTTTTCTAATGAGTTTTAAAAGGGGTAAAGGGTAAGGATCTTTTTTAGGAGGTAAAAGATATGATTGTACTTTTAAAGGTGATTGAAGTCTTTAAGTGGCGTGCCCGACAGGATTCGAACCTGTGACCTTTGGATTCGTAGTCCAACGCTCTATCCAACTGAGCTACGGGCACAACGTATTTGATTATATCATAAATTTTTAATCAAATTAAAAATTTGACTTTGAGAGGTGATTTTATTGGGTAATTTTTTTAAAAAATTTAAATTAGGCTCTATCAAGCAATTTTTAGTGAGATACAAAAAAGAAATTTGCTACTTTTTTCCCATTATTCCTCTGATTGTAGGGGGGTTAATAATTACAAATAGTGCTAATTTAAATCCAAAAAACGCTAATTTTTCAATTTATCCTGTTCAAAATGTTTCTAAAGAAGATGTCAAAAAGGTTTCAAGTGAACCAAAATTTCAGATTCAGGATTACACTGTTCAGCCAGGAGATACACTTGAAAGCATAGCTCAAAAGTTCAGCATTAGTTATCAGACTATTAAGTTGCTGAATGGTATTAAGGATGAAAGCTATCTTAAAATTGGTCAAAAGTTAAAAATTCCTAACATGAACGGCGTTATTTACACTGTTCAACCCGGAGACACGTTGAGTGAGATCTGTGAAATATATGGAGTTAGTCAGGAAAGAATTTTGAAGTCCAATAATATACCCAATCCTCAAGAACTTCAGATAGGGCAGGATATATTTATACCTGGGCTTGATGTAGTGTCTGAAGTAGTAAATAAGTGGACTTCAGACAGTAGCAACAATGGATATGAACGTATTGCTCTATCTTATAGAGGTAGAGGATTTCCTGGTAACTTTATATGGCCTGTAGATGGTCCTATTACTTCTGGCTTTGGTTGGAGAATTCATCCAATTTTCGGTACTCCCGAGTTTCATACAGGAATTGATATTGGAGTGCCCTATGGTACTCCAGTTAGGGCTGCAGATAGGGGAATAGTTACCTATGCTGGTTGGGAACACGGTTATGGTGAAATTGTTACCATTAATCATGGAGATGGCATTAGTACTTCCTATTCACATAATAGCTCAATAGTTGTCTCTGTGGGGCAAAGAGTTAGTCAGGGTCAAGTAATAGCTTATGCTGGTAGCACTGGTTGGTCTACAGGACCACACGTGCTCTTTGAAGTAAAAGTTGACGGAAGATATGTAAACCCTCTAAATTATTTGCCTAGATAGAACTTCTAATTGTATTATTTTATATTATCTGCAACAATGGTTTATAATGATTAAATCATTTTTGGAGGTATAAAAGTTGAGATATGATGTAATTATTTTGGGAGCAGGACCTGCTGGTTTATCTGCTGCGGTTTATATAGCGAGAGCTAATATTTCATCTCTTGTGATAGGTTTGCCTGATGGCTCAAGGGCTTCTTGGGCTCACAACATTGAAAACTATCTGGGATTTCCTGAGGGAATTTCTGGTAAAGAATTTAAAGAAAGGTCTGTGGCTCAAGCAAAAAAATTTGGCGCAATAATTTTAGAAGAAGAAGTTATTGCGGCTAACTATTCTGAAAATGGCGGTTACTACGTTGAAACTAACAAAGAAAATCGTTTTGAGGCTGATTATTTGATTCTGGCACTGGGCTTGAACGTAAAGCCCTCTGGGGTAAAAAATGAAGTAGAGTATATTGGAAAAGGAGTTTCTTACTGCAGCACTTGTGATGGGTTTTTTTATAAAGATAGGCCTGTAGTGGTGATAGGCAACAAAGATTTAGCTGCAAGAGAAACTCTTGACCTTGTTGAATTCGCTTCGAAAATAACTTTGATTTCTCATGCAAAGGATTTTGAGATCTCTGAAAACTTTCTGAATAAGCTGAAACAAAATAACGTTGAATTGAGAACGGGAAAGGCAATTGAAGTGCTTGGCGATGGAGAAAAAGTTACAGGAGTTTTGCTGGATGATGGAAGTAAGATAACTACCGACGGCGTTTTCTTTGCTTTGGGAAATATGGGGTCGCTTGACATAGCTAGATTTTTAGGGTTAGAAATTAACGAAAAGACAAAATCGATTGTGGTAGACAGATCAATGAAGACTAACATCCCAGGAATATATGCCGCTGGCGATTGCACCGGTGAACCTTATCAGGTTTCTACTGCTGTAGGAGAGGGCGCAATTGCTGCCCTTGAAATTATTCATGAAATAAGAAATAGAAAGGACAGAAGATGACTAACATGATCAATATTAAAAGGATTATTCTATTTTTAGCATTGTGGGTATTTTTGGTTTCTAGTGCATATGCAGCTGCTTTTACTCCTGATGGGAATCTTGTAGGAAATAATATACCAGTAAGGGATGGTCCTGGTACAAGTTTTAAGATCATCAAAATAATTAACCAGACTACACCCATTCAATCGGTAGAAAAGCAGGGAGATTGGTATAAAGTAAAATTTCAGGATAATTCAGAGGGTTGGGTTATAGGTTACTTTGTGGCTCTAACCAAGCAAGCACCTGGCTCTATTATAACTTTTGATAAGTTAAAAGATATTAAAGCTCTAGGTATTCAAGATGACAACGACGTCTGGGCTGCTACAAGCTTTGGAATCTTTTTAATAGAATCTGCTACGAAAGTTATACCTTACAACGACGGATATCCTTTGGGATATGAGGTTGAAAAATTTTATTTTGATAACAAAAACGTCTATGCCCTCTTCAAAAAAGGTGATAACGATAGAAAAATTATGTACTTGAAAGACAAAAAGTGGGTAGGTCTAGATACAAAATTTGAATACAGTACTGTGTACTATCAAGGCGATTCTTACTTTTGGCTTGGCGGAAAGAATGGAATTGAACTCTGGGATCTTAAAGGACCAAAGTTAGTTTCCTCTTTCCCAGAAAAGGAATACCACGCTTTTAGTTCGGTTCTTAGCATTTACAGGGATTCTAATGATCTTTGGGTTGGAACCGAAAAGGGACTTTATATGCTAGACCTTAAGACAAACAAGATTATTACTTATTCGGAAAAGAATCATTTAATAATGGGTGCTTTTACCCTAATACTTGGTGATAAAGACAGAATTTATGCTGTTTCCAGAGAAACTAATATGCTGGGTTTAAACATTTCTTGTGCTTTGAATATTTATGATAAGAAAACTCATAAGTGGATAAACTATCTGCCTGCTGATTATCCGCCGGGGATAACCTCTTATCCATGGATAGAAAAGGGCATAGTAACCGATGACGGGGCATGGTTTAGCGTGTTTCAGGATCAGTCCACTCTCATAACGGGATATGGTGTAGTTCACTACATCAGTAAGGGCAACAAATTTCAAGATTATTATGTGCCAAAAATCTATTCAGACTCAATATATGGCTTTGCTTACCAAAATGGTAAGCTATATATGATGAGTCCTAAAGGCGTATTGACCTATAACGAAGCTACAGGCGATTTTGGAAAGATTACAAAAGCGGATGGCTTGTTAGATAACGATATCAAAGCTCTTGCAGTATATGGCAATACCCTATGGATTGGTGGTCCTCAAGGTATAACCAGATACAATGTAGGAAAGTAAAATTTAGTTGTTAAGATGAAATTAGAAAATTTATTTAAAAATAAGGCAGGAGTTTCTCTTGAAAATTAGGTTAGACATCCTTAAGTTTGACGTGTCAGGTTATGTTGATAACATAAGCGTGCATCCTGTAGTGGTTGAGAAGTTGGAGTGCTTTTTCTCAAATTTAGTTAGTGAAAATGAAGTTCTTGACTACAACGTATTGGCTCTTGCGAACAAAGTTTTAATAATAGTGGTTACGGATGCCGAAAGGTTCAAAGAAGCCAATGACATTGATAAGATTTTGTACAGTGTAATAGAAAATATAGAAAAGGCTGATTTTAATTTTACGCTTGAAAAATCTAGCATTAAACAATTTAAAAATTTCTTTTTCACAGAAAGAAAAAATGAGGGTATATTAATATTCTTTTCAACTAATGTTGAAGTTGTATCTCACAATATAGCAATATTGAAGCTATTGTTCGATCCTTTTACAAATGTGAATATCTTTAAAGCTGATATTTCTAAACTATATACCATCAATTTGCAATTTAATGAGCGCTTGAAATCTTATATTCAATTTAAAGATCTTTTTAAATTAGTAAAGGATATGAAGAAATCGAATTTAAAATTTTTTGTTCAATCAATTGAGAGTCAAAATTCTGAGCCCGTGATGGCATCTCTTGAAGATGGAAGCGTTTCCTTGTGGAGGGTGTCTGAGCCATTTTTTCATATAAACCTTATTTTAAGAGCTTTAGTTGAAAATACTTTGCCTGTGACTTTCTATGATTCATCTAACGCTTTAGCTTTTCCCAAGTCATTGGCTGTGGGTTTCACTCTCCAAAATGGAAAACTTTTTGGCCCTGTTGATCTATTTGATGACTCTTTTTACGAATCTTTAAGAAGTAAATTCTATGAAAAAAATTATTGATAGGAGGTTTTCATAATGCCTTTTTATGAGTATAAGTGCGGCGATTGTAATAATGTGTTCACTCTATTAAGAAGCGTTGATAAAAAGGATGAGGCAGCAAGTTGTCCGAAGTGTGGTTCTTCAAATGTAAAGAGAGTAATTTCAAGACCTATGGTATCAAGGCCAAAATCATCCAGTAATAGCGATAACTCGATTGATATTAGTTCAACTGCTTCTAGCTCTTCTTGCGCAGGGTGTTCTGGAGGAGATTGTAGCTCTTGTGGTTTTTAAACAAAAATTTCTTTTTAATAGTAGCGCTTTTTTTTGCAACTTTTGTAGGTGTTTTTTATTTGAACAATCTTGAGGTTTCTAACAAAAGACATACTTTTGATCTGGAAAAGAAACAATTAACACCTAAAAGTATCTTTAACTTCAACTTTGATGGTTTAAAAGTTGATAGTGGGGGTGGGGGACTGGGAAAATTAGATCTTAGCGATCTGATTTCTTTTAAAAAGACTAATGTAATTTTAGACAATAACGTTCACATCAGCGATAAGGACTTTAATCTATATACAAAAGAGATTGAATATAACCCTTTTGAAAAAACAGCCCATGCAAGGGGCGAAGTTCTTGTAGAGGGAAGAGATTTCTTCTTTCTTGGAAAGGATGCAGATCTTGAAAGAACTTCTTCTGGAATGGTTTTAAATTTGCAGGATATAGATGGAGTGGCACTTGGAAGCCCATTTACTGCTAATAAGATTTCATACAACATAAATACAAAGCAACTCTCCGTTGAGAACTCTGTGATTCACATCTGGAAAATCCCTGTTATGTGGTTGCCTACAGTATCAATTGAAATTAATTAATGTTTTTATTAATCCATATTCTTCCTGTAGCAGTACCTATTATAATATCTATTTCTTTGTTAATCTGTTTGCATAACAGAGAAATTTTTCCGCCGCCTTCATTAGGAACTCCATGGATACTAAAACTACATCTATTAGATGATCCACAATAGGCATTCTTAAAGGTTATTTTGTTTGGAAGATCAAATTTTGAGGATTGTTTGCCATTATTGGAAAAGATATAATATGAATTTTGACCGATATCAAATAAAATTGAATTATTAGTTTCTCCGTTGAAAGCCGAATTTCTTATAATCCTTAGATCTTCGGCAATTAAATCGGCCTGATTTTCTAATTGCCAATTTAATATAATGTTCTCTATGTATGCTGGTAATAAAGAAAATAGACAAATAGAAACAATTAGTATAGTAATTATAACTTCGAAAAAAGTTATGCCTTGTCTATTCTTTGTGTTTTTTGATCTGACTTTCAATCTTTTTGGCTAATTCAAGAGCCTTTTTTGCATATTCGTCTTTGTTTTCCCAAGAGTTTATTGGATTTAAGATTTCTGCTGGGATACCTTCGAGATATTCTGGTATAGTAAGTCCAAAATATTTGTCTTTTATAAATTTTGAGTTTTCAATTGTTCCTTCGATTATATGTTTTACTATTCTTCTTGTGGTTTTGATATCTATTCTTTTTCCAATGCCAAACGATCCACCAATCCAGCCAGTATTCAAAAGGTATATTCTCACATTTTGCTCTTTTATTTTTCTTTCCAAAAGTGAGGCATACTCTATTGGTTTTCTTGGCATAAAGGGAGCTCCAAAGCAATATGAAAAGGTAGCTTGAGGTTCAATTATTCCTCTTTCTGTTCCAGCCAATTTGCTAGTATAACCGCACAGGAAGTAATCTCTAGCATCTTGGGGGCTTAATTTTGCAACTGGCGGCATAACACCGAAAGCGTCTGCTGTGAGAAAAACAATACATTTTGGATGTGGACCATATAGTTTATCGTGAGCTATACTGACTGCTTTCATGGGATATGCAGCCCTTGTATTTTCTGTAATAGACGAATCTGTGTAGTCTGGAGTTCTATCTTTGGTAAGGATTACGTTTTCCAATAAACTGCCAAATTTGATTGAGTTGTAGATTATAGGTTCGTTTTCACGAGATAGGTTAATGCACTTTGCATAACAACCACCTTCAAAATTGAAAATTCCGTTTTCAGACCATCCATGTTCATCGTCACCGATTAACCTTCTTTCTGGATCGTTAGATAGGGTAGTTTTTCCTGTGCCTGAAAGTCCAAAAAAAAGTGCTACGTCGTTGTTTTTCCCAATATTTGCGCTGCAATGCATTGGAAGAACTTCTTTTTCTGGCAAAAAATAGTTCATACAAGTAAATATTGCCTTTTTTATTTCACCGCAATACATACTTCCAGAAATTATTATTGTTTTTTCTTTTAGGTTAAGAATTATTGCTGCGTCGGAATTGGTTTTGTCTGTTTCTGGGTCTACAGAAAAGCCTGGCAAGACGAACATTGTGAAAGAATTTTTCGTTATCTTGTTTTCACTGTTTATAAACAAAAATTTTGAAAAAAGGGCTGAAAATGCATATTCACAAAAAACGCGAACGTTAAACTGATAATCTGGATCTGATCCTACACAGCCGCTAAACTCTAAAATATCTTTATTTTGCATGTAAGCTAAAGCTTTTGACTTTATAATTTTGTAGTTTTCTTCTGGTAGAGGTAGGTTTATTTTTCCCCAATCTACAGTATCTTTAGATATATCGTCATAAACTATAAATCTATCATTTGGCGACCTTCCTGTAAACTTACCCGTTCTAACACAAAGAGAACCCTTGCTGGTTAATACCCCCTCACCATTCTTTATGGCTATTTCTATTAGTTCTGGAACGCTAAGGTTTTTTTTGATACTTCTAACATTTTTTGGAATAAAGTTTGACATCGTTTTCAATTCGTCACCCCGCAATTATCTAAATGAACGATTTAATTTTAACACAATTGTTATAAAATTATTAAAAAAATAGCGAGGTTTTTTAATGAACAATAATAGGTTCCTTACCTTATATGAACTTAATCTTTTGATACAAAACGTCATTAAAGATAATTTTGAGAGTGATATACTTTTGACTGCTGAAATATCAAGAATAGTTTATAATGCTAGCGGTTTTGTGAGTATTGAGTTAATAGAAAAAAAAGATGATCAAATAATTGCCAAAAATCGTGCTCTTATTTGGAATGATAAGAAATTTATAATAGATGTTTTTGAAACGATAGTGGGCGAGAAGCTTTCAGAGGGGATGAAGATTCTTGCGAAGGTAAAAGTTTTGTATCATCCATCCTATGGTTTGACTTTGAATATTTTAAACATAGATCCGTCATATACAATTGGTGAAATGCAATTAAAAAAGAATAATATACTAAGTAAACTTAAGAATGAAGGTTTGCTTGAGTTGAACAAAGCTCTTGAACTTTCAATTGCTCCCCAAAATATTGCGCTTATCTCATCTGAGAGTGCGGCTGGTTACGAAGACTTTATAAGACATCTTATTTATAACGAAAAGGGATATGCTTTTAACGTTAAGCTATTTCCATCTGTGATGCAGGGTAAGGATGTTGAAAGTTCAATAATAAGATCGTTGGATGCTATAGCAGAATACAGAAATTTTGAGGTGGTAGTTATTGTGAGAGGAGGAGGATCGGTAGGAGAGCTAGATTGTTTCAACAGTTATAATCTGGCAAAAAAGATTGCAAAATTTCCTATTCCAGTTCTTGTAGGAATCGGACACGACAGAGATAAAACAATTTTAGATTTTGTTGCCTATGAAGGATTTAAAAATCCTACTGCTGTAGCGCACTTTTTGATAAATAGGGTAGAAGACTTTGAAAACGATCTTAAAGACAGACTCTATAAGATATTTAGTTTGAGTTCTGAAAAAGTAGACAAAGAAACAAAAATAGTAGAAAGGATATCTATCAGAATCAAAGAAAAGGCACTTGAAAGTTTGAGCGTTTCAAAATCAAGTATTAACTATATAGGTAATAGAATTTTTCCTGACTTTTTGAGAAGAATTGGTCAAGAAAAAAGAAAGAACGACAAAATTCTTTTCAATATCTTTTCGAAACTAAATGAAAAAGTAAGAAATGAGTATTCATTTTTACAAGGAAAGGAATATAGGTTAAAGAACGAAGCTTTTGCAAAGCTTCAAGAAAATAAAAATTTGGTTACGAATTTTGAAAAGGAAATAAGGTTAAAGGATCCCAGAGAAATCTTGAAAAGAGGTTTTTCTATTACAACCCTAAATGGGAAAACAATTAAAAATTATGAGGATGTTAAAGAAGGCTCAAATATTTTGACGCATTTTTTAAACTTTGACCTTTTTAGTACAGTAGAAAGGAAGGTAAAAACCGATGAGTGAAGAATTAAGTTATAAAGAAGCTTTAGATGAATTGAATTCTATTATTCAAAAGATTGAATCTGACGAGATTGATATGGATGAGCTCTCTAATATTGTGAAAAGGGCTTTGTTTTTAGTAAATCTTTGTAAAAGTAAGTTAAAAAAAACAGAAGATGAACTCCAAGGGATGTTCAACGAACTAAACTCCTGATTGCCATATAAAAAAAGCTTTTTAATATATAAATATTTATTAAATTCAATGCTGAGCTTTTGTGATAGTATCAATGTTGATCTGAATATAATACCTAAGAAAGGGGGTTGTTGAATTTAGATATAAATTTTGTTATACTATCCATAAGTCAAAATTATATCTTAAGGGGGTATTTACTTAATGTCAGATGTTTATGTAGTTGGTCACAAGGCACCAGATACCGACAGCGTTTGCTCTGCTATTGTCTATGCTGAATTGAAGGGTTACAATAGCGCAAGAGCAGGTGAACTAAACGATGAGACAAAGTTTGTTTTAAACAAGTTTGGGTTTAAAGAACCTGAACTACTTGAAAACGTTGAAGGGAAAAAGCTTGTTTTAGTGGATCACAATGAATCTTCACAAAGGGTTTGTGGCGAAGATTCATCGATGGTTATAGAAATAATCGACCATCACAAGTTTAACTTTGTAAACAACACCCCAATTTACATCTTAAATGAACCTCTTGGTTCAACCTGTACAATTTTGGCCAAGCATTATATGGACAAGATCAAGGACAAACCTAAATTGGCAGGTCTTTTGTTGAGTGCACTTCTCTCCGATACTGTTATTTTTAAGTCGCCAACAACAACAGAAGAAGATAAAAAGATCGCTCAAGAGCTTGCAAAGATTGCTGGCATAGATGATATTAATGCTTTTGGTATAGAGATAAAGAAAGTGCAGGGCAGCATTATTGGCAAGCCAATTGATAGCGTAGTTAAGAAAGATTATAAAGACTTTGATTTTGGTGGGAAAAAGGTTGGCATTGGCCAGACTGAAATTCTTGATATCAATGAAGCTTATGATAGAAAGAATGAAATAATTAAGTTTATAGAAGAGTTAAAGAATTCTGGTGGATATGAAATGGTAGCCTTTGCTGCAACAGATATTATGAAAGAAGGATCGGAGCTATTCTTTGCTGGAGATCCAGGGATAATTGAAAAGGCTTTTGGAAAGAAACCAGAAGGGAATTCTTTGTGGCTTCCTGGAGTGATGTCAAGAAAGAAACAAATTGCACCACCTCTTGAAAAAGCTTTTAAATCCTAATTTAGGGATTATAAAAATATTTCCCCCTCACTTTTTAGAGGGGGTTTTATTTTTTTTTCTTATATTTTTGTTATAATTAATGCAAATTTTTGAGGAGGTAATAATTTCATTGTTTTCAATCAGAAAATTGTTTTCGATTAGAAAAAGGAAAGAGATTAGCAATCTAGAACAAGAGAGCCCACAAAATGTGAAGAAAGGTAAAAGATTTGGGTTTGGTTTTCTAAAGAACATAAAATTTTGGCTAGGGGTGTTGATCGTTGTTTTGGCTGTTTCGGGTGCATATACCCTATTTGAATTTCAACCTGTTGCAACTGTTAATGGTGAGCCCATAAGAAGATATGAATATGAGAAGACTTTAGGCGATGCTGTTAGTTATTATGAGCAATATGGAATAAATCTTTATGATCCGAAGGAGGCTTCTTTTTTCCTTGAGTTAAAAAAGCAAGTATTAAATCATATGATAGATAATAAGATAATTACTCAAGAGGCTAAAAAGGAAAATATAAAAATCACTCCTTCTGAAGTAGATGCAAGAATTGATGAAATAAAAAAGAGTTTTCCTTCAGAGAAAGACTTTTATGAGGCTTTAGCTAAACAAAAAATATCAATGGGCGAGCTGAGAAATATCATTGAGCAACAACTGACTGCTGAAGCACTCTTTAAGAAATTAACTTCTAATGTTACCATATCAGAAGCTGAGGTAAAGGCTTATTATGAAGAACACAAAAAGGAATTTGTACAGCCTGAACAGATACACTTGAGACATATTTTAGTCAAAACCGAACAAGAAGCTAATAATATTTATGAGCAACTTAAGCAGGGTAAAGATTTTGCTACTCTTGCAAAAGAGTATTCAATTGATACACCTACAAAAGATAAGGGAGGAGACCTTGGCTGGATATCAAAAGCAAGTCTAGTTCCGGATTTAGCTAAGGCAGCAGATGAACTCAAGGATAACGAATTCTCTAAACCAATAAAAAGTCCTTTTGGGTATCATATAATTGAGAAGCTGGGTACCAGACCATCAAAGGAGCTCTCATTTGATGAGGTTAAGAACACATTAACTGCTCAACTTCTCAGAAATAAACAGGCTCAAAGTTTGGAAAAGTGGTTTAAGGAAAAGAAAGAGCAATCAAAGATTACCCCTAATCCAATAGTTGCACCTATGGATAACCCAGTGATAACAGCATGGGAGAGGTTTAAGTTTTGGTTGGTTTCTTTGTTGAACAAGACAAGAGAGGGAAAACCAATTCAGGGGCCGCAGCCAACAACGAATCCTAGCACGAATTCTCAAAGTGAAGGTCAAAGCTCTCAGGGTCAACAAAACTCCCAAAAATAAATAAAATAAAAAAGTAAAAAATATGGATGATTTTTTGTCGAAAGAGCGTTATAACTTTTCTGATCTGATCGAGATTGTAAAAATTCTTCGATCGGATAAGGGGTGTCCCTGGGACAAAAAGCAAACGCACGAAAGCATAAAATCGAACTTGATTGAAGAAGCCTATGAAGTAATAGATGCGATTGACAAAAAAAATATGTCTTCCTTAAAAGAAGAACTAGGGGATTTGCTTTTGCAAGTGGTTTTTCACTCGCAGATGGAGGCTGAAAGAAATGTTTTTGACATTAATGACGTTATAGACTACTTAGTAAAGAAATTAATTTACAGACATCCTCATGTTTTTGGGGATGTCTGTGTTAAAGATTCTGAAGAAGTGTTAAAAAGATGGGAAAATTTGAAACTAAAGTCTAAGAATAATACTGGTGAGGAAAGCATTTTTTCGGGCTTTACTACGGCTCTTCCAGCTCTTATACTGGCTTACAAGGCCCAAAGAAAAGCTAAAAATGTTGGCTTTGATTGGGACAGCCATGAGGGCATAGTTGAAAAAATTAAAGAAGAGATTGATGAATTTAAAAATGCTGTAAATTCTAATAATAGAGATAAAATGATAGATGAGATGGGAGATATTCTCTTTAGCGTGGTAAATTTGGCTAGGTTTTTTGATATATATCCAGAAGATGCATTGAGACTTTCAACTTTGAAGTTTATAAAAAGATTTGCTTTAATGGAAAGGATTATTAGAGACGATAATTTGAAGATTTCGGATCTCAACATTGAAAAACTAGATTTTTACTGGGAAAAAGCAAAAAAATTTGAGACTAGATAAGTGGCTTAAGGTAACAGGTTTGATAAAGAGAAGAGCAATAGCTAAAGAAATGTGCGAATCTGGATTTGTTCTGGTTAATGGAAGGATTGGAAAGCCAGATTATAGCGTAAGGGTAGGAGATAAAATTGAAATTGTTTCCCCAAAGTTAGTAACTGTAATTGTTGAGGATGAATTACCGAAAAGAGGTTTCGGATACAAGATTTCGACCTAGAGCAAGGCCTAATAAATACGGGCCTTTAAGGACTTTGTGGTTTTTTATACTAATAATACTATTAGTTATATTGACTTTGTGGGTTATAGATGGACTGAATAAAGTTGCTATTTTAAATAAAGAAAAGGCCTCTTTTTTAGAGAAAAAGAAGAGATTAGAAAATGAAATAAACGTTCTTGATAAAAGAATTAAGCAGTTTAACGATCCAGTATGGCTAGACTTTTATTTGAGGAAAAACTATTCTTTTTTGTATAAAGACGAGAAACTAATAATAATAAAAAAAGATGGAGGTAGCTAAGACTTTATGGTTCACATCATGCCCGGGGAATTTTATGAGGGTGTAGTAATTGGAACGGCAAAATTTGGAGCTTTTGTTGAACTTCCTTCTGGCGAAGTAGGTCTTGTGCACATTTCAGAGGTGTCAGATGATTATGTAAAAGATGTCGATACGGTAATAAAAAAAGGTGACAAAATAAGGGTAAAGGTATTATCTATCAAAAATGATGGCAAAATTGAACTTTCGATCAAACAGGCTGCAATAAGTTTTGAAGACAAAATGAATATCTTTAAAAAGCAAAGTGAAGAGAGACTTCTTGATTTGAAAAGAAGTTTAGAATCAAAACGAAAAGGAAAAAGGCAAAAATAGGAGGTCATTGTGAAGAAAAAAGTAGTATTGGCTTACTCTGGTGGATTGGACACATCTGTAGCTATAAAGTGGCTGCAGGAAAAATACGATTCTGAAGTTATAACCCTCACAGTGGATATCGGGCAGGGTGAGGAAATTGAACCAATTGTTGAAAAGGCAAGAAATGTTGGTGCTATAAAAGCAATTGCTTTAGATTTAAGGCGCGAGTTTTTAACTGATTATGCGTTTAAGGCACTTAGAGCTAATTGTACCTATGAATACAATTATCATCTTTCTGCGGCTCTCTCCAGACCGCTGATCGCATCATACCTTGTAAAGCTCGCTAAGGAAAACAATGCCTCTGCAGTATCCCATGGATGTACTGCTAAGGGAAACGATCAGGTAAGATTCGATTTGACAATAAAAACCCTTAAAGAAGACCTTGCGATATGGGCGCCAATGAGAGAATGGGTTATGACAAGAGAAGAAGAAATTGATTATGCTCAAAGAAATAATATTCCAGTACCAGTTGGCAAAAAAAGTCCCTTTTCTATTGATTTGAATCTGTGGGGCAGGAGTATAGAAGCTGGTCCAATAGAAGATATTGAAAAGGAACCTCCTGAAGAAGCGTTTCAATTAGTCGTATCTCCTGAAAAGGCACCTGATAGACCAGAATACGTTGAAATTGAGTTTGAAAACAATGTTCCAGTAGGACTCAACTCTAATAGGATGAACCCAGAAGATCTTGTAGAAAGACTTAATAAGATTGCAGGTTCTCATGGGGTTGGTCGTTCTGATATGGTTGAAAATAGATTGGTGGGCATAAAAACAAGAGAAGTTTATGAAGCTCCTGCAGCTACAGTTTTGGTAAAGGCGCACAGAGATCTGGAATCCCTTGTTTTGCCAAGGGACTTGTTTCACTTTAAATCTTTAATTGATGAAAAATATTCTTGTTTGATATATGATGGCCTTTGGTTTTCGCCTTTAAAGAAAGCTCTTGACTCTTTTATAGACTCTTTTAGCGAAAGAGTAACAGGCAAGGTAAAAATAAAACTCTTTAAAGGGAATTTGACTGTGGTTGGAAGAAGCTCGCCTTTTAGTATGTATCAACATGATCTGGCAACTTATGGTCAAAACGACTCATTTTTACACAACAGCGCAGTAGGCTTTATAGACATATTTAGTTTGCCAAACAGGGTTTATCATAGGGTAGGACATGGGAAAAAGTTTTAGAGCCTGGCAGGGAAGACTTCCTGATACTAAAAGAGAACTTATAGAGTTTAGTTCTTCTTTAGAACTCGATAGGAGATTTTTTTTACAGGATTCATGTTTGAACTCTGTGTACTCGGAAGAGCTCTCTTTGATAGGACTTATTTCTAAAGAGGAGCTTAAAGTTATAAAGTCTGGCATTAAAGATCTTGTCAAGGCTTATTTGAATAACGATGTTGAATTTTCCAGTCTGGATGAAGATATTCACATGGCTATAGAAAGACTGCTTTCTGAAAGAATTGGCGAGGTTGCTTTTAAGATGCATGCAGGAAAAAGCAGGAACGATCAAGTTATAACAGACTTTAAGATGTTTTTAAGAATTGAAATTCTAAACATCTTAACTAAGCTAAACAATCTCTTTGATTCGCTCCTTGAGATTTCTCAAAAATATGAAGATGTAATAATGCCAGCATATACTCATACTCAACAAGCTCAACCAATTATTTTTTCTCACTGGGTCTTTGCCCATCTATACGGCTTATTTGAGTGTGTGAAAAAATTAATAGAAGTTTATGAATCTTGTAAGATGTTACCCTTAGGTTCAGCAGCTATTGCTGGGAGCGCATTCAATCTGGATAGGTTCAGACTTGCAAAAAAGCTTGGCTTTGAAGCGCCAACTTTTAACAGTATGGAAACGATTTCATCCAGGGACTTTGCGCTTGATTTCCTTTATGTTTTGACAATGATTTCAATTAAGCTTTCTTCTTTCTCACAAGATCTTATTACTTTTTCTACTTCAGAATATGGTTTTGTAAGCTTGCCTGATGAATTTTGTACAGGTTCATCAATAATGCCACAGAAAAAAAATCCTGATTTTCTCGAACTTATAAGGGGAAGGAGTTCAATAGTTATTGGAAATCTTATTTCGCTTTTAGCGCTTATGAAAGGGCTTTCAATAGGATACCACAGAGATCTTCAAGAAGATAAAACTGTTGTATTTAGCTCACTAGATATTGTTTCTTCTATTCTTACACTTTTGCCTGAGTTTGTTTTAAAAATAAGTTTAAACTTTGGAAAAATAAAACAAAGCCTTAACCAGGGTTTGCTTGCTACAGATATTGCTGATTATCTTGCTAAAAATGGTGTTCCATTCAGAGAAGCCCACTCTAGAGTAGGATCTCTTGTTAGGTTAGCTGAGGAGAAAGGCGTTAATATTTTTGAGCTGGATTTTGAGGACGTCAAGAAAGTTCTTAAAGATATTGATCCTGACGTATACAAAAAATTTGATTTTGTATCCTCAGTAAATGCAAGGAACATTTATGGAGGTACATCAAATAGTTCTGTGAAGTGTCAGAGGGATCAGTTTATTGAAATAAAGAAAGATTTTAATTCTTTTATTGAAACCCAAAAGAAAAAAGAGGCTTATATTTATCTTCAAGCTATCGATGCGAACCCTTTTGATTTCTGATTTAAGGCCTGTCTACAAGAAAATCAATTTTGTTTCGCAGTTTGATACTGTAGGCAGGCTTATATTGTTCTTTAGAACTCACGGTTGTGAAATCTTTTTGACGTATACAAACGATGGTTACTGGGCAATATCGAATGAAGACGTTATTGGCTTTGGATGGGACGATTTGGTTAGCGAACTTTTGCTTAGAAAAAGTATATCACCTTTGATGTTTGTTTCTGAAAGCGATTCTATAGATAAATTTTTTCAGTTGTCTCTAAAATATAAAAGACCTGTTGTTGTGTTAGGTCACGGAAACATTCCTGTAGGAATATTGTATTATCAGGATGTAATGGCCTTTTTAAACGGTTATCCTATGCCGACAAGGGTGTCTGGGATATCTACCCCGTTTGGGATTTTTTTCTCAAACTCTCTTGCAAGAGGTGGAATAAGCGATATAAAACTGTTTCTTACTGGAAGTCTCTTTTCTTTCTTTGCAATTATAATGTTTTTAGCAGGCGACTTTTTCTATGAAATATTAAAATATATTTTTGTAGATTTTGATCCCTATACAGTTTCACTTCTTTCTATAGTTTTACCCCTTATAATTTTTTTGTTTTTAATAAAATTTACTGGGCTATCAAAGTTACATGGTGCAGAGCATAAAGTTGCACATGCTATTGAATCTGGTGACATTCTTTCTAGTCATTCGGTAGGTTTTTATTCAAGAGTTCATAAAAGGTGTGGCACAAACTTATTAATATTATTACTTCTTTTACAGGTAATGGTTATTTATATTAATCCGATCCTGGCTTGTGTTATTGCACTTTTTGCCTGGAGGGCTTTGGGCAATAAGATCCAATTTTATATCACTACTTCAGAACCAGGTGAGAAGGAAATAAACAATGCACTTTTTGCTGGTAGAGACTTTATGAAAAATTATTTTGATGTTGTTGTAAATAATGTTAAGGTCAGCTCTTTTAGGAAAATATATAATTCAGGAATATTTCAAATATTGAGTGGTTACTTTTTTGTAATTTTTGTAATTAATTTTCTTGCGTGGAGCCTGTTATGGCTTGGTATATTGCCAAGAGATTATTATCAACTATTGCGCTTGTTTTTATAATTTCTGCTGTAAGCTTTTTTATTATCCATCTTGCTCCTGGCGATCCTAGCACTCTTTTGATAGATCCCAGAGTAAAGCCAGAAGATCTTGTTAGAATCAGAAATAATTTAGGTTTGAACCAGAGTATTTATGTACAGTTTTTAATCTGGTTCAAAAACGTTTTATCTCTAAATTTTGGCAGGTCATTTGTAGATTCGAGGCCTGTTTTGGATTTGATATTGGAGCGCCTGCCTGCAACTCTTGAATTAATGGGTTCTGCTTATTTAATTGGTTTTTCGCTTGGCATTTTGTGGGGAATTATGTCAGCTTTGTTTAGATATAAGTTTGATATTATTTCAAGTATAATTTCCTTTTTTGGACTTTCTGTTCCATCATTCTTTCTTGCGCTTATTTTGATTAGAGTTTTTGCTGTAAGTTTGAAATGGTTTCCAGTAAATGGCTATGTTTCTGTAGGTATTCCCTATCCTAGTTTAGAATTCTTTTCAAATCACATAGCCCATCTTGTTCTTCCAGTTCTTACTATTTCGCTTGGCATTATCTTTTCTGTAATGAGGTATCAAAGAAATGCAGCAATAGAAGTGTTCCAAGAAGAATATATTCAGTTTGCAATAGCGAAAGGTTTACCAAAAAAAAGGATTGTCTTTCACGTTTTAAGGGTTGCTATAATACCCCTAATTACTCTCTTAGGGTTATCTCTTCCTGACATATTGGGTGGGGCTTTCATTATAGAAACAATTTTTGCCTGGCCGGGTATAGGAAGACTTGGTGTTAATGCAATATTTGCTAGAGATTATCCTGTTATTATGGGTATAGTTGTTTTTTCTTCTGTTTTAGTAATTCTTTCTAATTTGATAGCTGATGTGATAAATAAGTTACTTGATCCAAGAACAACAGAAGACTAAAAAATATTCTATAATTTAACAACTCCTCTAGTTTGCTTAGCTTGTTAAACTTGATCATATCCTCATAAGAAATAAGCCAAATTGTGTTATCCACATAATGTTGATTAAGAGTAATATATTACATGTTGATAGAATTTGGCAATTTATAGGTTTAGAAAAAAATTTGTTTTAGAAAATCTTACAAATTTTAGATTTTGAAAGTATTAAAGAAATTTGATAATATAAATTAAATATAAATTAAATAATTTACTTAATCCAAGGGCAAAAGAAGATTAAAAATTTTCTGCTTTTATTTAAGAAAAGTATGGTAAAATCTTTTACAATAATAGATAGTTAAGGTTTTTAACTAAACAATTACTTAAAGGAGGATTTATTAAATTGTATAAAGTTAAGGGTTTTGTGGTACTACTATTTCTTCTTACCTTTACTTTATTTTCTACTAGTTTAGCAAACGCCTCTATATTTTCACAAATATTTGGTTCTAAAGATACAAAGTCCAGTAGTATACAAACACAAAATACTACATCTACTGATAGTTCTAATGCTGATTTTCAAAAGTGGAACAGTGAAGTAGATAATCTTTTGAATTCTCTTTCTTCTAATAATCAAACTAGCACAAATAATTCTAGTAAAGCTGCTTCTACAAATGTTAAGTCCAATTCATCTGCTTCAATCCCAACCAATACTTCAAACAAACAAGAAGAAACTAAACAAAATACGAGTGTCAAAGCGGTTAATAATCCAACTTCTACAGGAGCACAGAATAATAATTCAAGTTCTACTGGAGTACCTTTGAATTCTGCGGGATGTGTTAAAATTACTGATGGAGAATATCCACCAGTAAATCTAATGAAAGATCAATTTATCGATAATGTGAAACTATTTAATGATGGTACAAAAGTTGTGCTTCTTTTAGAAAGTACGGTTCCTTTTACACAAGCTGATATTAAGCAGTATGCATTTCCAGATCAAGTTATTATAGATATTCCAAATATCTTTCTAGATAAATCTGTTAAGACAGGTCAATTTAATCCTCAGGGGTTAAACTATGTAAACATGGTAAGAATTCAAAATTTTGATTCTGATATACTAAAATCTTCAAGAATTGTCTTGACTTTTCCAGATGCCCCAAAGTATACAGTTTTGAAAACTGATGACCCCAAAAAGTTAGAAATAGCTTTTGAAGTTCCTTCTCTTGAATCTACCCTGAAAAAGAATGAAAAGACTAGTCAAGATACAAATGTTAATAGTTTAAACACTGCAGCTAATACTTCAGTCAGTAGTGGCAAAAATTGATATATATAATATAATTATTCTATAATAGTTTGGAGAGGTGAAATTAAAACGAGTGTAAATGTTGCTGTAATTGGTGCAGGAGATTGGGGTATAAACTTAATTAGAAATTTTTTCGAATTAGGTTATCTCCATAGTGTGTGTGATCTGGATCCCGAAAAGCTGATAAAAGTAGAGAGTCAGTATAAAGGTGTAAACTGTGTGACAAATCCAGATGAAATATTTTCTTCTAAGGATATAGATGCTGTTGTGATCTCTACCCCTTCGTCTTTTCATTATTCATTGGCGAAAAAAGCTCTTAATAGTGGAAAACATGTCTTTGTAGAGAAACCAATGGCTTTGAATGCAAAGGAAGGCGAGGAGTTAGTTGAGTTAGCTAGAGCTAAGGATTTGAGATTGTTGGTAGGTCACGTCCTTTTATATCATCCTGCCGTTCAAACTCTTCACCGATTAGTTATGGAAGGCGAGCTTGGAGATATACACTATATCCATTCGAGCAGATTGAATTTGGGAAAGGTTTCTTTTGATGAGTCAGTTTTGTGGAATTTGGCTCCGCATGACTTGTCGATATTCTTCTACTTGCTTGGACTTGAAGGGGATATTGTAGTATCTAGTACAGGACACAGTTTTTTGAGCGAAGATAGGGTAGACATTGCCCATGTAACACTTGAATTTAAAGATATTTTTGGAAATATTTTTGTTTCTTGGTTGCATCCTCGAAAAATTCAACAAACAGTAGTTATAGGGACTAAGAAAATGGCTATATTTGATGACAGGGCTCCTCATAAACTGATTCTCTACAATAAAGGAGCTAAAATCATTAATGGTAAACCGTTTTTAAATTCTGGTGGAGAGAAGATAGTCGACTTTGAACAAAGTGAACCGTTGAAAAACGAGTGTAGGTCTTTCATCGAGTCAATTATATACAAAAAGGATCCTATAACTGAGGGTATGCAGGGTTTAAGAATTCTTGAAATTCTTGAGGCTGCAGAGGAATCAATATTAAAGAAAGGCGCTCCTGTTAAGTTGTCCTACAAATCTAAAAAGGGCGTTCTAATATAAAGTGTTTTTTCATGCTTTAAGTCCTAGTGAAGCTATCTTAAACAACATCAAAATTGTTGATTCGACTTTGAGAGATGGGGAACAAACAGCGGGGGTTATTTTCAATAAACAGGATAAAGTTAAAATTGCCAAAGAATTAAGTGATTTAGGCGTTTATCAAATTGAAGCGGGAATACCTGCTATGATGGGGGAGGAGTTTGAAGCCGTTTCGGCTATTGCTAAACTTGGTTTGAAATCAAGGATAATGTCCTGGAATAGACCTGTTTTGTCTGATATTGACACGTCTTTGAAAGCAGGTGTGGATTCTGTTGGAATTTCCTGTCCAATCTCTCCTATTCACCTTCACTTTAAACTGGGGTTAGAGTTTGATGAGGCTCTAAAATTAACTGATAAAGCAATAAATTATGCAAAAAAACATGGTCTTTATGTTTCTACTCACATGGAAGATGCGGGGAGGGCTCCAAGAAATTTTTTGGTAAGATTTGCTCTTATGGCAAAGGAATCCGGCTCTGATAGGCTTAGAATTTGTGACACTTCGAGCGTAATGGACCCGTTTAAAGTTTATGAAACGGTAACTTATTTGTCTGAAAGAGTAGGTATACCTTTAGAAGTCCACATGCATAACGACTTTGGTATGGCTACGGCAAATACCCTTGTTGGTGTTGCGTCAGGCAGCGAATTTGCAAGCGTTACTGTCTTAGGATTGGGAAAAATGGCTGGAAACGCATCTTTGGAAGAAGTTATTGCGGCGCTGAAGTTTCTATGGGGAGTAGACCTGGGATTCGACTTCAAAAAGATGATTTCTTTGTCAAATTATGTAAGTAAGAAATCTGGCGTCGAAATACCTGATTTTAGACCCATAATTGGCAAGAAGCTTTTTAGTACTGAATCTGGAATTTCATTGGATGCTAGAAAGATGGGCAAAAAGATTTCAGCTTTTTCAGCTCAAGATCTTGGGTTGGTAGAGCAACTAGTAATTGGTAAACATTCTGGTCCTAAAGCAGTGAAAAATAAATTTGAAGAATTTGGCATTCAACTGAATGACGAACAGATAAATATTATCTTGCCGAAAATTAAAAGTAAAGTTTCAGAATTATCAAGACCTCTTTTTGACAAAGAATTAATGTTGATCTACAAGGAAACTTTTAATAGTTAATATTTCTTCAACTTTTTGTGAGCGTTTGGTTATTAATTTAATTTAAATATTTGATTTATTCTGACATTTCAAAACATTTGGTATACTTGTTTTTTTAAAAAATTGAATACAATACATTTATAATGTTTATAGGTTATTCTTAAGTATTTAGCTTAGTTTTTTAAATTGTTTTCACATATAAAAGGAGGTCTGATAATGAAAAGTTATTGGGAAATTCGTTGGCATGCAAGAGGAGGACAGGGGGCATGGACAGCCTCTCAATTTCTGGCATCAGCTGCACTAAGCGTTAATAAATATTTTCAATCCTTTCCTGAATTTGGAGCCGAAAGAGAAGGAGCTCCCATTGTAGCGTATACTAAAATTTCTGATATGCCAATAAAAAATTATTCCCAAATAGAGGAACCAGATGCTGTGGTAGTTCTCGATCCTACTTTATTTTCCCAGGTAAACTTTTTAAACGGTCTTAAGAGTGACGGATATTTAATAGTCAATTATCCTGGTGATCCTAAGCAGCTTAGGGAAGAGTTAAAAATTCCTCCCGGGATAAAAGTTTTTACGGTTGATGCAACAAAGATAGCTTTGGAAACATTAAAGAGGCCTATAACCAATACCACTATGGCAGGTGCACTGGTTAAGGCGACAGGAATACTCAATTTTGAAGATGTTGTGAATGAAATGATAAGAAGCTTTAGCGGTAAGTTCAAGCAAGAAATTATTGATGCCAACGTTAATGCTATTAGAAGAGCATATGAGGAGGTGAAGCAGGGATGAACAAAGATATAAAGAGAATTGAAGTGCCATGTGAAGAGAAGTTAGTTTGGGAAGAGATGCCCCTTGGAAATACTTTAGTAGGGGGTGCTAACTCTGAGTGTTTGAAAACAGGCACCTGGAGAGTTCAACATCCTACAGTAAATAAGGAGAAATGTACAAATTGCATGACTTGTTGGCTCTTTTGTCCAGATATGTCAATTGTTGTCGAAAAAAAGAACAATAAATATGAGATGCTTGGATTTGATCCTGTGCACTGTAAGGGTTGTGGAGTTTGTAGTAAGGTTTGTCCTGTAAATGCTATTGAAATGGTATTAGGATCTGATTTTGAAAATACTGAAAAGCCATTTTTGAGATAATGGAGGGTCATATGGCGAGAAAAAGTGTTGGTTTAACTGGAGATTATGCAGTAGCAGAAGCAATGAGACAAATTGATCCAGATGTAGTTGCAGTCTATCCTATTACGCCTCAGACTTTGATAGTTGAAAAGTTTGGAGAATTTGTGGCTGACGGTATTGTTCATACTGAATTTGTTCCTGTAGAATCAGAACATTCAGCACTTTCAGCATGTTGTGGAGCGTCGGCTGCTGGAGCTAGAACAATGACTTGTACATCTTCACAGGGTCTTGCTCTTATGCATGAAATTTTATATATAGCAGCAGGAAATAGACATCCAATCGTAATGGTAGATGTCAATAGAGCACTTTCTGCTCCTATTAACATTCACGGCGATCACAGCGATACTATGGGTTCAAGAGATGCTGGCTGGATTCATCTTTATTGTTTCAACGGCCAAGAGGCATACGATTCAACTATTATAGCAACAAGAATTGCTGAAAATCCAAATGTTTACCTGCCAGTTATTGTAGGTCTTGATGCTTTTAACATTTCTCATAACACTGAAAGGATAGAACTTTTAGATGATCAAGAGGTAAAAGACTTTGTTGGAGAGTTTAATCCACCTTATTCGCTTTTGGATTTGAAATATCCAGTAAGTGTGGGTGCTTACTTTTTGCCAGATTACTATATGGAGGCAAGAAGAAAACTTCAGGAGGTTATCCAAAATTCAAAAAAGGTAATTGTAGAAATTCATGAAGAGTATAACAAGAAGTTTGGAAGAAATGTTCCTGCTATTATGGAAACTTATAAGATGGAAGATGCCGAGTATGCTATATTGGCTATGTCATCAATAACGGGCGTTGCAATGCTTGCAGCTGATGAACTGAGATCTAAGGGGATTAAAGCAGGTGTTATAAGACTTAGACTCTTTAGACCATTTCCCGCTGATGAATTATATGAGGCTATTTCTAATTTGAAAGGTTTAGCTGTTGTAGAAAGGGCAGATGCCTATGGAGCAGCATGTGCACCTATTTTTTCAGAATTGTCTGGTGCTTGTGCAAATAAAAAGAAGATGCCTCTAATGGCCAACTATGTAATTGGTTTGGGCGGAAGAGACGTAAAAATCAAAGATATGAAAAGTATTTTTGAGGATATAGTGGCTAAAGTTAATAAAGGAGAGGTAAAAGATTTGAGACAGTATATAGGCGTGAAAGGATAAAGGAGGGATAATTATATGGCCTTAAAGTTAACTGAATTACCAAGCAAAGAGTTGCCAATAACTTCAGGACATAGAGTTTGTGCTGGTTGTCCTGAACCCATGATAATAAAACAAGCTATATTAGCGTCAAATGAACCAGTTGTCGTTGGTGAGGCTACAGGTTGCTTTGAAGTTTCATCTTGTATTTTCCCATATACGTCTTGGAACGTAAACTGGTATCATAATGCTTTTGAAAACGCTGCTGCTATTACCTCAGGTATGGAAGCAGCTTATAAAGCGCTTTCTAAAAGAGGTAAGGTTACGGAACCAATCAACTTTATAGCCTTTGGTGGCGATGGTGGAACATATGATATAGGCTTTCAGGCGCTTTCTGGTGCTATGGAAAGAGGACACAGAATGCTTTATATTTGCATGGACAACCAAGCATACATGAACACAGGAATTCAAAGGTCAGGCGCTACTCCATTGGGAGCTTGGACAACAACCTGTCATGTAGGAAAGGTAAGACCTGGTAACGTGCGTGCAAGCTTAAGGAAAGATATAGTAGCTATAATGGCTGCTCATGATATTGCGTATGCTGCTCAGGCTTCTTTGTCGCACTGGAATGATTTTATGAGAAAAGTACAAAAGGCTCTTTCTTATGATGGACCAAGTTTTATTACAGTACTTGCGCCTTGCCCAAGGGGTTGGAGATTTCCTGCCTCAGAGACAGTAAACATTGCAAAACTTGCAGTAGAAACAGGCTTTTGGCCACTTTATGAAGTAGACAATGGTCAATGGAATGTTACCTTTAAGCCAAGAGAACTTAAGCCCTTGGAAGAATTTTTGAAGACTCAGGGAAGATATGCTCATTTGTTTAAATCAGAAGAAGGGAAACAAGTTATTGAACACATTAAAGAACTTGTACAATACAAACTTAATTATATTAATCATATGGCAGAAGCTACAAAGGGTTGTGAGATGAACATTTTTGGTCGCTGTGCATTGCCGGAAGTATAACTTATTTTAATTTACTAAAAGTTTTAAAGTTAAAGGGAACTGAGAGAATCAGTTCCCTTTTTTATATATATATTTCTATATGTTCGAATATAAAACTTTTATGAGTTTGTCTAGAGTTTGTAATTTGTATTTTTCTTATAATTTGTTTAAAATATATTTTAGTTATAAAAAAATGAGTTTTGTTTAACTGAATAAATTTTCCCGGGGAGCTCGAAAGGGCTGAGAAAGGCTATATGCCTGACCCGCTGAACCTGAATCGGGTAATACCGACGAAGGGAGAGAAATTAATAACTCCCAAGGTCGGGAGTTTTTTATTTTATTAAATATTTAGAGAGGTAAGGAAAATGTTTTTTAAAACTGAGATTGATAGGGTTATAGATGCTAATCGCAATAGGTGTATTGAAGGTTTAAGGGTTGTTGAAGATTATTTAAGATTTATAAGAAATGACTCAATTAATGCTTCTGCAATTAGAGATATCAGACACGAAATATCAAAAATTTTGGATTTTGACATAGTTGGTGCAAGAGATGTAAATTCTGATATAGGAAAAAATAATTTACATAACTCCTATACTCGAATAGATCAAGTTTTAAGAGCCAATTTATCAAGGACTAAGGAAAGCCTGAGGGTTTTAGAAGAGTTTACAAGATATATTGATACTTCAATTAGCGATCGCATAATGAATATAAGATTTAGGTTTTATGAAGTAGAAAAGAGGCTATTATCTAATAAAGATCTTGAAAAAATCTATATATTAGCAGATGTAGGTCTAGTAGAAAGTGAATCGGACCTTTTTGACGGTTTAAAAATTCTCTTAGATAATAATGTGAGAATAGTTCAACTAAGAGCAAAAAAATTTTCTACCAAAAAGCTCTACGAACTAGGACTTAAGATAATTGAGTTTTTTCCGCATCTAAAGCTGATAATTAACGATAAAGTTGAAGTAGCACTTGCATTAAAGTCTTACGGCGTTCATGTTGGAGAGGACGAATTGCCATTTGATGTTGTGAGAGATTTAATGAGAAATAATGTAGTGGGAGCTACAGTTCATAACGTTGAAGATCTTAGACTATCTCAGATAGCTGGAGTAGACTATATTGGTGTTGGCGCTATATATCCTTCTACTACTAAACCAGATTGTCAATTAAACGGTATAGAATTCTTAAAAAAAATAAGAGCTTTAACTACGACTTTCATATATGCTATTGGCGGTATAAACTCAAAAAATGCTAAAGAAGTTTTTAATGCTGGTGCTGATGGAATTTGTGTGGGAAGCGGTTTTTGGCATGCTAAGGATAGAATTGAAGAGATAAAAAGATTAATTCACATTTCGAGTGAGGAGGAAAATTAGATGACCCAGAGGGAGTTTGCTATAAAAGGTATTGCTACTGATGCTATAAAATGCGTGTCAGAGTATGAAGGCTTAAGCGTTGAATATATTATGGAACAACTTATTTTAGGAACAGTTTGTATTCCTGCAAACATAAATCACAAGTCTATGTCTTATAGAGGAATTGGAAAAGGTTTAAAAACAAAAATAAATGCTAATATAGGAACTTCAAGTGATTATCCAAATATAGATGAAGAACTTGCAAAACTAGAAGTTGCTATTAAAAGTGGTGCAGATGCGGTAATGGATCTTTCAACTGGTGGCGATCTGACAAAAATTAGAGAAAGACTTTTGGCAAAGTGCAGAGTGCCATTTGGTACTGTGCCTATATATGAAGTTGCTGTTAATGCTCTTGAGAAATATGGTGCAATTGTAAAGATGAAAGTTGATGACATTTTTGAAGTTATAGAAAAACAAGGCGAGCAAGGAGTCGATTTTATAACAGTTCACGTCGGCGTTACCAGGTCTTCTATTGAGAGGTTAAAAAAACAAAAAAGGATAGCAGATATAGTAAGTAGAGGCGGGTCATTTTTAACCGCTTGGATTTTACACAATGACAGAGAAAATCCTCTTTATGAAAATTATGATAGATTATTGGAAATTGCAAAGAAATATGACATGACGCTTTCTTTGGGAGATGGAATGAGACCGGGAGCCCTTGCAGACGCAACCGACAGGTGTCAGATTGAAGAATTGATAACTTTGGGAGAGCTAACAAAAACAGCTCTTGACAATGGGGTTCAAGTAATGGTAGAAGGACCTGGTCATGTTCCAATTGACCAAATAGAAACCAATATAAAGATCCAGAAGTCCCTGTGCCAGGGAGCTCCATTTTATGTACTAGGGCCTTTAGTAACTGACGTTGCTCCAGGTTACGATCACATAACTTCAGCAATTGGTGGGGCAATTGCAGGTATGTATGGAGCTGACTTTTTGTGTTATGTAACTCCTGCAGAACACCTTGGTTTGCCAACCTTAGAAGACGTAAAGGAAGGAGTGATTGCATCAAAAATAGCTGCGCACGCAGCTGACATTGCGAAAGGGGTCAAAGGGTCTCTTGACTGGGATATAAAAATGGCTAAGGCAAGGAAAGCTCTTGATTGGAAACAGCAAATTGAACTTTCTGTAGATCCAGAAAAGTCTTCTAAGATTTATAACAGCAGAAAATCATCTGAGGAACAGGGTTGTAGTATGTGTGGCAAGTATTGTGCAATGAAGATTGTCTCTGAATATTTAGATGTAGAAGTTAACAAATGCTAAAGATAAAAGAGCTTGGAGAATTTGGCTTTATAGATAGTATAAAGCTAGGAAAAACAGTAGACGATCTCAAAGTAGGCATTGGAGATGATGCTGCAATAATTTCTCCCCATGAGGAATTCGACATAGCTGTTACCACAGATATTTTGGTAGAAGGCTCTCACTTTTTTGCTGATACTGATCCTTTTGCTATTGGATACAGATCTATGTGTGCAAATTTATCTGATATTGCAGCAATGGGAGCTATACCGAAATTTTATTTTGTATCTCTTGGCATAAACCCCGAAAGAGATTTTGGTTATGTGAAAGATATATATAGAGGTTTGAACTATCTTGCTGAACAATTTGATACTAATCTAGCTGGTGGAGATACAATTAAATCTGATAAAACAATTATATCTATTACATTGATAGGTTATGTTGAGAAATCTGTTGCAATAAAGAGAGAGGGAAAGATAGAAGATAGGGACCTTATTGTTTCTGTAGGACCCCTTGGTTATTCTGGAGCAGGATTGGAGGTAATTAAAAATAAGCTTGACGGCTTTGATGAACAGGCAAAAGTTTTTCTTTACCCTTATCCTCAGGTTGTTGCAGGACGTATTTTAGCACACTCAAAATTAGTTCGCGTAATGATGGATAATTCTGACGGTCTAGCTAGTTGTATTGAAAATTTGGTTATTAAGAACGGCTTTGGAGCTATTCTTTTTGAAGAAGAGCTTTTTGACGAAAAACTAAAGGCTATTGCAGAAATTACAAATAGAGATTATCTTGATTTTGTGTTTAATGGGGGGGAAGATTTTGGACTTGTAGCAGTTGTAAGAAGAGATGGCTTTTTAGATTTGTCTACTTTTTTAGAAAAATCGCTGATTAATAATAATGTAAAGATAATAGGAGAAATAACTCAGGAAAGGAAGATAGTTCTTAGGAGATTGGATAATAGTTTTCTTGAAATAAAAAAAACAGGCTATGTTCAATTTTAAAAATTAAAAGTAGAATTAAAAGATTAAGATAAAATTATCTTTTACAAATGATTAAGTATTTGACAGATATTTTATTTATTGGTATGATAGCATTTTGTCTATAATTTAAAAATTTTTTATTAGGAGGTGAACCTCTAAAAGAGGGACTATAGTATGCCCACAATTAATCAATTAGTTCGATATGAACGAGAAAAACTAGTTAAAAAATCAAAATCACCAGCTTTGCAATCTTGTCCTCAAAGAAGAGGGGTTTGTACAAGGGTTTACACTACCACGCCAAAAAAACCTAACTCTGCACTAAGAAAGGTCGCACGTGTAAAACTTACTAATGGTTACGAAGTAACGGCTTACATACCTGGTATTGGACATAATTTACAAGAACATTCCGTTGTTTTGGTAAGGGGAGGTCGTGTAAAAGATCTTCCTGGTGTTCGTTACCATATTGTAAGAGGGGCTTTAGATGCAGCCGGTGTTCAAAATAGAGCTCAGGGCCGTTCAAAATATGGCTCTAAAAAACCTAAGAAATAAGCTAAAAAGGAGATAAAAAGTTATGCCTAGACGTGGAGGAGTAAAAGTTAGGCAAGTTATGCCCGATCCTGTTACCGGTAGTACAGTTGTAACTAAAATTATTAATAAAATAATGTGGGATGGGAAAAAGAGCAAAGCGGAAAGTATAATGTATGGAGCACTTGATATAGTAGAAAAAACTATTGGAGAACCTGGAGTACAGGTTTTAGAAAAAGCAATACAAAATATTACCCCGATCTTAGAGGTACGACCAAGGCGTGTTGGCGGTGCTGTATATCAAATACCTATTGAAGTAGAACCGAGAAGAGGTTTGGCTCTTGCAATTAGATGGATTGTGGATGCTGCAAGAGCAAGAACAGGTAAGTCTATGAAGGAAAATCTTGCTCAAGAGATTATAGACGGATATAGAGGTACCGGTACAGGTATTAAAAAGAGAGAAGATATGCATAAGATGGCAGAAGCAAACAGGGCTTTTGCACATTATAGGTGGTAATAAATTAACAAATTAAGGATGGAGTGTTTATGAAACGAGGTTTTTCTATTGAACAATTAAGAAATATTGGTATTGCAGCGCATATAGATGCGGGCAAAACTACTACAACTGAAAGGATTCTGTTTTATTCTGGCAGAATCCACAAGGTTGGTGAAGTTCATGAAGGTACTGCAACTATGGACTGGATGCCCCAGGAGAGAGAAAGAGGAATAACGATAACTTCGGCAGTAACTACTGTGGAATGGAAGGGTTGTAGAATTAATATTATTGACACTCCAGGCCACGTGGACTTTACCATCGAAGTAGAACGTTCACTAAGAGTATTAGACGGAGTCGTAGTTGTACTGTCTGCTGTTGAGGGCGTTCAACCCCAATCTGAAACTGTATGGAGACAAGCTACTAGATATGAAGTCCCAAGAATCGTATTTGTAAACAAGATGGATAGGGTAGGAGCGGATTTTTTCAGAGTGGTAGCTGACATGAGAGAAAAGCTTAGGGCTCCAGTGGTTCCTATTCAAGTTCCGATGGGAGCAGAGGATAATTTCTTAGGAGTAATAGATATAATTGAAAGAAAGGCATATATGTGGATTGGAGATAAAAGTGGAAGAGATTATGAAGTTTCCGATGTGCCTGATGAATACAAAAAAATAGTAGAAGATTGTAGAGAAAAACTTGTTGAACACGTTGTGGAAAACGACGAGGCTCTTCTGGACAAATATATGAACGGTGAAGAGATTTCCCTTGAGGAGATTAAAACTGGTATCAGAAAATCTACAATTGAAAATAAGCTTATACCAGTTTTATGTGGAACTGCGTTTAAGAATAAAGGCATTCAGCAGCTTATGGATGCTGTAGTTGACTACTTGCCATCTCCAAGTGATATACCTCCTGTCAAGGGAATCAATCCAAAAACTGAAGAAACCGAAATAAGACTTCCATCGGAAGATGAGCCAATAGCAGCTCTTGCTTTCAAGATTGTGTCGGATCCGTATGTTGGCAGGTTAACATATATAAGGGTATACTCTGGCGAAATAAAAGCAGGTTCTTACATTTACAATGTTAACAAAAGGTCTAAAGAAAGGGTCGCAAGGCTTCTTCAGATGCACGCGAACCATCGAGAAGAGATACCTGCAGTTTATGCTGGAGACCTTTGTGCGGTAGTGGGTCTTAGGGATACTGTTACCGGTGATACACTTGCCCAAGAAGATAAGCCAATAATTTTGGAATCAATTCATGTACCAGAACCTGTTATATCGGTAGCTATAGAGCCCAAGACTAAAGCAGATCAAGAAAAGCTTTCCGTAGCTCTCCAAAAGTTATCCGAAGAAGATCCTACCTTTAGGGTGAGCATTGATCATGAGACGGGTCAAACTATTATTCAGGGAATGGGAGAATTACACCTTGAAATAATTATCGATAGGCTCTTAAGAGAATTCAAAGTAGAAGCAAAGATTGGAAAACCGCAAGTTTCTTATAGGGAAACTATTAGGCAGCCCGTCAAAGCTGAAGGAAAATTTATACGTCAGTCTGGCGGTAGAGGTCAATATGGGCATGTTTGGATAGAACTAACTCCTACTGAGCAGGGTTCTGAATTTGTATGTGAGAACAAGATTGTTGGCGGAGCGATTCCAAAGGAATACATTCCTGCGGTAGAGGCTGGAATAAGAGAAGCTATGCAATCTGGAGTCTTGGCGGGATATCCTGTTGTAGATTTCAAGGTTACAATTTTTGATGGTTCATATCACGATGTAGACTCTTCTGAAATGGCATTCAAGATTGCTGGTTCAATGGCATTTAAAGAAGCTATGTCAAAAGCAAAACCAGTTTTGCTTGAGCCAATTATGAGCATTGAAATTGTAGTTCCAGATGATTATCTTGGTGAAGTTCTTGGAGATATTAATTCTCGAAGAGGTAGGATTGACGGTATGACTACTAGAAATGGCGTACATATTATCAACGCACTTGTACCTCTTTCTGAAATGTTTGGCTATGCAACTGATTTGAGATCCAAGACCCAGGGTAGAGGAACATATACTATGGAATTCGATCACTACGAAGAGGTTCCCAAGAACGTAGCCGAAGCAATTATTGCATCAAAAAAGGGATAGTTTTTAAGTTTTTTAATGTGTGGAGTTTCAAATTACTTAAATAAAAATTAATAAAAAAAGTTTTTGGAGGGTAAAGAAATGGCAAAAGCGAAATTTGACCGAACAAAGACACACCTTAACGTTGGTACCATTGGTCATATTGATCATGGAAAAACTACTTTGACTGCAGCTCTTACAATGACTCTTGCTGCTGCAGGAAAGGCTCAGGCAAAGAGATATGAGGATATTGACTCTGCTCCTGAGGAAAAGGCAAGAGGCATTACGATTAACATTGCTCACGTTGAGTATGAAACAGAAAAGAGACACTATGCACACGTAGACTGCCCAGGACACGTGGACTACATCAAGAACATGATTACTGGTGCAGCCCAGATGGACGGAGCAGTTCTTGTAGTAGCAGCAAACGATGGGCCAATGCCTCAGACAAGAGAACATATTCTTCTTGCAAGACAGGTAGGAGTGCCATCTATTATAGTCTTTATGAACAAGATTGATATGGTAGATGACCCTGAACTCCTTGATCTAGTAGAGATGGAAACAAGAGACCTTCTCTCTTCTTATGAATTTCCTGGAGACGAAATACCTATAATAAGAGGTTCTGCACTAAAAGCTATTGAAGCCCTTCAAGCAAACAGCTCTCTTCAAAGAGGACAAAATGAATGGGTAGACAAGATATGGGAGCTTGCAGATGCTCTAGACTCCTACATCCCAGACCCACAAAGAGACATAGATAAGCCATTCATCATGGCAATTGAAGACGTCTTCACAATCACAGGTAGAGGAACAGTAGTAACAGGCCGTATTGAAAGAGGCCGCATAAAGCCAGGAGATGAAGTAGAGATAGTAGGATTTTCCATGCAACCAAAAAAGACAGTCTGTACATCTGTAGAGATGTTTAGAAAGATATTAGACGAAGGCATAGCAGGAGACAATGTAGGGTGTCTTCTAAGAGGTATTGACAAGGACGAGGTAGAAAGGGGACAAGTCCTTGCAAAGCCAGGTTCAATCAAGCCCTTCACAAAGTTTAACGCAGAGGTATACGTCCTTAAAAAGGAAGAAGGCGGACGTCATACCCCATTCTTCAACGGATATCGTCCACAGTTCTACTTCAGAACCACAGACGTAACAGGTACAATAAAACTTCCAGAAGGCGTAGAGATGGTAATGCCTGGAGACAACATAAACATGCTTGTAGAGCTTATATCTCCAGTAGCAATTGAAGAAGGACTTCGTTTTGCAATACGTGAAGGCGGCAGAACTGTAGGTGCTGGCGTTGTCACTAAGACACTCGAATAGTTGGTGATGATAATGCGTCAAAAAATTAGAGTTAAGATAAAGTCATACGATCACAGAACGTTGGACCAGTCGGTAAAAAGGATTGTTGATACTGTTCAAAGAACAGGAGCTGTAGTGCATGGTCCAATTCCGCTTCCTACAAGGCGCGAGCTGTTTTGTGTGATTAGATCTCCTCATATAGACAAGGATTCACAAGAACACTTCGAAATTTTAACTCACAAAAGACTAATCGATATAGTTGATCCTACACCTAGGACTATGGACGCTTTAAGAGACCTAGATCTACCCGCAGGAGTTGATATAGAGGTTAAGGTGTAAGAGAGGAGGAAAACTCGCAATGGGTAAGATGTTTATGGGTTTAGTTGGAAAGAAAATAGGCATGACGAGTTATATTACACCATCAGGCGTAATACCGGTGACAGTTGTGCAGGCTATAAAGGGAACCGTTGCTGACAAAAGAACGATTGAAAAGGATGGATATGAGGCAATTAGAGTAGCTTTTCAAGAGTGCTCTGAAAGAAAAATAAATAAACCTGAGCTTGGACTTTTTAAAAAAGCTTCTATAAAACCTCATAAAAAGATTGTAGAATTCCAGAACAGCAATTTGAATGTTGGAGATACCTTAGATATATCTATGTTTTCAGTTGGTGACAGCATTAACGTTACAGGAATTACAAGAGGTTTCGGTACTGCTGGTACTATCAAAAGGTGGAAGTTCCAAAGAGGGCCAATGAGCCACGGTTCGAAGAACATTAGGAAAATCGGTTCAACAGGAGTAGGGACAGGAATGAGCAAGATAATAAAAGGAAAGAAAATGCCAGGTCATATGGGCAATGTTAAAAGAACTGTTAAGAACATATCAGTAGTTGATCTTATGCCTGAAGACTATCTGGTAATTCTTAAAGGCTCTATTCCTGGACACAAAAACTCCTTTGTTATTCTGTACAAAGGAGGAAATGCATGATTTCTGTATATGATTTAGAGGGAAATAAAGTTAAAGAAATTGAATCCAATTTAACTGGTATTAAAGACAATTCGCACGTTGTTTATATGCAGGTTGTAAGAGAATTGGCAGGAATGAGATCTGGCAGCGCTTGCACCAAGACGCGCGGAGAGGTAAGAGGCGGAGGGAAAAAACCTTATGCACAAAAACATACCGGTAGAGCCAGACATGGATCAATTCGATCTCCGATATGGAGAAAGGGCGGAATTACATTTGGGCCAAAACCCAGAAAATATAGTTTTTCCCTGCCTAAAAAAGTTATAAAGCTTTCCAGAAACATTGCACTTAAAAATCTTATTGATCAAGATAGATTTATTGTAGTGGAGAATCTTTCAAATATTGAACCAAAAGCGAAGTTTGCTTCTAATTTTGTAAAAAAACTTCCTGGAGAAAATTGTAAAAGTTTAATAGTTATAGACGATTACTTCGAAAACGTTATGCGCGCTTTTGCAAACCTCCCTAATTTTAAAATAGTTGACGTCAATAATTTAAAGGTAGCCGACATTCTTTGGTCTCAAAGAGTAATTTTGACTCCCGAGGCTTTAGAGTGCCTAGAGACCTGGAGGTGATAAGAGATGTTTGACCCATATCGCTATGTAATTAAGCCTGTTGTTACCGAAAAGAGCACGGATTTGGCTGGAAAATACAATCAATATACTTTTATTGTTAGTAAAGATGCTAATAAAACGTCTATTAAGATGTCTATAGAAGAAATTTTCAAGGTTAAGGTAAAGGATCTTAAAATAATTAACGTCAAGGGTAAACCTAAAAGAATGGGAAGAAATGTCGGTTTAACCTCTTCTTTTAAGAAAGCCATAATAACTTTGATGCCGGGAAATAAGATTGAGATCTTTGAAGGCGTTCAATAGGGAGGTTAAGGAATATGCCTGTTAAGAGTTATAAACCATATACAGCAAGCAGAAGATTCATGACTGTTTCTTCTTTTGATGACCTATCAAAAGATAGACCAGAGAAATCGCTTATAAAGGGTTTGACCAAAACCGGAGGGAGAAATAATTTTGGAAGAATTACATCAAGGTTCCGTGGTGGCGGTCATAAACGTTTGTATAGGCAGATCGATTTTAAAAGAGATAAAGATGGAATAGAGGCAAAGGTAGTTTCTATAGAATACGATCCGAACAGAAGTGCAAGGATTGCTCTTCTGAGTTATAAAGATGGTGAAAAGAGATATATTATATCTCCTGAGGGTCTAAAAGTAGGACAAACTGTGCTTTCTGGTCCTGAAGCAGATATAACAGTAGGATCTTGTCTTCCGCTGAAATATATCCCACTTGGTACTATTGTTCATAATGTGGAAATTTATCCCGGGAAAGGCGCTCAGCTAGTTCGTTCTGCAGGAGCAGGTGCACAAATTATGTCTAAAGAAGGTAATCTAGTTAGCTTAAGGATGCCTTCGGGTGAAGTAAGATTTGTCAATAGCAATTGTAAAGCTACTATTGGACAAGTTGGTAATTTGGATCATGAAAACGTTTCTATTGGCAAAGCAGGAAGAAAAAGATGGTTAGGAAGAAGACCTCATAATAGAGGATCGGCAATGAACCCAGTAGATCACCCACATGGTGGTGGAGAAGGCAAGGCTCCTATTGGGCATCCAGGTCCATTAACTCCATGGGGCAAGCCAACTTTGGGCCATAAGACAAGAAAAAGACATAAACCATCAGACAAATATATCCTTCGCAGGAGAAATAAATAATGTTTTATATAAGGAGAGGATAGTTATGGGACGTTCAAGTAAAAAAGGTCCTTATGTCCACCCAAAGCTTTTGAAGAAAGTGGATGAGATGAACAGAACAGGAGAAAAAAAGGTTATAAAAGTGTGGTCAAGAGCTTCTGTTATTATTCCAGAAATGGTTGGTCATACTTTTGCAGTTCATAATGGAAAGAAACACGTTCCGATTTATCTGACTGAGGCTATGGTTGGTCATCGTTTGGGAGAATTTGTCCCAACAAGAACTTTTAAAGGTCATCCTGGTCATAGTGCAGCAGAACGTTCTTGATATTTAGGTATAGGAGGAAATTATGGAAGTTCGAGCTGTATCAAAATATGTTCGAATATCACCAAAGAAGGTACAAGAAATTATTCATCTGCTTCCTGGCAAGCAAGTTGACGTTGCTTTGAATAGTTTGAGTGTTATGCCTCATAAAGCTGCACGTATTCTTTATAAGGTTACAAAATCCGCTGTAGCAAATGCAGAGAATAATTTCAATCTGGATAGGAAAGATTTAATAGTTTCTAAAGCTTTTGCTGATAAAGGGCCAAGCATGAAAAGATTTACCCCAAGAGCATATGGGCGTGCTTTTCCAATATTGAAAAGAACCTCACATATTACTGTAGTAGTAGCTACTGCTGAATCTAAACAAAAAGGAGGCAAACAATAAGTGGGTCAAAAGGTACATCCAAATGGGTTAAGAGTTGGAATAACAAAGGATCATATTACACATTGGTTTGCCCCAAAATCTAATTTTGGTCCTGATCTTGTACAAGATTTTAAAATAAGACAATTTATAAAAAAAGAGCTTAGCTCTGCCTTTGTTTCTAAAGTATTGATTGAGAGAAGAGGCTCTAAGGGTCAAGAAAAAATAAAGGTAATAGTAAGAACAGCAAGACCAGGTATGGTAATTGGTCGTGGAGGACAGGGCAGAGAAATATTGAGAAAAAAGCTTGTTGACGAATTCAAGTCTAACATAGAAGTAGACGTGGAGGATATTCCAGTACCAGATCTTGATGCACAGCTAATTGCTGAGAATGTAGCTTCACAAATAGAAAAGCGTGTAACTTTTCGAAGGGCAATGAAACAGGCTATTTTTAGAGCAAGGCGTTCTGGTGCCAAAGGAATAAAGATAATGGTAGGCGGTAGATTAGGCGGAGCTGAAGTGGCAAGAAGTGAGTGGCTTAGAGAAGGAAGAGTGCCCCTTCAGACGCTAAGGGCTGATATAGATTACGGTTTTGCTGAGGCGCACACCATATATGGCATAATTGGAGTTAAGGTATGGCTTTATGTTAACGATTTTGCTGAACACGCAAAATTTGCCTCGCCTATAATACCTGTTCCTGCAAGTGTAAAACATGAGAATTTGCCCTTAGAGGAAGGAGAAATTGGCCATGATGATGCCTAAAAGGACAAAATGGAGAAAACCTCATCTTTTTCACCCTAGAAGAGTGGCTAAAAGAGGCAAAACATTGTTGCACGGTGATTATGGTTTGGTTGCTTTAGAAGGTGGTTTTATCACTGCTAACCAAATTGAGGCAACTCGTAGGGTTTTAGCTAGAAGCTTTAAAAAAGTAGGTAAGGTTTGGATTAGAATATTTCCTCAGTTGGCAGTTACCTCTAAACCAGAAGAAGTCAGGATGGGCGGAGGAAAAGGTTCTCCTGAAACTTGGGTAGCTGTAGTAGATCCTGGTAAAGTTATGTTTGAAGTGGGTGGAGGAGTTGAACCATCTGTTGCTAAAGAAGCTCTTAAACAAGCTCAATATAAATTATCTATAAGGACTAAGATTATAGAGGCAGATAAAGGTGGTGACAACTCATGAGCTATAAAGAATCTGAAGAAATTAAAGAACTCTCTTCTATGGATGTTGAGACTTTGGAGAAAAAACTTTTAGAGGCAAGACGTGAGTTGTTTAACTTTAGATTTCAACAAGCAACCAGACAATTGACTAGCACTTCTAAAATAAAAGACGTAAAAAGAAGAATTGCAAGAATTTTAACCCTCTTGGCCGAAAAGAAAAGAGGTGTCAGATAATGAAAAAACGTTTAAAAGGTGAAGTAATTTCAGATAAAATGGACAAAACTGTAATAGTAAAAGTAATCGAAAATGAGAAACACCCACTTTATAAGAAAACCATTAAAGTATTTGCTAAATTCAAAGCACACGATGAGACTAATGCTTGCAAAGTTGGAGATACAGTTGTAATAGAGGAATGTAGGCCAATTAGTAAGGAAAAACATTGGCGTGTCGTTGAAATTGTTTCGAGCAAGGAGGAAAATAACGATGCTTTGCGTTCAATCGAGACTTAATGTAGCTGATAATACAGGTGCCAAGAAGGTTATGATTATAAGAATAATGGGAAAGAGTTTGGGAAAATATGCTGGAGTAGGAGATGTAGTAGTTGGTGTGGTAAAAGTTGCTCAACCTCATGGTATGGTTAAAAAGTCTGATATTGTTAAGGCTGTTATTGTGAGGACTCATAAAGAGATTAAAAGACCTGATGGTTCTGTAATAAGATTTGATGATAATGCTGCTGTGATAATAGATAACCAAGGAAATCCCCGAGGCACTAGAGTGTTTGGTCCTGTAGCAAGAGAGCTAAGAGACAAAAACTTTATGAAAATTATATCTTTGGCTCCGGAGGTTTTATGAAAAACAAATTGGTGGAAAAGAGTAAATTGAGCGTAATAAAGGGCGATAACGTTTTAATAATATCTGGCAAAGATAAAGGCAAACAAGGTAAAATTATCAAATCTATACCAGATAAAAAGATGGTAGTTGTAGAGGGAGCAAATATTGTAACAAGGCACACAAAACCCAGTGCAAAAGGGCGTGGTGGTATCCAAAAAATTCCTGCTCCCCTTTTTGTTTCCAAGGTTATGTTGATTTGTCCTAAATGTAAGAAACCAACAAGGGTCAAACATAAAATTGATTCTGAAGGCAATAAGCATCGTTACTGCTCGCATTGTAATGAAGTGTTTGATTAGGAGGTTTTTATGAAAGCAAGGTTGAAAGAATTATATGATACGAAAGTAGTACCCTATTTAAAGGATAAATTTTCATATAAGAATGTTATGGAAGTGCCAAAGCCTGTGAAGGTAGTTATTAATATTGGTTTAGGTGAAGCTGTTCAAAACGCTAAAGCAGTAGATGCTGCCACAGAAGATCTTAAAGTGATTAGTGGTCAAAAACCTATAATTAGAAGAGCAAAGAAATCTATTGCTGCCTTTAAAATTAGGCAGGGAATGCCTATTGGGTTAAAGGTGACTTTACGCGGGCAAAGAATGTACTACTTTCTTGATAAACTTTTTAACATTGCTCTTCCAAGGATAAGAGATTTCAAAGGGTTTTCTGATGATCACTTTGACGGAAGAGGGAATATAACAATAGGTTTAAGCGAACAGCTTGTTTTTCCTGAAATAGAATATGATAAGATTGATAAGGTTAGAGGAATGAACGTTACTATTGTAACAACTGCAAAAACTGATAAAGAAGCCAAAGAATTGCTGGGTGCACTTGGTTTTCCTTTTAGAAAAAGCTGATTTTAAAGGTTTTTTGGAATTAAAAGTTTACCTTAAAGAAGGAGTGAAATAGTTGGCACGAAAAGGTTTGCTAGAAACATGGAAAAAGCCACCAAAATATTCTTCGCGACAAAAGAATCGTTGCCTTTTGTGTGGGAGACCGCATGCATATTATCGTAAATTTGGTTTGTGTAGGATTTGTTTGAGAAAAATGGCTTATGAAGGTGTAATACCTGGTCTTAGGAAAGCGAGCTGGTAAAGGAGGTTTATATGCATACTGATCCAATATCCGATATGTTAATAAGGTTAAAAAATGCTAATAATGCAAAACAAGATGTTTTTACGCTTCCTGCTTCTAAGGAAAAAGAGTCAATATTGCAAATCCTAAAGCAGGAAAACTTTATTGAAGATTTCGAAAGAATTAAATCTAATCCACAAGATATTTTAAAAGTAAAACTTAAATATATCAACGGAAAAAGAGTTATCAGAGATGTAAAAAAAGTTAGCAAACCAGGACTTAGAATTTATGTAGGAAAAAACGATATTCCAAGAGTTTTAGGTGGCTTTGGATTAGCAATTCTCTCGACCCCTAAAGGCATAATGAGCGATCGTAGGGCCAGAAAAGAAGGAATTGGTGGAGAATTGCTGTGTATGGTCTGGTAAAAAATTGAATAATTTATGAGTTTAAAAGTTTTAGTTTCATTTATTTATAAGGTAGGTGATTAATTTTGTCTCGAATAGGGAAAAAACCTATAGCGATCCCAAAAGGAGTGAATGTTGAATTAGACACAAATTTAATAAAGATAAAGGGACCCTTAGGAGAACTAAGCCAGAATTTACCACCAGAAATAGATGTAAAGATCGTTGATAACAAGATTGAGGTAGAAAGGAAAAGCGATTCTAAAAGAGCAAGGGCATTTCATGGGCTTTTTAGAACTCTAATTGCAAATATGGTTACAGGCGTTTCTGAGGGATTTAAGAAGGGCTTAGAATTAGTAGGAACTGGTTATAGAGCACAATTACAGGGTAACAAGCTCGTAATGCAGTTGAGACACTCTCATCCGGTGGAGTTTGTCCCTCCTCAAGAGATTAAATTTGAGCTTGAAGGAAACAATAAGATCTGGGTGAAGGGCATTAGTAAGGAGCTTGTAGGTCAAATTGCTGCAAACGTACGTAAATCACTTCCTCCTGATTCTTATAAAGGCAAGGGTATCCGTTATATAGGTGAAGTCTTGCATCTCAAACCTGGAAAAGCTGGAACTAAGAAGTAGAGGAGGCTAATTGTGATAAAAGAGAAAACAAGATTAGAAGGCAGAAAAATAAGACAAAAGAGAACTAGAAAAAAGGTTTTCGGTACTAAGGATAGACCTAGATTGTCTATTTTTAGGAGTTTAAATCATATTTATGCACAGATTATTGATGATACAGAGGGTAAAACTCTTGCACATGCATCTTCATTGGACCCTGAGATCAGAAATTCTTTATCTGGCAGCAAGAAAGATAAATCAAAAGCGGTTGGTGCTCTTATTGCCAAAAGAGCTTTAGAGAAAGGAATAGATAAAGTAGTTTTTGATAGAGCAGGGTATAAATATCATGGCCGCGTTGCAATGCTTGCTGAAGCTGCAAGAGAAGCAGGATTAAAGTTCTAATGAGGAGGAAAATATGCTAAATAAATCTCAACACCCTTTGGAAGATGTTACTCTTCAAGAGCGTGTTATTGAAGTGAGAAGGGTAGCCAGAGTAGTTGCTGGTGGTAAAAGATTAAGATTTAGAGTAATTGTAATAGTAGGCAATGGTGAAGGAAAAGTTGGGGTTGGAGTCGGAAAGGCTCAAGAAGTACCTTCAGCAGTTAGAAAGGCTGTAGAAAAAGCAAAGAAAAACCTTATAGATGTCCCTATGAGAGGGGATACTATACCTGTTTTTGTTCAGTCTAAATTTGGTTCTTCCAGTGTAATATTAAGACCTGCTGTTCCTGGAACTGGAATTATTGCTGGTACAACTGTTCGTGCAATACTTGAATTAGCCGGGTATAAAGATGTTTTGACAAAGGTAATTGGCTCTACTAATGCTCTTAATACTGTCTTGGCTACTATAAAAGGTTTACAAGAAATCAATAACTCTATTCTCCTTTCAAAGATGAGGAAGGGAGTGATTAGTAATGATTAGTCTCTCAAACCTTAAACCGAGTGCTGGCGCTATAAAGGAGCCTAAAAGGCTAGGAAGAGGCAGGAGTTCTGGGCATGGTAGGACATGTGGAAGAGGGCAAGCCGGTCAAAATTCACGTTCTGGTGGCGGAGTAAGGCCTGGTTTTGAAGGTGGTCAAATTCCTATTTATAGAAGACTTCCAAAGTGGAAAGGGTTTAAGAACGTATTATTCAAGAAAATTTACGACGTTGTAAACGTTTCAAGGCTTGCTAAGTTAGAACCAGGTACAATTGTAACTCCAGAATTTTTAGAAGATAAAGGCTGGGTAAAAAAAGGTGCTTTGATAAAAATTTTAGGCAATGGCGAAATTTCTATTCCATTGACTGTGAAGGCTCATAAATTTAGTTCCTCTGCTAAAGAAAAAATTGAAAAATGTGGTGGAACCGTAGAGGTGTTATCGTGATAGACAGTTTAATGGGAGCAATGAACTTTGGGGATTTGCGAAACAAGGTAATTTTCACAATACTTATGATCGTTTTGTTTAGATTTGGTACCCATATTCCTGTTCCCGGAGTTAATCACGAAATGATTTCGAGAATTATTGAACAAACAGGTATATTGGGATTTCTTGATCTGTTTGCTGGTGGTGCACTTGCAAAGTTTTCAATCTTTGCTATGGGCATCACTCCATATATTAACGCTTCAATTATCATTCAGTTGTTGACTCCTATTGTACCGAGAATGCAAGCTATGCAGAAAGAGAGTGAATCTGGCAGAAAGGCCTTAGCTCAATATACAAGATATTTGACTGTTGTACTTGCTGCTCTTCAAGGTGTAGCTATGAGCTTCGTTCTCTCTTCTGCAATTCCTGTATTTACCTTTTTCAACATTGTGACCACTGTGATAGTTTTAACTGCTGGCTCTGTTTTCCTAATGTGGATGGGTGAATTGATAACAGAGAAAGGAATCGGAAATGGCGCATCGCTTTTAATTTTTATAGGCATTATTTCCAGATTGCCTATGTATTTTGGACAAACATTTTCTCTTCTTATGATAGGAGATATAAACATATTGCAAGTTATAGCTTTGTTTGCGATTTTTTGTCTGGCTATTGTTGCAATTGTATGGATCCAGTTGGCAGAAAGAAAGATTCCAATACACTATGCAAAAAAGGTCGTAGGCAGAAAAGTTTATGGTGGACAAACCTCTTATTTACCATTAAGGCTTAATACTGCTGGCGTTTTGCCTATTATATTTGCAGTATCAATTTTGATGCTTCCTAACACAATTTTTGGATTCTTAAGAGGTGTGCCATCTGTACAAAATCTTGCTATCTATCTTTCTGCTCTTTTTTCTCCTGAATCAGTTTTGTACAATATTATTGAATTTTTCCTAATTATATTTTTTGCTTTTTTCTACACTGCAATTATTTACAATCCTGTTGAACTGGCGAGCAACTTGAAGAAATATGGTGGTTTTATTCCGGGAATTAGACCTGGGAAGCCAACTTCTGAGTACTTTGACAGAGTTTTGACAAGAATTACAACTCTGGGAGGCTTGTTTTTGGGCTTTATTGCTTTAATTCCTGCACTATCAGAACTTTTGACAAAGGTTACAACATTTAGGGGCTTAGGAGCAACTGCTCTTCTTATTGTGGTAGGCGTGGCGCTTGACACAATAAGACAAATCCAGGCGCAGTTGATGGCAAAACAATATGAGCATCTTATTAAATAGAAATAGAAAGATTTCAATCAAATCAAATGAAGAAATAATGGCCTTGAAAAAGGCTGGCCGTGTGGTAGGGAAGCTTTTGTATGAAATTGCTGAAATAATTAAACCTGGCATTTCTACATACGAACTTGAGAAGTTTGCAGAAATGTTTTTTGAAAAGGAAAAGGCTATACCCGCTTTTAAAAATTATAAACCCAATTTTTCTGCAAAGCCTTTCCCTGCTATACTTTGTACTTCAATAAATGATGAGGTCGTACACGGTATCCCTTCCAAAAAAAGAATACTCCAAGAAGGGGATATTTTAAAAATTGATGTGGGTTCTATAGTGGATGGTTGGTGCGGAGATAGTGCCAGGACTTATCCTGTAGGAAATATTTCATCTGATGCCAAGCTTCTTGTAGAAGTTACAGAGAAATCTTTATATGCTGGAATTGATCAAGCTGTTGTTGGAGGTCATGTTTCGGATATTGGTGCAGCTGTCCAAAGATTTGTTGAAGCTTTTGGATTTTCTCCTGTTAGAGAGCTTTCAGGTCATGGGATTGGTAGGAACGTCCACGAAGAACCCTGTGTTCCAAATTTTGGTAACTATGGTCAAGGGCCAAAGCTGTTAGAAGGTATGACTATTTGTATTGAGCCAATGATTAATGCAGGGAGTTATGAGGTAACTTTGGCAAAGGACGGTTGGACAGTAACTACTAAGGACAAATCCCTTTCAGCTCATTTTGAGCATATGGTAGCTATAACAAAGGACGGACCTGTAATCCTCTCTTCATGGGGAGGTGATGAAACTGGCTAAAGAAGAGGCTATTGAAGTCGAGGGAGTGATACTAGAAGCATTGCCAAACGCAATGTTTAGAGTGGAACTTGAGACTGGCCATGTAATTTTGGCTTATGTTTCTGGTAAAATGAGAATGAATTTTATCAAGATAGTCCCTGGCGATCGCGTTAAAGTAGAGTTATCACCTTACGATCTTACGAGAGGTCGTATTATTTATAGAATGAAATAGAATTTTGCTATTAGGAGGGCCAATATGAAGGTTCGTGCATCAGTAAAAAAAATATGTGAAAAGTGTAAGATCATCAAGCGTAAAGGGATAGTAAGGGTAATCTGTGAAAACCCTCGCCATAAACAGCGACAAGGATAAGGAGGTTAGTTGATGGCTAGAATTGCTGGAGTAGACCTAGCTGAGAACAAGAAAGCCTGGGTTGCTTTAACTTATATTTATGGTATAGGAAAGCCCCTGGCTTTTAAAATTCTTAATGCTACCGGAGTAGATCCTGAAAAGAGAATAAAAGAGTTATCCGAAGATGAAATTATAAAATTAAGGGATGAAGTAGAGAAAAATTATAAGGTTGAAGGCGATCTAAGAAGAGAAGTTGCTCAGAATATACGTAGATTAATTGACCTTGGTACTTATAGAGGACTAAGGCACAGAAGAGGGCTTCCAGTCAGAGGACAGAGAACAAGGACAAATGCGAGAACTAGAAAAGGACCCAAGCGCTTGATTGGTGCTAAAAAGAAGAAATAAAAATTTTTTAATTAACTTTAAGGAGGTATTGAGTTGGCAAGAAAGGGTAAATCTCAAACACAAACCCGAGTGAAGAAAAAAGAAAAGAAAAACGTATTGTATGGAATAGCTCATATTCATTCAACTTTCAATAATACTATTATAGCAATTTCAGATAAGCAAGGCGCCTTGATTTCGTGGGGCAGTGGAGGAACTGCGGGATTTAAGGGAACTAAAAAAGGCACACCTTATGCTGCCCAGCTTGCTGCGGAAGTAGTTGCAAAAAAGGCAATGGATCATGGAATGAAACAGGTGGATGTATACGTTAAGGGCCCTGGACCAGGCAGAGAGACTGCAATTCGTTCCTTGTTAGCAGCAGGCCTTTCAATTGAAATGATTAAGGATGTTACGCCTATTCCTCATAATGGGTGTCGTCCACCTAAACGCAGAAGAGTGTAGGAGGTAAAACAATAATGAGCAGATATACTGGCCCTGTATGTAGACTTTGTAGAAGAGAGGGCATGAAACTTTTTCTAAAAGGCGACAGATGCTTGTCTGAAAAATGCTCTTTCGATAAGCGTCCAACTCCACCAGGAATGCATATCAACACGAGAACAAAGACTTCAGAGTACGGGTTGCGTTTGAGGGAAAAACAGAAGATGAAGCGTTTTTATGGTTTGATTGGTGAAAGACAGTTTAGAAGATATGTTGAACTTGCTGAAAAAATGGGTGGTGTTACAGGAGACAACCTTTATTTTTTGTTGGAAAGAAGACTGGATAACGTTTTGTACAGATCAGGCTTCGCTTCAAGTCGTCAAGAGGCAAGACAGATGATCTCTCATGGGCACTTTAACGTTAACTCTCGTAGAGTAAGCATCCCTTCTTATAGTGTTAAACCAGGAGATGTTATTTCTGTAAGGGAAAATAGTAAAGGACTTTTTAGTCCTGAATATGTTGAGGTTATCAAAGAGAGAACTCCTGCCCCATGGATTTATGTGGATTATGACAAATTAGAGATCAAGTTTGATAGACTTCCTCAGCGTGAAGAACTTGATGTGCCTATCAGAGAAAATCTAATTATCGAGTTCTACTCTCGATAGAAGAGGAGGAGTCCTTTGTTTGGGTCAAAGGAAAATTATAAATTAGAAATTAAAGAACAATTAGAAATTGAAAATGGCGGTAAATATAGTAAATTTGTTTTAGAGCCATTACCACCTGGTTATGGTGCTACCATAGGCAATGCATTAAGAAGAGTGCTTCTTACATCAATTCCTGGAAGTGCTGTTATTGCAGTTAGGGTTGACGATGCGCCTCATGAATATATGACTTTGCCTGGTATGGTAGAAGACATATTGGAATTTCATTTGAATCTAAAAAAATTAGTCGTTGTCGTTTCGCCTGATATTTCTGAAGAGGAAACAAGGAAACTGATTCTTGATGTTAAGGGGCCAAAGATAGTTAAGGCTTCAGATATTCAACCAAACGCTGAAGTACAGATTATTAATAAAGACCTTTATCTAGCTACTCTGGAAGAAAACGGCGAATTAAGAGCAGAAATAACTGTGAAAAAGGGAAAAGGATATATTTCTATTGAAAAGATGAAGGAGAATACTCGTTGGTTATCTCCAGGTAGTATTCCTTTGGATGCCAATTTCTTGCCAATTACAAGAGTAAATTATTCTGTTGAGTCGACTCGTGTTGGTCAAGAAACTGATTGGGATAAACTTATATTTGAAATTTGGACTAATGGTGCTATTGAACCTGTTAACGCCCTGAGAATTGCAGCTGAAGATCTGATATCACATTTTAGAATTTTTGCTGAGTATGGTACCTTTTTGGATTCTGAAAAGCCAGTTTCTGATTATAAAGAGACGAAAAAGGATTCTTACTTAAGATCTCAGGCAAAAATGGATTTAGAACAGTCAATAGAAGAAATTGGCCTTCAAACCAGAATAGCAAACGTTCTTAAAAGATCTGGTATATCAACTTTAGGGGATCTTATTTCAAAGACTCGAGAAGACATTCTAAACGTTCCAAGTTTTGGAAAAAAATCATTAGACGAACTTGAAGAAATTTTACATGCTAAGGGTTATCGTCTAAAATCTAGCGATGAAAATGGAGGTGACGATTTTGAGACATAGAATAGCACATAGAAAACTTAATATGCCAATTTCTAACAGAAAGGCATTATTAAAAGGTTTGGCTTGTAGTCTTTTTATCAACAAAAGGATTACCACCACATTAGCTCGCGCTAAAGAAGCTCAGAAAATTATTGAACGCGTTATAACTATTTCAAAAAAAGACAATACCGCTAATAGAAGGTTGGCTTTTTCTTATTTGCAATCTAAAGATGCTGTAAAGGCTTTATATAGCGAAGAGCTTAATCCTGTGAGAGAAAGAAATGGTGGTTATACTAGAATTGTCAAAATTGGTCCCAGGAAAGGTGACGGGGCTGAGATGGCGGTTCTAGAAATTGTTTTCTAGTAAGATTGGAAATTTTGAAAAGGGACATATTAATGGGTCGGGGCCTATATGCCTCGATCTTTCTCTTTAAAGATGGATATTGCGGCTATAATTTCTTATGATGGCACTAACTTTCATGGATTCCAGATGCAAAATCAGTCTAGAACTGTTCAATTAGTAATTGAACAAAAACTTGAAAAGATATTTAAAGAAAGAGTTTGTGTAGTACCTGCTGGCAGAACAGATGCTGGAGTACATGCTATAGGTCAGGTTATTTCTTTTAGATTAGCGAAGTGCCCATTTGACGTTGAAAAATTGCAAAATATTTTGAATTATCATCTACCAGATGATATTAGAATTAGTGAAATGAGACTAATGCCTGCGGATTTTAACAGTAGGTTTTCAGCAAAATCAAGAGTATATGTTTATGCTATAAGTGCCAAAAAAGATATATGTGCTCATCTAAACAGGTATTTTTGGAATTTAGACATTTCTCTTGAAGATCTTAAGGCAACATTGAATTTAATCCCTAACAGGTTTTGTTTTAGGTCTTTTTCAAGAGTTTCTAAGGACAGAAAATTGAATTTTGGTACTGTAACTTTCTCTAAATGTGTTGTTTTTGAGGATTTTTTGTATTTTATAATTGAAGCTCCTTCTTTTTTGTGGCATACAGTAAGATTTTTGTTTGGTGAGGCTGTGGCAGTAGCGAAAGGCAAAAGAACTTTAGAGGATTACAAAGAGGCTTTAGAAGGAAAAAAAAGATTGGTTCTTTATAAGGCTCCCCCAAAAGGGTTACATCTTTGGGGAGTAAGCTATTTTGAACAGGCGCTTGGAACTCTTTGTGAAAAAAATATAATTAAAGATGGGTTATGTGGTTTTTTTAAGCCCCCATCTTTCGTTGACATTGTAAAATGTCCGTAATATAATGAGTTTTCTAAAATGTATTTAGGAGGAAGGATATGAAAACTGAGTTCCCAAATATATCTAATTCTGATAAAAAATGGTGGCTTATTGACGCAAAGGGGCAAACTTTAGGTCGTTTGGCTAGTAAAGTTGCAACAATCTTAAGAGGTAAACACAAACCAACCTACTGTCCGAATTTTGATAATGGAGATTATGTAATTTTAATAAATGCGAGTAAGATTGTTGTTACTGGAAACAAAGAGAATGAGAAAATGTATTACAGGCATTCTCAATATCTTGGAAATCTAAAATCAATTAACCTTAAAAAAATGAGAGCTCAAAAGCCAGAGTTTATTTTGTTTCATGCTGTAAAAGGAATGTTGCCAAAGGGATCGCTTGGTAGAACTATGCTTGGCAAACTCAAGATTTACAAAGATGAAAATTATAAAGAAAAGGCTCAAAAGCCGGTTCTTTTGAATTTTGAGAATTAAAATAAATATGGCAGTAAATATATGTTTCTAGGACAATTATATTTTTACTTAACAATTTAAGGAGGAAGTTGATGAATCTTAAGGAGCAAGCTTTTGTTTGGGGATTAGGAAGAAGGAAGACTTCTGTTGCAAGAGTAAGAATATATCCTACAGATAATGGCAAGATAATAGTCAATGGCAAAGACTACTTAGAATACTTTCCGAGAAAAACTTTGCAAATAATTGTAGAAGAACCACTTATAACAGCTGGAGTTTTTGGTAAAGTTGAAGTAAGGGCAAAGATTATTGGAGGAGGAATTTCTTCTCAGGCAGGAGCTCTTTCTCATGGAATTGCAAGGGCACTTTTCTCTCTTAATCCAGAACTGAAGATGTTGTTGAAGTCTAAGGGACTTTTGACAAGGGATTCAAGAATGAAAGAAAGAAGAAAATATGGTTTACAGAAGGCAAGAAAAGCACCTCAATACTCTAAGAGATAATCGGGAGGAATAGATGGACCGCTTCTTAAATGACAATCATATGTTAATGATTCCAGGACCAATTACTGTTCCACCTCGAATTTTAAGAGTAAACTCAAGGCCAATGATAAATCACAGAGGGCCGATCTTTCAAAAAATTCACGAATATTGTGTTGATGGTTTGAAAAAGATTTTTAAAACTGATGAAGGGGAAGTTTATATCTTTGCTTCTGTTGGAACTGGCGCTATGGAGGCTTGTGTTTCTAACTTTTTCAACAGAGATGATAGGGTTTTGGTTTTGGTTAATGGCAATTTTGGTCAACGCTTTGTTCAAATTGCAAACGCATATGGCTTAAATGTAGATGCTTTGGAATTTGTGTGGGGTCAATATGCAGATCCTGAAAAGGTAAAGGATCACCTATCAAAATATCCAAAGGGCACATATAAAGGAGTTTTGGTTCAGCACAACGAAACTTCAACGGCTATATTAAATGATCTTGAAAAGCTTTCTCCAATCATAAAAGAACATGGGGCTCTGTTTGTAGTAGATTCAATTAGTGGCATGGTTGCAGCACCCTTTGAGATGGACAAGTGGAAGGTAGATGTAGTAGCTGCAGCTTCTCAAAAGGCTTTTGGTTGTCCTCCTGGAATTAGCCTTCTTGGAGTATCTAAAGAAGCTCTTAATAGAGCAAATAATGCTAACTTACCAAGATTTTATTTTGATGTTAGAAAATATCATGAATCATATAAAAAGGGACAACCTCCTTTTACCGCGCCTATTTCGCTTTACTTTTCACTTGAAGAGTCTATAAAGATGATTTTTGAAGAGGGTCTTGATAACTTCCAGAAAAGACATATTGTTTTAAGAGATTCAGTGAGAAGTGCAGTAAAGGCCCTTGGTCTGAAACTTGTGTCGGATGACAGTTGTGCAAGTCCTGTTGTTACGGGAGTTTTTTCTCCTGAAGGAATTAGTCCTCAAGATATTATTAATACAATGAGAAAGGATTTTGGTATAGTTCTTGCGGGTGGTCAATCGCAGTTTAAAGGCAAAATATTTAGGATTGGTCATTTAGGTTTTATAGGAGCTACAGAAATATTTTCGACCTTTGCAGCCCTGGAATTAACACTTGATAAGTTAGGATATAAATTTGAAAAGGGCGCATCAGTTAAGGCGGCACAGAAAGTTTTTGAGGAGAATATGTAAATGAACGAAAAGATATTGGTAGCTGATGAAGTTTCACAACTTGGTATAAGGAGGTTGGAATCTGCAGGTTTTCAGGTAGACATTAAAACTGGTCTTTCAGAAGATGAGCTTACTGAGACTATAGTAGACTATAACGCTATTATTATAAGATCATCGACAAGAATTACTGAAAAGATTCTTTCTAATGCCAAAAATCTTAAAATAATAGGTAGAGCTGGCGTTGGAGTTGATAATATAAACGTTGAAGCTGCGACGAAATATGGCATAGTTGTAGTTAATTCTCCCGAAGGTAACATCATTTCAGCTGCCGAACATACTTTTGGTTTGATAATTTCTCTACTTAGGAATATTCCTCAGGCAGATAGATCTGTCAGAAATCTTGAGTGGAAGAGGAATAAATTTACTGGGCATGAGCTTTACAGGAAAACAATTGGAATTATTGGTCTAGGAAAAGTTGGAAGCAACGTCGCAAAATATGCTAAAGCATTCGGGATGAAAGTTATAGGATACGATCCGTATGTAACTCTTGATAGGGCAAAGGAAATGGGCATTACACTTATGCCTCTTGATGAAGTTTTTAAGGAGGCTGATATTATAACTATACATGTTCCAAAAACAAAAGAGACATATCACCTAGTTAGCAAAGAAAGAATTAATCTAATGAAAAAAGGGTCTTATATTATTAATGCTGCTAGAGGTGGAGTTGTTGATGAAGTTGCTGTTGCTGACGCCCTTAAGTCGGGCCATCTAGCAGGTGCTGCTTCTGATGTTTTTGAAACTGAACCTATCTCAGCGGATAATCCATATATTTCTATAAAAAATACCGTTTTGACTCCACATATAGGTGCTGCTACAAAAGAAGCTCAAGTGAACGTTATACTTGACGTAGTAGATCAGATTATTGCTTTTTTCGATGGAAGGATTCCTCATGGTGCGGTTAATTTGCCAGCTTTTAGAGGGGTTTCTGATGATCTTTTGCCATGGATTGATTTGGCAGAACGACTAGGGAAATTTATAAAAGATTTGGTTTCTGAAAGAGTAAATAAAATTGAAATTGTATATTATGGAGATATTGCTAAGAAAAATGTTAATTCGGTGTCAATTAGCGTTCTTAAAGGTTATCTAATAAAAATAAAAGGTAATTATGTTAGCTTTGTTAATGCACTATCACTTGCAAATGAACTTGGAATCAAGTATACAGAGATAAAAGAGTCACAGGATGTGGACTTTAAGAGCTTGATTACAGTTAGAGTTTTGACTGATTCGGGAGTTAGATCGGTTTCTGGAACGATACTGTCTGATCAAAAACCAAGAATAATAGAAATAGATTCTTATCGAGTTGATGCCTTCCCCGAAGGCTATCTTTTGGTGTCCAGACATAGGGATAAGCCTGGCATAATAGGACGATTTGGGACAATTTTAGGAAAGAACAACATTAACATTGCAGGAATGCAACTTGGAAGAAATTTGACCAGTGGTTTAGCTGTAATGATTTTAAGCGTTGATTCTGAGGTAAACGATGATGTGCTTAGGGAATTAATAAGCGGAGGGGATATTGAAGAACTTAGGTCAATTTTCCTTTCATGAAAATATATTTAATTAGACACGGCGAGACAAAATGGAATAAGGAAAGTAGATATCAAGGAGTAAAAGACATACCCCTTTCTGAAAAAGGTATAGAACAAGTAAAAAAGCTTGGGATGTATTTTTCTAATTTGCCTTTAGATATAATAGTTTCCTCTCCGTTAAGCAGGACAAAAGAAACGGCGGATTCTATTGTTGAATTTTATCCAAAGAAATTAAAGGTTTTTTATGATGATAGATTTTTAGAGATATCACATGGTTTATGGGAAGGGAAAGTTGTAGCTGAAGTAAAAGAAGAGTTTAAAGAAATTTATAATTTTTGGAAATTAAAGCCTTATGAGGCAAAAATGCCTGAAGGCGAAGGTTTACACGATGTGTCCTTGAGAGCTACCAGTGCTTTCAGGGAATGGGTAAATAAATATAGAGAAAGAGATATAGCTTTTGTTACGCATGACGTAGTAATAAGAGTTATTTTGATGGACATATTTTCTCTCCCTTATGATTTCTTTTGGAAATTCAAACTCGCAAATGCTGGCATAAACGTTCTTGAATACGATGGAGAATTTAAATTATTGTCGATAAACCTTATCTGTCATTTAAATGAATTTAGCGCAGAGGGCGTGATTTAATTAAGACTTCACAGAAATTTACTACTTTTGGGTGAAGATTGTATTGAGAAGATAAGAAAATCAAGAATTGTAATCTGTGGTCTTGGAGGGGTTGGGGGGTTTGTGTTAGAAGCTCTTGCAAGATTGGGTGTTGGAAGCTTCTTTCTGGTTGATGATGATAGGTTTGAGATAACAAATCTAAACAGGCAAATTTTGTCGAACTTTAACAATATTGGTAAATTAAAGGTTGAAGAAGCAATTGATAGATTGAAACTAATAAGCGACTGTGACGTTCTTGTTTCGAAGAATAAAGTTCAAGATGCTATCCTTGAGATTGAAAAATTTGAACCAAATGTAATCATTGATGCTATAGATGACTTAGAAGCAAAAATACTATTAATCGGACATTTTTATAAAAAGTCTAACATTGTGGTTAGTGCAGGAGCGGGAAACAGAATAGATCCCACAATGGTAACCTATGCAGATCTCTCAAAAACTTCAAATTGTTCTATTGCTAGAATCCTTAGGAAGAGGCTTAAGAGTTTTGGAATTGTTTCTGGAATAGACGTTGTCTTTTCTAAAGAAACCCCAAAAAAAGAATTTAATAATTCGAATATTGTTTCAAGCGCAGTTTTTGTGCCTATGGCTTTTGGCGCTTTGATCTCTTATCTAACTTATAGACTTATTTGCAATAGTATAGATTAAACTATTTTTTTTATAATGTGATATAATCACTTCTTGTGATTTGATTTAGGAGGTAAAGAATTGGAAGCAATAGGAATGCATTACATTGTTGAAGCTTCTGGATGTGACCCTGCTATTATAGGGGATCCAGTAAGAGCAAGAGAAATTTTTTTGGCGGCTGCTAAGGTTGCGAATATGGACGTAAAGGCTGTTCATTTTTACAAGTTCTTTCCGTCAGGGACCAGTGGTGTTGTAGTAGTATCCGAGTCACATATTTCGGTACATACCTGGCCTGAAAATGGTTATGCGGCACTAGATGTATATACTTGTGGTGAGAAAGCGCAACCTGAAAAAGCTGTTGAATTTATTTTGCAGGCTTTTCGAGTTAGACATGCTCACATTACAGAAGTTCAACGAGGCGTAAAGGATGAGGATACCTATACGCATACCACAATGACGTGGGAGGAAGATTATTCGGAAGATTAGTTTTATTAATTTAATATCTAGTTGCTTTCAAAGAGTAATACTCTTTGATTTTTTGATTTATATATTTTTTTCAGAAAAATCAAAGAGAAGGTATTCTTTTACTAATTCATCACAAAGAATATCTAAATCTTTTACATTACCTATTTTTTCATATGTAACGCCTTTGGATACATTCCATGGCTTATATTCTAATAGTTGCCTTTTGTAAATTGCTAGATCAGCATCGCTTGATGTGTTTCTCTTTAAAGCTCTTTTAGTTAACCTTTCTTTAACTACCTCAAAATCGGCTTCTCTTTCAATTAAAATCAAATCGACTTCTAAGTTTTCTTGTAAATCTAAGATCATTTTGCGATAGGTATCTGAATTAAAGGTGGCGTCAATAATTACAGATCTATTTGACTTAATTTCTTCACTTGTCAGATCAAATATTTTATTATAGACTTTTTCTGTAAATTCTGGGGAATAAATCCCCTGATTATAATCAGCTTTTGCGCTTTCGTGTTTCGGGATTCCTGCTAAATCCTTTCTTATCTCATCTGAAGAGAGTCTCTTAATATTTGCTTTAGCGCTTAACCTTTTAGCAAGTGCGCTCTTTCCAGTACCAGAAAGGCCACAAATAACGAATATTGTTGGCAAAGCGCTATCAAAATATTTTGCAGAAAGTCTAAAATATCTTCTAATTGTTCTTTCAAGGCCTTTATTTGTCTGTTCGCTTAAAAAAGAGAACGATAGAACTTTCCCCCTTACATAAGCAAGGTAGGATTTAAAAAAGTTTAAGTAGGAAGTTATGTTTTTATTACTTAGTTTCTGATAAGAATTTATGTATGCTAATGAGAGATCGCTTTTGTTGTTAAAGTCTAGGTCCATTGAAAGAAATGAAATTTCAGAAGCGACGTCCTGAATTCTAAATCTTTCATTAAACTCGATGCAGTCGAATATATATATGTCATCTGGCATGATAGAAATATTTTTCGAATGTAGGTCCCCATGTCCATCAACAAACAAATCGTTTTCCATTCTTTTTAAAAAATCAGATTTATGAGAATCAAAAAAATAAAGCGAATTATCTTTTATTAGATTAAAATTGTGTTTTGAAATTAACCAGTTTACAATGTTTTCAGTCTGTCTAAAGTTTTCTTCTAAATTGTATCTAATAGAGTTCACAAATTGAGTATCCTTAATCTTATTGGCTATTGAGTGAAAATATACGACTTTTTCGGCAACTCTTTTAATATCTTCTACTGATACCCTATCCTTAATTAACAAATTTGACATTAGAGAATCTTGAGGTAGTTCCACCATTTTAATGCAGTATTCAACTGTGTTTTCAGTTGAATTTAGAATATAGGAGTTATTTATTAAACTGATGGGTAAAATTCCCAAATACAAACTTGGGCTTATTCTTGAGTTTAATATGATTTCTTGTTCACAAAATCTTTTTCTATTCTCAAGAGTAGAAAAATCTAAAAAACCAAAGTTGACAGGTTTTTTTATTTTATAAGCATATTTTCCAGTCAAAAAAACGCAGGATATATGAGTTTCAATAAGTTTTACATCTGCTTCGTGTGGGTAGAAAGAAGGGTTTAGCATTGCTTTAATTAAATTTTCCATATTTCCTCCATAGTGCATTTTTTATAGTTTATAATATTTTTGTAAAAATTAAGTCTTAACTTTAAATTAACATCTTATATTATAAGTTATATACTTTAAAATAAAAAATTACTTTAGTTTTTAAAACCTAACAAATAGTTGGGTTTTTTATTAAATTAGGAGGTTTTTTATGTCATTTAAAGAAGATTTAAAGGAAATAGCTGCTTTTAGATTCAAGGACGAGAAATTGATGCCTATACACAACGTGAGTTTTTATGACTTAAATAAATTTTTGGGTATTGATGAACAAATTAAAACTTTGTTAAAAAATACTTTTAAATTTGTAAAAAGATTGCCTGCTAGCGATGTTTTGCTTTGGGGAGAGAGAGGAACTGGCAAATCAAGTTTGGTTAAAGCCATGCTTGGCAAATTTTTTTCCGATGGTTTAAGAATTATTCAAATTTATAAATCTCAGATAAACGATTTGTCAAATCTTTATGGGTTGCTAAGAGATGAAGACTATCGCTTTATACTCTTTTTCGATGATCTTTCGTTTTCTATAGGTGAGGATTCATGGATGGTTTTAAAGGCATTGCTTGATGGGGATATTGAAGAAAGACCTTCTAATATTTTGGTTTATGCTACGTCAAACAGAAGACATCTGACAAAAGAAGAAGATACAAATGAGAAATTTGCAAACGATGCTTATAGGGAGACTATTTCTCTTGTAGAAAGATTCGGGATTAGACTTTCTTTTTCTCCTTTTAGCAAAGAACAATATTTAAACATCGTTAAAAATTATGTAAATCTTAGGGGTTTAGAGATTGATGAAGAAATATTAAGCCAAAGGGCACTTGAGTGGGTTCAAATGGGTGGGAGCTTTACAGGACGATCTGCCTTTCAGTTTGTAGAGTATTTATATGGCGAGGAAATGTTGAAAAAATTAAACTTTGAGTATATAATTAATGATAAATATATAAATAGTTAGGGGTGTTTAAATGCCGATATTTGAGTATTTTTGTAAGGATTGTGGTGCGGACTTCGACATATACCTGCCATCCTCTGCTGATGGAAGAAAAGTAGTATGTCCAAACTGCAATTCAGAAAACGTTAGAAAGGTTTATAGGGTTAATCACTGGTCTAATACGAGCAGCTCCGATGATGGATCTGACTCAGGGAGCTGCTTTAGCGGTGGTTGAGGATTTTAACTAAAGGCTCAGTTTGAGCCTCAAAAAAAGCCTGCAAGTAGCAGGCTTTTTTTATTAAATTAAAAAGTAATATAATAAATAAAATATTGTTTAGGGGGTAAGTTTGATGGACGTTTTTTCTCCATTTAAGATTAAAAGTTTAAACTTTAGGAATCGTTTTATAAGATCTGCTACACACGATTGGATGGGCAATGAAGACGGTTCAATATCGGAAAGACAATTGAACATGTTTAAAGAACTTGCAAAAGGAGAGGTTGGGTTAATAGTTTCTGGTCATTCTTGTGTTGAATTTCCCCGTGGAAGAGCTGGGTTAAAGCAAAATAGAATAGACGATGATAGATTTATTGAGGGATATAAAAAGTTGGCTGATGTAATACACGAAAACAACTCACTTTTTGCAATTCAGATTTCGCATGCAGGTCTCCAGACGAATAAAGATTTTACAAATAATCTGGATCCAATTGATCACAATACTATGGATAAAGAGGATATCAATACTTTGGTTGAAGCCTTTACTAAAGCAGCCGTGAGAGTAAGACTTTCTGGAGCAGATGCAGTTTGTGTTCATATGGCTCATGGATATTTTTTGTGTAGGACGCTCTTTTCTGATTCAAATAAAAGAGAAGATGAATTTGGCAAAAGTATAGCAAACAGATCAAAAATTGCTCTTAAATTAATTGACTCTATTAGAAAGGCTCTTGGCGAGGATTACCCAATTTTTGTAAAACTAAATTCCACAGGGGGGACTGGAGAAGGAAACATAAGTACGGAAGAACTAGTAGGTGTTGCTACTCTTCTTGAGGAGCACGGAGTAGACTTGATTGAGATAAGCGGTGGAGCTGTTGGCTCAAAAGAAAACCCAATTGATAGGTTGAATATCTTAAAGATTGAAGATGAAGGGTATTTTTTGGAAAGAGCAAAAGTTGTAAGAAAAAATACTAATACTGCACTCAGTGTGGTAGGAGGCATTAGATCTCTTTCTTTGATGAACGAAATTATTGGAAAAGGCTTTGCTGACTTTATTTCCCTAAGTAGGCCATTCATCAGAGAGCCTGATTTGGTTATAAGGCTTAAAAGTGGACAAGAAAAGGTTTCGTGTATTTCTTGTAGCAAATGTAGGAATTTTGAGGGGATAAGATGTGTTTTTAACAAATAAAATTTTCAAAAAATATTAATTTTGTCCCCTTTTTTATGTATTGTTTATTTTGATTCTCTGCCCCCCTTTTTGTGAGCCAGACCGGCAGTGCCTTCTGTTTTTGTCCCCTTCTTTAAACGAATAATTTGACGTTTACTTAAGCCTAAAACTTCAGCTGCCTGCCTATTAGTAATATTTCCTTCTATTGCTTGTTCAATTACAAAAACTTTGTGTGATTCTTTAACGCTCAAAAAACTCTCCCATCATAGTGACAAAATTAGCGTCCGTTAATAAAAGCAACTCGAATTACGTGTTGCCTCATTTAAAAACCTAAAGGAAGTTGTATTCGTTGCCTCACTTAAAATTCTAAACATAACCATAACATATTTTATCTTTGTTTTTGCTAATTTTTTTAATAGAGTTTCTTACTTCTTCCTTTATGGATATATCTTCTAGTAATTTTTTTTGAAGTTTTACTATTTCTCTTTGAAGTTCAGCTGGATTTAATTTTGTATACTGTTCTATTAGCTTTTCTTTATCTATTTTTTCTACACCAGGATTTTCTAATATTCTTTGATAAGGAGTTCTTGCTTTATCGTATTTTTTTGTAACTTTACTTCCAATTCTTTCTTTTGAGATTTGTTTCATTATAGGCTGAAAAAAGTTTATATATAGCCTTAGGCTTTCATAAAGCCTTTTTAAAGTCATTAGCTCAACTTCTCTATCATATCTAAAATAACCAACATATTTTCTTACTACAGAGTAGTTTTTCTGTTCAACATAGCAGTTATCGTTTTTTCTATATTTTCTTGACCTTGTGAACGTTATATTATTTTCAACACAATAACGATGAAGTTGATGATTTATAAACTCTGCTCCATTATCAGAATCAATTCCAAAGAGTTTAAAAGGCAAGCGTTTCTTTATTTCATCTATTGATTCAAAAACCCACCTTTGAGCTTTATTTCTTAAAGCATCTATTTCTATCCAACCGGTGCAAATGTCAACTGCAGTTAGAGTTTGGATAAATTCTCCTCTTAGATCTCCTCCTTCATGACCTACAAGGTCTATTTCTAAATATCCAGGTATACTTTCGTCCCATTCTGAAAATGTCCTTATAGGGATCTGGCTTTTTAAGAAGGCTGCCTGGTTTTGTATATGTCTTTCCCTTTGGTTTATTCATTCTTTTGTATTCTGAAAGTATTCTGTCTATAGTAGATGCGCTTATCTTAAAGAGTTTTTCTTCTACATCCCTTTCAATTTGTATTTCTTTAAACTCTTTAAGTTTATATATTATTTCAGGAAGAACAGGTTTTAACCTTTTGCCACATGGACAATCTAAAACGTCCCATACCTTAATTAACGCCTTTTTTACATCATCATCATAATATTTGCTTTTCTTTTTCTTTTTCTTCATCGTTAAATCTACTTTTAAAACTCTGTTATTCATCCTTACTATCTTCTCATGACTGCTTAAAAGAAAAGATGCATAACTACGATTGTATCCAGTCAAAGCTATTAGCTCATCTAAAATTATGTCCTTTTTGTTTCTTGCTTGCTTTTTTATATCTTTTTGCAATTTCACTCACCACTGCTTTTCTTCCTTCATCGTTAACCCCATTTCTAGCCTCCAGAGTTATAGTAACTACTATTCTAAGAGGCTTATTATTTTCATTTAGATTTTTTATTTGAGGCAACGATTGTATTTCGTTTAGATTTTTGATGAAGCAATTCGTAGGATTGACAGATGCTAAAAGTTTTAATATACTTATAAAGTTAGATAGCTCTAACTTAGGAGGTTTTAATGAATGAAAGAATATATATTACATCTTTTATATAAAGATAAAGGACTTACATTTGATGAAATATTGAAAAAAACTAATTTACAGCGAGATGATTTATTACAGGCGATATTCAATCTTACTAATGAAAACAAAGTGCATTATATAGATCTAAGTTTAAGTAAGTGTTCAATTTGTAAGATTTGTAATAAAAATTTTTTTGTGAAAGGAGGTTAAAAATGACCTATTTAAGTGAAACGCAAGAAGATTATTTACTTGATATTTTTGAACAGACATCAAATAATGCCGTAGCGCGTATTAAAGATATTGCACAATCGCGAAATGTGACTTTACCTACTGTTGTAAGTGCTATTAAAACACTTGTGGAAAAAAAGATAATCAAACATGAAAAATATGGTTATGTGATGTTGACAGACTATGGTATTGAGCTAGCAAAAAGTTTGCTAGAACGAAAAAAATATATATTGAAATTTTTAACTTTTACATTGGGCATACCAACAAATATAGCAATTAATGATGCGCACAAACTTGAACATGATTTATCAAATGAAGCTTATGAAGGTTTAGTGAAACTTACAGATTTTTTTTCTAAAAATCCTCATATCAAAGAACAATTTGAAAATTTTTCAGAAAAGGAGATTTATATGAGATTAGATCAAATAGACACAGGTAAAACAGTTAAGATTGTAAGAATTGAAGATTCACCCATAAAAAGTAAGCTACTTTCTATGGGAACTACACCTGGTACAGTGATAAAGGTAGAAAAGGTTGCACCTCTTGGAAATCCTATTGAAGTGACTTTGCTTGGGTATCATTTAACTCTTAGGAAAGATGAGGCGGAAAAAATAATTGTTGAATGATAGGGTTATACCACTTGTTTTAGCTAAGGAAAATTCGGAGTATGAAATTATTGGGATAAGAGGTGGTTGTGGTCTACGGGCAAAATTACTAGAAATGGGTTTTATACCGGGATCAAAAGTGAAGTTATTATCTAACTCAAATGGGCCATTGATTGTTGCAATTAATAGTTCAAGATATACCATGTGCAAAGGCTTTGCTTCAAAGATATTAATAAAGGAGGTTGTATGAGAGAATTTACAATCGCTTTAATTGGTAACCCAAATGTTGGAAAGTCAGCAATTTTTAACGAGCTTACAGGTGCTAATGCTCATGTAGGTAATTGGCCAGGCGTTACTGTTGAAAAAAAAGAAGGTAAGTTTGTTTATAACGATACTAAAATAAACGTGGTTGATTTGCCTGGTATTTATAGCTTAACTGCATCTTCAATTGATGAACGTATAGCAAGGGATTATATAGTTAGAGAAAAACCAGATCTAGTTGTATGTATAGTAGATTCCACGAATTTAGTAAGAAACTTATATCTCTTTGTATTGCTAAAAGAACTTGGCGCTAAAACTCTTTTAGTGCTTAATATGATAGACCTTGTGGAAAATAAAATTGAATTTGATGAATCAAAACTTTCAGAAAGTTTAAAAACTCGAATTGTGAAGACCTCTGCTACAAAAAAAATAGGAATTGATGAACTCAAAAAAGCTATTTATGAAGAATTCCATAAGGATCAGGGCGAGTTTTTTGTTAACTATGGTAAAGATATTGAATCTTCAATAAAGAGGATTGAAAGCTTGTTAAACAGTACAGAATTATCTTATAATAAGCGTTTTTTAGCTATAAAGCTTTTGGAGCAAGATTCGGTTATCTCAGAAGAATTGAAACGACTGAAAAAGGAGAATATTGTTGAAAGCGCTTTATTAGAAGTGAATAAGTTGGAAGGAATTTATTCAGACTTAGAAACAGAGATAATTGAAAAAAGATACGCTCTTATAGAGGGGGTTATTAAAAGTTCAACAAAAAATTTGGTTAGTATAGAAGATAGGTTAACATTTTCAGATAAAGTAGATAAAATTGTTACGAATAGGTATTTAGGATTACCTATTTTTGCAATTGTGATGCTAATTGTATTTAAAGCTACATTTACACTTGGAGGTTTTTTTACAGGTTATATTAACCAGTTTTTTGATTGGTTTGGAGATTTTTTATCCATTTATATTCAGAATCCAATTTTACAATCGTTTATTAAGGATGGTTTAATTGGGGGTGTAGGTACAGTAGTAGCTTTTTTGCCAAATATATTAATTTTGTTCCTATTTTTATCTTTTCTGGAAGATGTAGGTTATATGGCAAGAGCTGCTTTTGTTATGGATAAATTGATGCATAGCATTGGCCTTCCAGGGAGAGCTTTTATACCTTTAATACTGGGTTTTGGCTGTAATGTGCCAGCAATTATGGCAACCCGTACAATTGCAGATGAAAGAGATAGAATTTTAACAATACTTATAAATCCATTTATGTCTTGTACTGCACGTTTGCCTATTTATGTGTTGTTAACTGGAATTTTTTTTAATAATAATCATCCTGAACTGATCATATTTTCACTTTATATCCTGGGTATTTTTGTTGCAATATTTAGTGCAAAATTATTTAGAAGTACAATTCCAAAACTTAAAGGTAAAGTATCGTTTTTAATTATGGAACTTCCTGTTTATAGGATGCCTACTTTTAAAGCTGTGTCAGTACATACATGGGAGAGAACAAAAGAATTTCTGAAAAAAGCTGGTACTATCATATTGCTTGGTGTTTTACTGGTGTGGTTGTTGTCAAGTCTTCCATTTGGTGTTGATTATGGTAGTGAAGAATCCTTAGTAGGAATGTTGGGAAAATTTTTTGCACCAATTTTAGTGCCAGCTGGTTTTGGATTTTGGCAGGCTGCAGTAGCTCTTATCTTTGGGCTTCTGGCAAAAGAAACAGTTGTTGGCACTATGGGAACACTGTTTGGTGGCGAAGAAAATCTTTCGAACTCTTTAACACAACTTATGACTCCTTTGAGCGCATATACATTTATGGTAATGAGTCTACTTTACATTCCATGTCTTGCAACAATTGGCGTAATCTATAGAGAAACAAATTCATTAAAATGGACTGCTTTTAGTATCCTTTATAGTCTACTTATTGGATGGCTTACTGCAACTTTAATTTATCAAATGTTTTCATTAATATGGAAATAGGGGGTTAATAATGAAAAAAATCTTTGTAATCTTTTGTTCTTTCTTTGTTTCTGTTTACTTTGTTTCTTTTGCTTTTGCAGGACCGTTTTCAGACGTGCCAGCTAATTCTTGGGCATACAAGGCAGTGCAAGATTTATCGGCAAAAGGACTGGTTATAGGGTATGGAGATGGCACTTTCAGAGGTGAAAGACTTGCCACCCGTTATGAGATGGCAATGGTAGTTGCAAGAATGCTCGATATGTATGAAAAGGGTCAAAATGCACAGGATCAAAAGATAGAGCTAAACGCTAACGACATAGCAACTCTTATGAAACTAGCTCAGGAGTTTAAGTCAGAACTAGCATCGCTAAACGTCAGAGTTGCAGCGCTTGAGAAAAAAGCAGCTCTTGATACCGTAAACTTCACAGGGGATGCAAGGTTTAGGTTTGGGAGCGAGAAGAGAACTTTTTATGCAATGTCTACCTCTGGAACAAATGTATTTATTAATACAGAAGGTTCCTCCAGCAATGGATTTATTGTTGGAGATACTTTACCTGCGATGTTAAGTCAGGATCCTGGACTCTCTCAGCAAAAGGACAACACATTCATGCAGTATAGGATCAGATTAAACGTTTCTGCTCCAGTAGCAGACAACATATCATTTAATGCAAGACTTACAATGGAGAAGAATGCGGGAGTTAATTCAGACGGCTCTTCAAATAACAATCCTTTGTATGCATCCCTTACAGGATACAATGATGACAACAACACCTTGTATGTGGAAAGATCATATATCACATGGACTCTTAACCCATATCCTGTGACCTTTGTTCTTGGCAGACTTCCTACTATGGATTCTGGAGCTTATTACAACAATCTTTTTATGGATACTGGCACAGAAGGTGGAATGGTAATATTCGATCTTAGCAACATGCTCCCATCAACTTCAGTTTCTGCTGCGTGGGTAAAGATGTTTGATGGCGGCCTTGTAACTTCATCTGATGAAGCAAATGGATTAAAGGATAAGGATGTATACGTACTTAATCTTAGTACAAAATTATTTAATACCCTTGGTTTAGAAGCAGATTATGGAAACGTAAATAAGTTCTCATATTTCAATACTTCTTTAAATGGCATGTATGGAAAATACGACTGGTGGGCGTTGATAGGCAGTTGGAATATATACAACGTGAGTATGTGGGCTGGATATAACGGTACGTCTACTGATATGCCAATTCTTGCTTCTAATCAAATTTTTACAGGCACGCATTCTGTAAATGGCGGTGCATGGAGAGTTGGAGCTACTATTCCTCTACCAGTAGGTTCTCTTACAGGGGATTTCTGGTTTGGGAATAACAAATGGTTTAATCCTTTTAACTTAAATACGATGGTCTCTACAGAGTACAAAGATTATTACAACGTTTACTACACTCTGCCAGTTGCAAATAATGCAACGCTTACTCTAAACTACGATTACTTCAAGGGCAAAAAACCTTATGCTACTGACTCTTTAAATAACTACTACTATACCTTTAACCCAGATCAGATCGATAAAGACCAAAGGTATTATATTCAGCTAGACGTGAACTTCTAAGAGAACAATATCCCTTCAGAACTATTTAAACAGTCTGAAGGGATTTTCTTAAAATATCTCTCCCATCATAGTGACAAAATTAGCGTCTTCTTAAGGGGTGAAATCAGCGTCCGTTAACATACATTAACAAATAAAATTGTCAAGGGACACTGATTTTGTCACTACAAAAGTAAATTAATGAGACACTGATTTTGTCACCCCTCTTTCATCAACTAATGATGAATTGTCATTGCTATTTGAATTTGAATTAGAACTTGAATTAGAATTTGAATTAGGTCTTTTAAACTTGTTGATAACCATATGACGCCAGGGGTGGTCTGCAGCAGGTATATAAGGTTTTTTGGTTGAAGTGTTTTTAGAGCCATTCTTTACTTTTTCTTTAGGTGGTATGAGTAATTCTTGTAGTAAGTAATATTTATCAGCGTATAATGCGCTGAATGATCCATCTAGATGAGTTAGAACTTTTACTGTACTTTTAGGAGTTAAAGGTATTACCTTGCCATTAGAATCTACTAATTGATAAATATGACCCAGGTAAGATATATAAGAGCCGTGAGATGCCTTGCGTTCTTGATGCCATGATAGAATCTCTTCTAGTTTGTCTAATGAAGGGCAAGGGCTATAAGTTAACTTGGGGTTATCTGGAACAACAGCGAACCTTTGATTAAACCTTTTAATAAAGTCTGGTAGAAATTCATTTGCTGCTTCAATAGTAGATATACCTGCCATACGCAGTTCAATTGTTAGTCTCTTTTGTAATGTGCCCCAAAGACGTTCAATACGTCCTTTGGCCTGTGGAGAACGAGCGGGTATATGTCTAATCCCTAATTCTGAAATAGCTCTGCCAAACTGAGTTAAGGGAACAGTTTGCCCAGATAATTCTTCTGAAATTGATAACTTATCCTCTTTAGGTGAAAAGAAAATGGTATGACGATCACTGTATATGCTTTTAGGTATTCCAAAGTTCTGTGCTACTTGTTGAATAAGTTTTAAGTAACCAAAAAGACATTCATGAAGTTCAAAATGTAATCCCTGAACCTTACTAGTAGCATCATCAATAGAACCGTGCAAAGAAAGCATTGGTCCTCTATCTTCAAGCCATTCAAAAGGACTGGCGTCTATTTGAGAAAGTAGACCTTCCTGAGGTAAACGTTTACGTGACCTCTTAAGCTTAGATGACCTGTGCGTATGACTTAATGGAATATTATTTTTCTTTAAGATACGATTTACTGTCTTGGATGAAACATCTATGTTATAAAACTCTTCAAGTATTTCAGCTATTTGCTGACAACTGGCATTGTGAAGACTATCCTGAGCTAATTTAACAATCCTTTCTCTAGTTTCTTTAGGTATTCTCTGTTTTGATTCTCTGCCTCTATTTTTGTGAACCAGACCAGTAACGCCTTCTGTTTTCACCCTCTCCTTCAAACGAATAATTTGACGTTTACTTAAGCCTAAAACTTCAGCTGCCTGTCTATTAGTGATATTGCCTTCAATTGCTTGTTCAATTACAAAAACTCTGCGTGATTCCTTAACACTCAAAAATATCTCTCCCATCATAGTGACATTATTACTGTCTTCTTAAGGGGTGACAATATCACTGTCCGTTAACACATTAACAAATAAAATTTGACAGTTTTTTATTAATATTATAAAATTAACCGTCTATGAAATACAAATGGAGGTTTTGATATGGCTAAGGCCGGTGCAAAGGAAAAAAGAATAAGAATAACTTTAGCATGTCAGGAGTGTAAAGAGAGAAATTATCATACTCAGAAAAATAGGATTAATGATCCAGATCGTTTGCAATTGAAGAAATATTGTCCAAGGTGTAACAAAGTAACTGTTCACAAAGAAACAAAATAGTATTATAATGCTTTTGTTTTAGGCCAGTAGCTCAATGGCAGAGCACCGGTCTCCAAAACCGGGGGCTGCAGGTTCAAGTCCTGCCTGGCCTGCCATTTTTGCGTGACCACATCGCCAGTTGTGGGAGCATAAAGCTTGTTTAATTTCTTAATACCTCTTGGAGGTGTAATTTGTTATCTTTTAGTGATGTGAAGGAAAAAATTAGGTCCTTTTATTCAGAAGTTAAAGTTGAAGCCAGGAAAGTAAGTTGGCCTGATAGGAGAACGGTGATTTCCGCTACTGGAGTCGTCTTGGCCTTTAGTCTAATTATTGCCGTTTTTGTAGGTACTATTGACGCCATTTTTACTGCTATTTTTAATTTCTTGATCTCGACATTTGGTCACTGGACATCTTCATGACAAAGGCTAATCCAAATTTGAAATGGTACGTAATTACAACTCTTTCTAATTATGAGAAAAGAGTTGAAGAGGCAATATTAGTCAGAGCGCAAAGAGAAGGCCTTGAAGACAAAATAACAAGAGTTTTAATACCTGTAGAGAAGGAAGTTAAAATGATAGGCCATCAAAAGAAAGAAAGTTCAAAAAAGGTGTTTCCTGGCTATGTTTTAGTAGAGATGGATCTTGATGATGCTACATGGAATCTTGTTAGAACTACTCCAGGAGTAACTGGTTTTATAAGTAGTAAAAAGAAGCCCTTACCACTTAGCCCAGAAGAAGTTGAAAAAATTATGATGTATGCAAAATCGGATAAGCCCGTAATTAGGGTAGAATTTGAGAAGGGTCAAGTTGTTAGAGTTACAGCTGGGCCATTTGCTGAACAAACTGGAGTAATTGATGAGATATTTCCTGAAAAAGGAACAGTACGGCTCGTTATAAATCTTTTTGGTCGAGATACTCCTGCTGAGATAGCTCTGACCCAAATAGAAAAAGTTTGATTTTGATTAAGTGATGGAGGTTATAATAAATGGCTGCTCCTAAGAAGAAAAAGAAAAAGATTGTTGGAATTGTAAAATTGGCTTTGCCTGCAGGTAAAGCTAATCCGGCACCACCAGTAGGTCCTGCATTAGGCCAATATGGCGTCAATATTATGGAGTTTTGTAAAGCTTATAACGCTCAAACTTCTTCTCAAGAAGGAACTATAATTCCTGTAGAAATTACAGTATATGAGGACAGAAGTTTTGATTTTGTCTTGAAAACCCCTCCTGCTTCAGTCCTTATTAGAGAAGCTCTAAAACTGGAAAAGGGTAGTGGCGAACCGAATAAAAAGAAAGTTGGAAAAATCGCAAGATCCAAACTTGTAGAAATAGCTCAAAAAAAGTTAAAAGATATGAACGCAAACAGTGTTGAAGGTGCAGTTAGGATGTTAGAAGGTACTGCACGCAGCATGGGCGTAGAAGTAATTGAAGGGTAGGAGGGCAAGAATGCATAAAAGAAGCAAGAGATATGTTCAAGCTTTAAGTCTTTTTGATAGAAATCAAAAATATGATCCGGTTCAGGCTTTTGAGATTGTGCAAAATTCTCCCAAAGCAAAATTTGATGAAACTGTTGAGGTTTCTGTCAGAACTGGTTTAGACGTAAAGCACGCCGATCAACAAATTAGAACTACAGTATCTTTGCCTGCTGGGACTGGTAAAAAGGTTAGAGTTCTAGTTGTTGCAAAGGGTGAAAAAGCTAATGAAGCCAAAGAAGCTGGAGCTGATTATGTTGGAGCTGAAGATATTTTGCAAAAGATTCAGCAAGAAAATTGGTTTGATTTTGATGTGATTATTGCAACTCCAGATATGATGGGTGCACTTGGCAAACTAGGTAGAATTCTTGGACCAAAGGGTTTGATGCCAAATCCAAAAACTGGTACAGTAACCTTTGATATAGCTAGAGCTGTAAAGGAGTTCAAAGCAGGTAAGGTAGAGCTAAGAACTGATAAAAGTGGCATTTTACACGTTCCAATTGGTAAAGTTTCTTTTTCAAAAGAGGATCTGATGGCAAATTTTGCTGCTGTGATGGACACAATTTTGAGATCAAAACCATCGGCTGCAAAGGGTACTTATTTGAAGAGCATTACTGTTTCTTCAACAATGGGTCCTGGAATAAAGATAGATACAAATAAAGCAACTGAGTCTGTAAAGAAAGTAAACCTTTAAAAAATAAGAAGTTTAAACTGAATATTGGCCAAAGAAGCAGGTGAGTTTCTCATAAATCCTGCGGAGGCAAAGGAAGATAATACCCAGGTATTGCCTTTGCCTGGGTATATTTATAATTAGATATAAATTTATTGCATCGCTTGAAAGGAGGTGAAAAAATGGTAAGTCAAACAAGGAAAAATAAAGAAAATACTGTAAGTAAAATTTTAGAAGAACTTAATAATTCCTCTGCTGTTTTTTTGGTTGATCTAAAGGGAATGAACGTCAAAGAAAGCGTCGAATTGAGGGATAGAATAAGAGAAACTTCTTCAAAGCTCAGAATAGTGAAAAATACTTTGCTTGGCATAGCGCTTGATCAAATTGGCAAAAAGTCTTTGGTGAAAGACTTGTTATTTGGGCCAACTGCAGTCCTTTTTGTACAGGGCGATATTAGCGCTGCCGCAAAAGTTTTGAAGACATCCCTTAAAGAATTTGAAAAGGGAACAATTAAAGGTGGATTTATTGAAAATAAGGCTCTTAGTGCCATAGAGGTTGAGGCTCTTGCTGATATTCCGCCAAAAGAGGTACTTTTGTCAAAGGTGTTGTATCTTTTACAGAGTCCTTTGTCAAGATTTGCGGGAGTACTTGGTGCGGTTCCGAGAGACTTTATGTATGCACTGCAGGCCCTTAGAGATAAAAAAGAGGCTTCTTGATTTTTGAATATAATGAATATAAATTTATTATTTATTTAAACGAAAATTTTTAAAAATTATAAATATTTAGGAGGATAAAATGGCTTTGAGTAAAGAAGAAATATTAGAAGCTATATCTCAAATGACTGTTCTTGAACTATCAGAACTCATTAAGGCTTTTGAGGAAAAATTTGGCGTAACTGCTGCGGCTCCTGTTGCTGTTGCCGCTGCTGGAGCTGGGGCTGCTGCAGCACCTCAGGAAGAGGTTGAGGAACAAACAGAATTTGACGTAATTTTAACTGATGTAGGCGCAAAAAAGATTGATGTCTTGAAGGTTGTGCGTGAGATTACTTCGCTTGGTTTGAAAGAAGCAAAGGAATTGGTTGACAATGTCCCCAAACCAATTAAAGAGAAAGTGAAAAAAGAAGAAGCTGCCGAGATTAAGGCAAAAGTTGAAGCTGCTGGTGGCAAAGTTGAAGTAAAGTAGTTTTTCCCTAATAATTCTGGTCGGACTTAAGTCCGACCTTTTTTTTTGTTATGAAAAGATGTTAAACTATTATGAAACTTTAAAGTTGAGGTGTAGTTAATGGAATATAGAAAGTTAGGGACTTCTGATATTATGATCTCTACAATAGGTTTGGGTACTTGGGCTATAGGTGGTTGGTCTTGGGGAGGCACTGATGTAGAAAAGTCAATTGAAACAATTAGGGCCTTTATAGATAATGGGGGTAATTTTATTGATACTGCTCCTGCTTATGGATTAGGGCTTTCCGAAGAAATTGTTGGAAAGGCTATAAGAGGCAAAAGAGATAAAGTTGTTTTGGCTACAAAGTGTGGACTAGTTTGGGATATTAAAAAGGGTACGTTTTTTTTCCAGGAAAACGATAAGCCTGTTTATAGATATCTGGGTAGGGAATCTATAGAAAACGAATTAAACCAAAGTCTTAAGAGATTAAATACAGATTATATAGATCTTTATCAAATCCACTGGCTTGATAGAGTGACATCTGTTGAAGAGACAATGGGGGCTCTTCTAAAGGCTAAAGAAGAAGGAAAGATCAGAGAGATTGGCATATGTAACGCTGGAACTTTGGAAATTGAAGAGTTTATGAAATACGCAAAAATTCAATCTGATCAAGAGAAATTTAGTATGTTGGATATGGAAGCAAGATTTGAAAATATACCTTACTGTACAAAGAATAATATTTCTTTTATAGCTTATTCCCCTCTTGAAAAGGGTTTATTAAGTGGGAAAGTGACTCTTGATAGGGTATTTCCTAAAGACGATAACAGGTCTTTCGAATCAAGATTTAGCCCTCAAATTAGAGGAAAGATTTTGAATCTTTTGGCTGAGTTTGATAAGCTAAAGGAGAAGTATAATATTACAACAGCACAGCTTATCCTGGCATGGACTAGAATGATGCCTGGAGTTTCATGTTTGCTTGTAGGAGCAAGAAAGGTTGAACAAGTTATAGAAAACCTTAAATCTTCTGACATTTTTCTTGAGCAGAGGGATTGGAACTATATTTTTGACTATGTGGAAAGAAAGACTGAAAGTATATTTTAAACTTTACGTTGAGGATAATTAATTTTGGAAAAGATTGATATTGTAAAAAATAATTTAAAAAGGATTGTTGAAGAAAAAATTCAAAAAATCCCAATTTACTCCTGGATTGATAATTTTTATGATATATTTACTTCTTGGGATGAATTTTTTGAAATTTTAAAGAAATATGATAATAATGTGTCATTTAATGTCAGTGATTTTTCTAATGAAGAGCTTAAGAATATAGAAGAAGAGACTATAAAAATATCAATAGAAGGTTTAAAATATAGAATTAAAGAAGAAATTGAGAAGGAACTGCAATTAGTTGAGAGGTTTTGGATTATAGTAGACAAAGAAGGTTTTAAATTACCAAGATTTATTGTTTATGACGATAGTGGAAAAAACCATAAGGATTTTAACGTTTTTGATTGTCTAAGAGCGTATGGTTTAAAACCCGATGGGGACGAAGTTTGGGAAGAGGTTGCTAGATCAATTTTGTACTCTAAAGAGAATAGGGAAGAATGGGATTTAGATCTTTATGCTACTTATCTTGAGGCTGAAGATCAGGGGTTGAACGAAGTTCAAAGTTGTTCTACAAAATATATGGATATGGTTTAGGTTTTCTATATAATATTTTAATATAACCTTAACTTAGGGGGTAATATGAGGATTTTTCGTATTTTCTTAAATGCTGCCCTTCGCAAAAAGATGGGCATAATGGTTCTTTTAAGCTTTTTTGTCTTCGGATTATTATTGTCTGGTGGTGGGTTAATTCAAATTTATAATTTTAGTAATGAAATTTTGCTAAATGATATAACAAATACCGCAAGAGGAATTAATTCTTTCCTTGATTCTAAAATTTCTGACACAAAAAAGGCTGCCTTAACTTTGGCCAGTGATCACGATATAATTTCTGGAGTAAAAAACAAAGACTCTAACTCTTTGTTTGTTTTTATTGAAAAATTTGCTCAGCTTTATCCTGGTTTATACGTTGTTGTTACTGATTCTGATGGTAAGGTCTTGGCTAGGAGCGATGCCCCCTCAATATCGAGAAATGATAATATTTCAGAATTACCAGAAATAAAAAGTGCTCTGGATGGAAAAGTTCAATCTGGAATAGGTTTAGGACGAGTTGTAGGTTTATCGATAAGATCAGGAGCACCAGTTAAAGATGAGAAGGGGAAAATTATTGGAACTATTTCAACTGGTTACAGAATAGCAGGGGCGAACGAGATTTCAAATCAGATTAAGAATAATTTTGGTGTTGAGGTGGCTTTTTTCCAGGGTAATGAAATGGTTTCTACGTCTATTAAACCCAATGAACTTTCTCAATTTAGTAAATTTTTCAATCCTTCGGTTTTTGGGTCTGTCTTAAAAGAAGGAAAACCAATAAATTATGGAGCACCTACTAATATTTCAGAATTATACAGTTTTGCTCAGGAAATATTATTTGGTAAGCCATATTTTGGTTATTATTATCCTCTTAGAGATGTAGATGGAAATATTTTGGGCATGTATTTTATTGCTAAGGATACTTCTTTTTATAACAACATGTTAAAGAGATTTACTATAATGCAGTTTGCTTTAAACATTACGGCTATTATTATCGGTATAATTTTGTTATTGTTGTCTATGGAATTTTTCTTTATGAGACCGATAGGCTTGCTAGTAAAGGATATTAAAAGAGTTGCTTCTGGTGATCTTAGTCAACCTCTTAATCCTGTTTTTAACGACGAACTAGGAGTTGTTGTAAGGGCTGTAGAATCAATAAGATCAAACTTTATTAACGTCATTGGAAAAATTAATTATGCAATTAAAGATCTGGTAAACGCATCTAGCGATCTTATGTCGGTGTCGTCTTCTCTTACGACATCTTCAGGGGATGTTTCTAAATTATCTGAAATTAATGCCAAAGGTGCCGAAAATTTATCTAATATTGCAACTAAATTAAATGAAGACAAAAACATTTTGCTAAAAGGCATACAGGGTATTTCTAAAGGCGTTGAGGATCAGGCAATTGCTGCTTCTAATATTGCTCAAAACATCAATAGAATAGCAAGAAGCATTGAAGATTTTACGAATAAGCTTGGAGACGTAAGTAATAGCTTGTTGGTAATAGATACAAACGTTAAAGAAATAGAAAAAAATATTTTAGAAAAGAAAAACGCTGTTGGAGCAGTAACAGATATAGCTAGAAACATAAACTCAATATCTGATGGTGTGAAAGAAGTTTCTGAGAAAATAAGAATGTCTTTAGTTCCCATTCAAACCATAGCAAATCAGATTCAGCTCTGGTCATCAAACGCTATAATTGAAACCTCAAAATTAGGCGAACAGGGTAAAGCCTTTGGCGTTATCATAGATGAAATACGCAGTCTTTCTGAAAAGCTTTTGTACACATCCAATGAAATTTCTAGCAATCTTAACGAACGCCTGTTTAACTCTAATAACTTTGATTTTAATTTTGACAGACATATAGAAGGTGTAGAAGATCTGGGAAATTACTTTACTGCAATTGAAGACTCTGTTAAAACTTTGAAAGATAACATCAGTAATTTGTACCAAAAATTTGAGAAAATAAAAGACGAAGCTTTAGGTATAATATCTTCAAAAGACATTAAAAATGTTGAAACAAGCTTGGCCAATCTTGCTGCTTTGGCCGAAGAAGATCTCTCGAACGTTCACGATCTAAACAGAGCATCTTTAGATGTTCAAAAGGCAATTGAAAATCTTGTACAGGTTTCAAAAGATACCGTGTCATCAACAAAGGATATCTCAGAAAGAGCTGAGAAACAATTAAATGAGGCGGGTAAATTGGAAGAAGTTTCGAACGATATTAAGATGAAGTCAAACGAGCTTGAAGATGAGGTTAGAAAGTTTAAAATATAGAAAACGGTCTAAGGAGACTTATAGTGCTTAAAGTGAATCTTAAGACTCATAGAAAAAGGTTGTTGGCCGATACCAGTGGCCAAAAGCTATTTGTTTTACTTAGTATTGAAGTTAGTAAAGAAGTTGAGGAGAGAGGAAAACTTTTTGTCTCCTTTGTTCTTGATACATCCGGTTCAATGAGCGAAACAGTAAACGATAAATCAAAAATTGAAATTGTTATTGAATCTCTGAAAAAAATTCTTGAATCTAACATTTTAAAAGATGATGACGAAATAAGTATTGTAACTTTCGATGATGAAGTAAAAATAGTTTTGCCATTTACCGCTGCTACAGAAAAGGAGAAAATATTTTCATCATTTGAACAAATTAGAACTGGTACAGTTGGCACAAACCTAGGTGCCGGAATGAAGGTTTCATTAGATCTGCTTAAAGATAAAGCCGGAATAAAAAAGATGGTTGTTTTAACGGATGGCAACGTTTTTGATTTGGATTTGGTTGAAAAAGTCCTTGACGAACTTGTTTTTTCAAATATATCAGTTATATCTGTGGGTGTTGGTGACGAGTGGAATGAAGATTTGTTGTGCAGGATTTCTGATCGGACTTTAGGTAAACCTCTTCACCTATGTGACGTTGAAATTGAGTCTGAAAGTTCAAGCAGTATTAATATTAGCAAGTTGCCATATGTTTTTTTAAACGAATTAGGCCATGCAACACAGGAAGTAGTTATGAATCTTGAGATGGGAATAGAACTAAAAGAAGGTTTTTCTCTTGAAAGGATAACAAAAATCTTTCCCGTTCAGTATGAGATTATGATAGATAATAAACCTTATTTGTTGGGAAATCTCGAATCAAGAAGAAGAAATGTTTATCTTCTAGAATTTGATGTTCCTTCAATGCCAGTTTCAAAGGTTGAAATGGGGAAAATTGATCTATACTATCAGATCCCAAATGCCGATATGAAAGAAAAAGTTGGGCCTTTTGAGATTGGAATTGAATTTACAAAGGATCAATTGCTAGCAGTTCAAACGGATCAAGAAGTTATGGATTGGGTTCAGCAAAGGAATATTGAGAAAATAGTAAGTGAAGCAATTAGCCAAGCACATAAATCGCCCGAAGAAGCAGAAAAAATTTTGGGTTTGGCAAGAAGTCTCACTATAAAATTAAAAAATGACAACCTAACAGCTTTGTTAGATAAGGCAATAGAAGAGATACGTGTTAAGAAATATATAGGTTCAAGCGTGGCAAAAACGCTTAAAATAGGCACGAAGACGCAATTATTAGATCACTCTAAAGAGGATATGCCTACAGATGATGATATCAGAAAAGCGACAGGAAGATAGTATGGTTATAAATTCGGAGAAATCTTATGGATGAGGAAATTATTCAGAGTTTAGACTTTGAAAAAGTTTTTGATTCTTTTAAAGTTGTTGAATCTTTTGGAGATGGATGGAATAAATGCGAATATAATGGGAAAGTTTTTTTATGTTATAGTGGAGAAAGGGTCAATGTCTATGAAAAGATATTAAAGATAAAAATTTTCCCAGAAATATTAAGTTCGTTCGGGAACAATATTGTTTGTAAGTTTTATCAGGATAAGAGATTAAATCTTCCATTAGCACCTGAGCTATCATTACTTCTTATAAAAGATATATGTGAAGCATCTATTTTTTTAGAAAATCATGGATATATGTTTAAAGAAATTAATGTGGACGATATTGTGAAATCAGAAAGTGGTTTTAAGTTCTCAAAGATTCCTACTATTATGAGTTTTTCAGATTTTGAGTTTACAAACAAAGCTTATGAAAGAGAAGATTATACGATCAAATTGTTGGGCTCTCTTTTATACGAATTATTAAGTGCAATATCAATAAAAAATGGCTTTGATGTTAAGCTTATTTCTCGTTATGATATCCCTGGTATTCCTCAGTTTCTATCGCTTGCTCTTCCAGGAAGTAGGGCAAAAATTTCTCTTAAAGATGCTTTTAATATGTTAAATCAAATATGTTCTACAATTGAAGTACGTCGTTGTAAATACAATATTGGTTCTGCCTCAACAATTGGCTTGAATGTTTCAAGATCAATTAATGAAGATTCATTTGGCTACGCTCAAATGTATTTCTATAATCATTTTGGGAAACATAACGTTTTGAAAGCTTGTATAGCCGATGGTATGGGGGGAATGGAGGCAGGAGAAATAGCCAGCAAAGCTGCTGTGGATGCCTTTTTGACTGAAAGGTTTGAACTAATTGATGATGAAGAACATATAGCTAATCAAACAATTGAACTTGCATGGAAAGCTAATAGAGCTGTTTTGGAAAGCCTAAATGGTAAACACGGTGGCTGTACTTTTAGTGGTATTTTTATTTATGATGATAAGCTCTTTATTGCACATGTTGGTGATACAAGAATTTATTTATACAAGGATAAAAAATTTGAAAGGTTAACAAACGATCACTCTTTGGTTGAAACGTTGATTTTAGGTGGAATAATGACGAGAGAAGAAGCCCTTAATAGCCCTGATAGAAACAAACTTTTAAGGTCTATGGGATTTATAATAGATAAGCAAGAAAACTATATCGAAGGTCTGTTTCAAAAATTTGAAAAATACTTTATTCAATTGACTAAAGGAGATTTAATCTTAATGGTAAGTGATGGAGTTTGGGGTGAATTGCCAGACGATGAGATGTTTTCTGTTGTAAACTCTTTATCGAATAGACCAGATGATCTGGTAAGTGAATTAATTTCAATAGCTTTAAAAAGGGGGGCGCCTGACAATGCGACAGCGGTTGCTATTTATAAAGAATTTTAAAAAAATTAAGGAGAGAATATGATTTTTTGTAGAGTTTGTGGGTATGGTCCAATATCAGAAGAGGTAAAAGTTTGCCCGGTATGTGGTACCTCAGTTGTTGATAAAGCTTTTTCTGGGACTAGAACTCTTTCAATAATGGCACTAGCTTCTGGAACTCTTCTTCAAAATGGAAAGTACAGAATTGAAGACGTAATTATCCAAGGTGGATTCTCTTTTACTTATTCAGCAATACAAACTATGCTTGATGCAAAGGTAGCGATAAAAGAGTTATTTGCGCTGGGAGCTACAAGACAGGGTAGCGTTGTTATATTTGATTCAGATTCCTCTGAAAGTATTGGTGAATTTCTAAATGAGGGAAGAATTCTTGCAAGGTTAAATCATCCTGGAATTGTAAAAGTTCTTGATTTTTTTGAAGAAAATAATACTGCATATCTTGTAATGGAATTTCTTGATGGTGAATCTTTGTCTTTATTGTTAAATAGGGTTGGAAAAATACCTGAAAATGAAGCTCTTAATTATATTAAGCAAGTTGCTCAGGCCCTAAAAGTTGTTCATGATGCAGGATTACTTCATCAGGATGTAAAACCAGATAACTTAATTTTGACAAAGGAAGGTCGAATTGTAATTGTTGATTTTGGTTCGGCCAGACAATTTATTGCAGAGAAAACAGGCAATTATGATAGGATTGTTACTCCTGGATTTGCGCCTCTTGAACAATACGGTCAGAGAGTAAGAAGAGGCCCTTATACAGATGTATATTCCCTTTGCGCTAATTTTTATACATTAATTAAAGGTTTTCCCCCACCACCTGCCCCAGATAGATTGCAAACTTTGAGAGAATTAGATTTATCAGGTGTAAATCCAAAAATTGCGAGGATTATTTCAAAAGGTCTTGAGGTTAATGTAAATAATAGAATTAGATCAATGGATGAACTTTTGGCAATGATTGATGAGATAGAAAGCAAAAGTTCTGTGGTAGACAGAACTATTTCTAGAGAAGTGCTGCAAAGAGAAGAAGACGTTAGCTTTGATGATAGAAAGCTTTTTTCAAATAATGAAAATGTATTTTCTCAGGAAGAAGTACTTGATATTGATATTTTGGAGATTGAAAATCAAGAAGATCCGAAAGTGCTTTTTGAAATTGGTTTAAAGTATTTACTAGGTTTTGGTGTAACAAGAAATTTTGATATTGCTTTTAAATGTTTTAGAGAGGCTTCTGGGAAAGGAAATGTTGAAGCATTATATAGGTTGGGACTTATGTATCTTCACGGGCAAGGAACATATCAAGACGACAAAATGGCCTTCAAATACTTCAAAGACGCTTCAGAAAAAGGAAATGCTGATGCAATGTATAGATTGGGTTGGATGTATGAATATGGTAGAGGTACATCACAAGACGACAAAATGGCCTTCAAATACTTCAAAGACGCTTCAGAAAAAGGAAATGCTGATGCAATGTATCACTTGGGACTTATGTATCTTCACGGGCAAGGAACATATCAAGACGACAAAATGGCCTTCAAATACTTCAAAGACGCTTCAGAAAAAGGAAATGCTGATGCAATGTATAGATTGGGTTGGATGTATGAATATGGTAGAGGTACATCACAAGACGACAAAATGGCAAAATATTGGTATGAGAAGTCAAAAGATTTAGGGAATATTGATTCCAAAAACAAGCTTGAAAGTTTTTTGCCTGGTATTAACTCTAAAAAAAATAAGGGTAGCTTTTTTGGAAGAATTTTCAAAAATATTTTTGGTAGTTAATTTTTTGTAATTTCGCAAGTGTTTGACAATTTAAATTTAAGGTTTATTATATATAGAATTAGTGTTTTGAAAATTTAATAGAGTTAAAGGCTATGAACAGGAGTAGTAGAAAGCTTAACTTTCTAAGAGAGCCGAAGGTTGGTGCGATTCGGTAAAGGGCGCTTTCGAACTCGCCTGGGAGCTTTTCTGGTGAAATTAAGTAATCAGAAACGTAAGACTGCGTTAAAGTTTAGAGTGAACCATCCTTTGGATGGTTAATCGTGGTGGTACCGCGGAACCTCCCTCCGTCCTCGTGATGTGAGGGTTTTTTTTTAAAAATTTTTGGAAGGAGGGATATTTATGAAGATGAGAGGGACAGCAGCGATTTTAAAGGTTCTTGAGTCCCAGGGTGTCAAAAATGCATTTGGTATTACTGGTGGGGCAATAATGGGCCTTTATGATGAACTTTACAAAAATCCTGTTTTCAAACACTATATGATGAGACATGAACAGGGAGCAGCTCATGCTGCAGACGGCTATGCAAGGGCTTCTGGTGAAGTAGGGGTGTGTATTGCTACCTCTGGTCCTGGAGCAACAAATCTTGTAACTGGCATTGCAAACGCCTATATGGACTCAATACCTATTGTTGCACTGACTGGGCAGGTACCTACTAGCGTAATGGGTACGGATGCATTTCAAGAGACTGATATATTCGGTATAACTTTACCTATTGTAAAACATAGCTATATCGTAAAAAATCAGCAGGAAATACCCACTATTTTTAAAGAGGCTTTTTATATTGCTTCCACGGGGAGACCTGGCCCAGTTCTTATCGATCTTCCAAGAGATATTTTGATGAATGAAAATGAATTTAATTTTACAAAACCTATTAATATTCCTGGTTATAAACCTACAACTGAAGGACACCCTTTACAAATTAAAAAAGCTGTTAAAATTATACAAAAATCAAAGAGACCAGTAATTTTAGTTGGTGGTGGAGCTAGAGATTGTGTAGAAGAGATTAAAGAATTTGTCGAGAAAACTCATATTCCTGTAGCTCACACTTTGCATGGCAAAGGAGTTTTGCATCCTGATTCTGTTTATCATCTTGGAATGCCTGGAATGCATGGTTTGCCATGTGCTAACAAGGCTTTGATGGAGTCTGATTTGATTATTTCAATTGGGGCTCGTTTTGACGATAGAGTTACCGGACATCTTGCTTCATTTGCACCTCACGCTAAAGTTATTCACATTGACGTTGACCCGGCAGAAATAGGTAAAAATGTACCAGTTTTAGTTCCAATAGTTGGGCTTAGCAAGAAGGTGCTTGCTCAGTTAAATAAAGAGCTAGAACAAATGCAACCGAAAAATGAATGGATGAAGCAAATAGAAGAATGGAAAAAGGAGTTTTGCCTTGAATACAAGCCTCCAAAAGCACATGAAGGCATTTATCCACAAGAGTTTTTCTATATGTTCAGTCAAATTTTAGGTACAAACGGCATTGTTGTAACTGATGTTGGTCAACATCAAATGTTTGCCGCTTTGTATCTTAAGAGATTTGATCCTAGAACATTTATTTCTTCTGGCGGACTTGGAACTATGGGATTTGGGCTTCCTGCTGCTATAGGGGCTCAAGTTGCAAAGCCAAATCAACTTGTAGTTTGTATTGCTGGAGATGGTGGATTCCAGATGACTATTCAAGAGTTAGCTGTCTTAAATTCTTATAAATTGCCAGTAAAAGTAATGATAGTTAACAACGGATATTTAGGAATGGTTCGACAGTGGCAAGACCTATTTTTTGAGAAGAGATACGCTGAAACAGATTTGATATCTGGAAATCCAGATTTCTTAAAGATTGCCGAAGCTTATAACATTCCTGCAAGAACAGTAAAGAAAAATTCAGAGTTAAAGAGCGCAATTGAAGAATGTCTCTCCTCTTCGGGGCCATATTTATTAGATATTTGGGTAGAAAGAGAAGAAAATGTTTTCCCAATGGTCCCCCCTGGTGTTGATATATCAAAGATGATTTATGGGAGGGAAAGTAAATGAGACACACTCTTAGTTTGGTTGTTATAAATAAATCGGGTGTGCTAGCAAGAGTTGCTGGATTATTTGCTAGAAGAGGATACAATATTGAATCTTTGACCGTTGCACCTATGGAAAATGAAGGTTTCTCTAGGATGACTATTCTTGTAGAGGGGGACGATAGGGTTGTTGAGCAGATAGCAAAACAACTACACAAGCTTATTGATGTAATAAAAGTATTTGATTACTCTCAAGAAAATATTGTTGAAAGACAACTTGTTCTTATAAAAACAAAGGCAAGCGGCCCTGTAAGATCGGAAATTTTGCAGATAATAAATATTTTTAGGGCTAGGGTAGTAGATCTTTCTAAAGATACGCTAACTGTGGAAGTAACTGGAGATGAAGAAAAAGTATATGCTTGTCTTAACCTTTTAAAGCCGTATGGAATTATTGAAGTTTTGTTTAGTGGTAGGGTGGCAATGAAGAGAGGATAGAACAATTAAATCAAACAATAGACTGTTGTAGTTTTTAATTTTCGAAAAAATTATATTGAGGAGGACTTAGTATCATGGTAAAAGTTTATTACGATCAAGATGCAGATCTTAAATTTTTAAAAAACAAAAGAATTGCAATTTTGGGTTTTGGGAGTCAGGGGCACGCACATGCTCTAAATCTTAAAGATAGTGGCCTTGACGTTATAGTGGCCTTAAGGCCAGATTCAAAAAGCGCACAAAAGGCTATTGATGCTGGTTTGAAAGTAACAACCGTTTCTCAAGCGAGTCAAGATGCTGATATTATCGTCTTTTTGATTCCGGATGAATTACAGGCAAAAATATATGCAAACGAAGTTAAACCATATCTAAAAGCTGGCAAAGCGTTGGTTTTTGCTCATGGGTTTAGTATTCATTTCAACCAAATCGTTCCTCCAGCAGATGTAGATGTCTTTATGGTAGCTCCAAAAGGTCCTGGACATCTTGTGAGAAGACAATTCCAAGAAGGTAAAGGTGTTCCGTGTTTATATGCTATTTATCAAGATGCTAGCGGCAGTGCCTTTGATATGGCACTTGCTTATGCTAAGGGAATAGGCGGAACAAGAGCAGGTGTTTTGAATACGACTTTTAAAGAAGAAACTGAAACTGATTTATTTGGTGAACAAGCCGTTTTGTGTGGTGGGCTTACTTCCTTGATAAAAGCAGGTTTTGAAACTCTTTGTGAGGCTGGTTATCAGCCTGAACTTGCATACTTTGAAGTTCTTCATGAAATGAAACTAATAGTGGATTTAATTTATGAAGGCGGTTTTGGTTGGATGAGACATTCAATTTCAAATACAGCCGAGTACGGCGATTTAACAGTTGGACCACGTGTGGTGGGGCCAGAAGTTAAAGAGAACATGAAAAAGGTTTTGAATGATATTCAAACTGGAGCTTTTGCTAAAGGTTGGATTTTGGAAAATACTGCAGGCCAACCTATGCTTAATGCTCTTAGAAGAGAGGCTAAAGAGCACAAAATTGAAGAGGTGGGGAAGAGGATTAGGGCTATGATGTCATGGTTGCCGAAAGTTGAATATTAAGGAGTGAGTGTCTTGAAAAGAATAAAGATTTTTGATACAACTCTTAGAGATGGAGAACAATCTCCAGGTGTAAGCCTTAATAGTGAAGAGAAATGTGAGATTGCAAAGCAATTAGCTAGACTTAACGTTGACTGTATCGAGGCAGGTTTTCCTATTGCCTCAGAAGGCGATTTTAGAGCTGTCCAACAAATTGCAAGAGAGGTTAAGGGCCCAATTATTGCAGCTCTTGCAAGAGCGAAAAAGGAAGACATAGACAGAGCCTGGGAAGCAATAAAAGATAATGAAAAACCAAGAATTCATACCTTTTTGGCTACATCTGATCTGCACCTTGAAAAGAAGCTTCAGATTTCAAGAGAGGTAGCCTTGTCTAAGATAAGAGAATCAGTAACCTATGCTAGATCTCTTTGTACAGATGTTGAGTTTTCAGCAGAAGATGCTTCTAGAAGCGACCTTGAGTTTCTTGCTCAATGTGTTAGTACAGCTATAGAGTCAGGTGCAAAAACGATTAATATTCCTGATACTGTTGGTTATGCTACTCCAAGTGAAATGGCTGAGATTATTCGATATCTTAAAGAAAATGTTAGAGGAATAGAAAATGTAGATATTTCTGTTCATTGTCATAACGATTTAGGCCTTGCAGTTGCTAACTCTTTAGCTTCTATAGAAGCTGGCGCCTCGCAAGTTGAATGTACTATTAATGGAATTGGCGAAAGGGCTGGGAATGCAGCTCTTGAAGAGATAGTGATGGCACTTTATGTTAGAAAGAACTTTTATCAGAGTTTTACCAACATTAATACGCAGGAAATTTATAGAACTAGTAGGTTGGTATCATCATTAACAGGGATGAACGTACAGGCAAACAAGGCTATTGTAGGTGCTAATGCTTTTGCCCACGAATCAGGTATACATCAGGATGGAGTTTTGAAAGACAAGAGAACTTATGAAATTCTTGATTCAGAACTTATTGGGCTTACTGGTTCACAAATGGTACTTGGAAAACACTCTGGCAGACACGCCTTTAGAAAAAGGATTGAAGATTTGGGATTCAAGTTGTCTCCTGCAGATTTAAATAAGGCTTTTATAGCTTTTAAAGAAATGGCTGATAAAAAACAACAAATTCATGATATGGACCTTGTAACCCTTATTAGTGATATTATTTTCCAAGGTGAAGAATTCTATAGAGTTGATTATGTTGGCGTTTTTTCAGGCACAAATTCTTACCCTACCGCAACTGTAGTGCTAGAGAAGAGTAATGGAGAAAGATTAGTAGATTCAGGTACTGGTAACGGTTCAGTAGATGCAATTTATAAGACTATTGAAAAGATTGTTAATTTGAAACTAAATTTAATTGATTTTAACATTAAAGCTATTACAGGTGGAACAGATGCTTTAGGAGAGGTTACAGTAAGGGTTCAAGATTCTGACAAGAGGGTTTTTATAGGCAGAGGATCTGATACTGATATTCTTGTAGCCTCTGCAAAGGCATTTGTGAGTTCTGTAAACAAGATGATTAGTTATAAATCAATGCAATCTTAGAAAATAAAAAAAATAATGTGGGGGGGCTTAACTTTTTAATATTTTTGATTATTCCAAAAATATGGGTTTTTCCATATTAGTTTTTGGAAAATTCTCACTATTGACAAAATTTGCTTTAAAGTATATTGTAAATATGCAGGATAACAAGTATGATATTGTATTATTAATTTATTTTATTGTGGGCGGAGGAAGAGTTGTTTTTGTTTAAAAAGAAAAAAATTTATTGTGGCATTGAAATAGACGGTAACATATTGAGATTTTCTCATGTAGAAAATCGCAAATCTTCTTTCTTTTTAAGAAATTATCAAGAAATTATACTGCCACAACCATATACTAAAGATTCGAATATTGAAAGTATAAAGTCTTTTTCTTCTCTACTTGAACAACAATTTGGCTCATTTAAAAATGTTGACTTTGTTTTGGGTCTTCATGGGACTCAAGTTATTTTAAAAAACATTAGACTTCCTATGCTGCCCGCTGATGAGGTGCCTCTGGTTGTAAAATCTGAGGCAGACAGATATTTGCCTATACCACCAGAAGAAGCCTATATTGATAGTTGTTTTTTGAGAGATGTTAGTATAGGAAATGATAATTTTGTTGATGCCCTTTTGGTTGCCTGTCCTAGAAGAATAGTTGATCCTTATATTGATTCTTTTAATAGGGCTAATCTAAATCTGAGTAAAGTAGATCTTTCAATTTTAGCACTTGCAAGAGCTTTAGGGGAGCAACTTGTTTCTGGGATTCAGATGATTATGAAAATATTTTCTGAAGGAGTAAATATTTTAATTTTGGACGAGGGTTTTCCAGTATATCAACGTTTTATTTTAATTCCATACGATAATCTTATAAGAAATGATACTGCAAGTTTGGAGCTCCTTCTTTCCGAGATTGAAAGAACTATTAGCTTTTATCTTTCCGATAAAGTTAACAAGGAAGTTAGCAAGTTAAGTTTTATAGGAAGAAGCGAAAATGATAAGCCTTTGTTTAATTATATTAAAGAAAAAATTAGCGTTTCGTTCGGAGAGGCAAAGATTGTTCCAAACAAATTCCTTAAAGGAAATTTCGATGAAAGTGCTCTTAATTATTCTGGCATTTCAGTAGGGTTGGGGATGAGAGATGAAGAATAGCGTCTATATGAGATATGTTGTAAATTTATTGCCTGAAGAGTTTACTGAGAAGACTAAAGAAGTTAACCAAAACTTAGTTTTTATTGTACCTGTGGCTGTTTTTTTTATTCTTTTGTTGCTTACGGGTGTGGCCTTTGCTCTAAATTTCTATATGTCGTCTAAAATTAATAGTTTAAATGCCCAAATTACTGCGCTTATGCCAGATGCGCTTAATTATGACGTTCTACTGAAGAGAAAAAATGAATTACAGGAAGCTAACAAGGTTTTGCAGGGAATAGATCAAAGGTCTAAGATAGACATCGAAGTTCTAGAAGATCTTAGATCTAGTATACCTGCTGATACCTGGATTACTTCTTTAAAGATAAACGGATCACATTATACTTTAAACGGCTCTTCTCTTAGTTCCACTTCTCCTGCGTACTTTTATTATTTGATATCAAAATCTAAAATACTTTCTAATCCAAGATTGGATGAAATTATAAGGGTTTCTGGTAAAGGCAAGGAAGACTCAAATAATGCCTTTAACTTTATTTTTGACTTTGAGGTCTCAAGATGAAAGACTATATTTTAAATTATTTCAGAAATCTGAGTTATAGAGAGAAAAAGATGCTCTCTTTTTTGTTATCTTTTTTGTTAGTTATCTTTTTTGGAGTTTTTTTCCTTTTACCGCAGTTACAACTGTTTATAACTCAGAAGTCAACTCTAGATTCTAAAGAGTTACAACTAAATGAATATAAAAATAAATCCCTTGCTTTAGTTGCATTAAGAAAGGATTTCAACCAGGCGAGTTCTGAAATTGATAAGATAAAAACAAGGTTTATAACCCAAAGTGATATGGCTAAGATGTATGTAGACCTTTCAAATCTGATTGAGGCATCAGGCGGTACTATTGTTGAATTTAAACCTGAAACGGTTGCTCAAACTCCCAGTACTCAACAAAAACCTCAGCAACAAACAAATACTAATACTGGAGCGACCTTTAGCAAAACAGTTATGCAGCCAGCAAACCAGCCTGCTAATAGTAATGTTGTTAATCCGTCTATAGGCAATCCTTATGCGAACGCAGAAAAAGTTTTAAATGTTAGAACTATAAAGTTTGCACTTAAAGTAGATTTTCACGGATATGAGGCTATGAAAAAATTTATACAAAAGTTGAGCACTTTCCCTAAAATACTTACTTTAGATAGTTTTCAGGTCGTTGGTTATTCTGAAAAGGACAAAACTTTAAGGTTAGATATGACTTTAGACGGATTTTACGATCTGTCGAAGTCTAAATAGGGAGAGCTAATATGGATAAACAGAAGAGAATGAAAATTATATTGGGGATTTTTATTTTGATTCTTGTAATTGCAGTAGGCATTAACGTCTATCCTCAATTTTTCCAAACTAGTCCTAAAGGATCTCAAATTCAACATGTTGGGCAAAATCCTGAAGTTAAAAAAGAAAATACTCAGGTTTCTAATAATATTATTAACCCTGAGACGCTTGAAAAACCAAATGTTCCAATAGGTAGAGCGGATCCCTTTGTTCCTCTTATTAGTTCTGAGAATAGTTCAGCGAACCTCCATGGATCTTCTGGTTCAAATATTAATTTACCTATGATAAAAATAAACCCTTTTCCTCCAACATTGAAGTTAGTGGGGATTATGAGAGTTAATGACAAGATGATGGCAATTTTAGAAAATGGTCAACAGACATATACTGTAAAACAAGGCGATATAATATTGGGAAACATTAAGGTTGAAAGAATTTATCTTAATAGTGTGGTTTTAACTTCTTCTGGCCAAACGAGAACCTATGAACTATAAAATATGTGAGGTGAATTTTATGAAATGGTTTTTAAAATCGTGTTTTTTTCTGTTTTTTCTCTTTATTTCTATAACCTCTTACGCTTCTGACAAACCTGCTCTTGTTAATATAGGCACAAATAACCAGGATACTTATGATGAATTAACTCTTACTTTTTCAGGGCCTATAGACCTAAACAGCATCAGTGAGGAAAGACTTAATTATCCAGATTGCATAAAATTCACTTTTAAAAACGTAAACCTTTCTTTAAAACCAGGACAAAAAATTTTTGCAGATCTGTCAAAAATTGATTATCTTTCTTATTATATTGTTCCAGAGGGAGTAGAGCTCTATGCGTATCTTAGAGATCCAGATACTAGTGTAAGCATTCAAAAAACTGCGGACAATGTTATAAAATTGAAATTTCAATCTAAAGAGATTAGTAAATCTGTGCAAACCGGTTCTCCAGGGAATGAAAATGTGGAAAGCAAATCATCAAACCAAAATGTTTCAAGTTCTGGAAATGCAAATAATTTAGACTCAGGCCTTTATCCGAAGGGATTTAATTTGTCTAACTTTAAGTCACAAACCAGTAACGAACAAAATGAAAGTAGCAATAACTACCAAGCTGAAAACTCTCCTATGATCTCTTATATGGCATTTAAAGGCGCTGATATAAGAGATGTTTTGGCTACTCTGGCAAGATTAGGAGGGTACAATTTAGTAGCAGCGGATTCTGTTAAAGGATCGGTTACTGTTGATTTGAAGGACATAAGCGTTGATGATGCAATTAAACTTGTTACAAAAATAAATAATTTTTCGATGCAAAAGGTTGGCAACGTTCTTGTAATAGGTACTGATAAAGATCTTAGTAATTTTGGCGTTATTAGAGTTTATAAATTATATAATGTAGGCAATAAAACAATAATAGAGACTTCTACTTCAGCAACTGCTGGTGGAGGCACTTCGGGAGGAGCATCGGGTCTAACTATAAATAAAGTAACTACAATGAGGCAAGGAGTTGATGTAGCAAAGCTTATTGCAGAGGGCATTGGTGCATCGTTTTCTTCTACAAAGATTGCATCCTCTTCAGGTGGAGGAGAATCAACGTCCACATCTAGCTCGAGCAATAGCTCAGGAAAGGTTCTTTATGATGACAGGACAAATACGATTACAGTAATAGCACCAGAAGACAAGCAGAAAATTGCTGAAGAATTGCTTCAAAACCTTGATAAACCTCTTAAACAAATAGAAGTTCAGGTAATGGTTATTGAACTTGACAATCAAGGGATAAAACAATTGGGTATACAGTGGCCTAATAATATCCAGTTTTCTGGCAACGCTACCGGTACAAGAACTTATGGTACTTCAAAGAGTAAATCTAGCGTTTATACAGGTACGATTTCCAATATTACTGCAAGTCTTTATGCTCAGTTAAATAATAATAATGCAAAAATACTTTCAGATCCAAGAATTCTTGCTTTGGATGGACAGGATTCATATGTATTTGCTGGTGACAAGTTATATATACCTCAGGTGTCTTCTGCTACCGGAGGTAACGTCACATACACTACGAATGAATATGATGTAGGAGTTTTGTTAAAGATTACCCCATTTATAGGTGAAAATGGAGAAATTACCATTCACGTAACTCCATCTGTTTCTGCATTTAATGGAGACGTTACCCAGCTTCAGATTAACCAACCATTTACTACAACTATAAGAGAAGCTGATGTAACAGCAAGGGTAAAGGATGGCCAAACATTTTATATTGGTGGTCTAATTAGCGATGAACAGAGAAAACAAACTATTTCTGTTCCAGGATTAGGCAATATGCCACTTCTTGGCCCAATGTTTAGATATGATTATAACATGAAGAGTAGGACAGAAGTAATATTCTTGCTTACTCCTCATATAGTAAAAAATAGTTAGTGTCAAAAGGATTCTCTTTTGTTATTTTAATTGTATGTGGTTTATTAGTCCTCTTTGTTGGAAATAAATTATTTCATACAGATAGATCTCAAACAAGTAACGAGACAGTTAAGGAAAACGTTGTTAAGAATCAAAATGAAAACATACCTCCTAAAACTAATAGCCATAGAACCAGCGAAGAGCAAAAAATTGGTGAAAGCTCTAAAAGTTATAGTTCAAGATATGAGATAGATAGAGCAAAAGGCAAGACAATAGTTCTTACCTTCGATGCTGGAGCTGATGGTAGTAGATTGCCTGAAATTCTAAATATTTTGTCTGAAAATCACGTAAGGGCAACCTTTTTCCTTACTGGGCCTTTTTGCGAGAGATATCCGAATCTTGTTAGAAAAATTACAGCATATGGCTTTGAAGTTGGGAATCACTCTTATGCTCATAAAGATATGACAACGATGTCGAACGAATCAATTAAGGAAGACATACTTAGAGCTCAAGAGATAATTATTAAAACTACTGGGCAGGATCCAAGGCCATGGTTTAGACCTCCTTATGGGGCTAGAGATGATAGGGTAAGAGGGGTGTTAAAGTCTTTAGGATATGAAACGGTTTATTGGACTATTGACTCTCTTGATTGGGAAGATAATATGACTGTTGAAAGGGAAAGGGATAGAATATATAATAATCTTAAAGATGGAAGCATAATATTGCTTCATATTGGTAGTAGAACAACTCCAATGATTTTATCTGAAATGATAAAGTATTTTGAAAGTAAAGGTTATAGAGTTACAGATCTATCAGGTGCTCTTAGATAAATAAGGAGGGCGTATATGAAAATTCTTGTAGCTGTCGATGGTACTAAGTACTCTAGAGAAGCAGCTTTGTGGGCAGTAAAAATAGCTAAAAAAGAAAAAGAAGCCAAACTGATAGCAGTTTATGTTGAAAGACAGCTTTCAAAGGAAGACTATTTATTATCTGACGATGAACTTGATATTAGAATTGAAAAAAAAGCAAATGAAATATTTGAAAAATCGTTTGAAGATATAGATTTGGAAGGTATTGAAGTTGAAAAAGTGGTAGAAAGAGGTAGCCCTGCATCAAAAATATTAGATGTTTCCGACAGGGAGGATGTAGATTTAATAGTTGTTGGAAATAGTTCAAGATCAGGAATTAACAACTTCTTTTTAGGCTCAGTATCCGATAAGGTATTTACTTATTCAGTGAGACCTGTCCTTGTTGTAAAGACAAGAGAAAAAGAACCAGTAATAGAAACGGTGGCTATAACTTAGTTTTAAAAATGCTTTTAGCTTCTTCGTAAATATCAATAAGAGAAAGCGTGATTTTTTCCCAGGAGAAATTTATCGCATAAGGTCTTGCCCTTTTTTCCAATTCTGTTCTTGCTTCTCTATTTTTAATTAAATAGCATATTTTTTGTGCAAGGTCATTTGGGTCGTTCGGCTCAACTAATAAACCGTATTGACCGTTTTTTAGCAGAGTTCTGTATCCTGTAATGTTTGATGCAATTACCGCAGTTCCAGAAGAGAGTGCCTCTAAAATAGTCATACCAAAGCTTTCCCCACCCAATGCTGGCGAACAAAATATCCAGGCTTTTGAGTATTCTTTTGCAAGGTCTTCTTCGCTTAGTTCTCCAAGAAACTTTACGCCATCAAGATCTTGAAATTTGTTAATTCTTTTTTCAGTTGAATATCCAGCTATTCTTAGTTGTGCATCGGGGTATTTTTTAAAAATTTTATTCCATGCTTTTAATATTACGTCAAGTCCTTTTCTCTTTTCAAGTCTTCCAACAAAGAGTATTGTTGGTTGTTGATATTTTTCTGAGGGGGCAAATATGTCTATATTAACTCCATTTGGTATAATTTTAAATTCTCCATCAATATATTGTTCTGCAAAGTGCATTGATGCTTCTGAGACAGCAATTTTAACGTTTATTTTTTCTGAAAATCTTTTTGAAATTGGTTTAAACCATTCAAAGGGAAACGGTATATCAGAATAAGCGTGAAAAGTACCTACTATTGGCTTATTTATAGTAAATATAGAAAAGAGAGAAGGACCTGGTGCAAAGGGTTCATGTACATGCCATATATCAAAGTTTTCTTTAAGCAAAAGTATTTTTCCAAGAGCTCCCGGAGTTGGCGCAAGTCTTGCTATAGAACCGTTTGTCATAAATGGGAAAGATCTACCTACTGTATGAAATCTTGAGTGATCAACATTGTAAGCAAGTGGTTTTCCTGGTTCTGCAGGAGCAATTATGTGCGTTTCAATGTTGTGTTTATCGAAAAATTTTTGAAGAAAAAAAAGATGGGTATTAACTCCTCCTTTGAACGAAAAGGAATATGGACTAACGAGAGCTACCTTCATTCGTAATCATCTCCAATCCAGTTGGGTTGAAAGATAAACCATTGTGTGGGGCTAATATTTATCATTTCTTCTAGATTTTTTATTAATAAATTTGTTATTTCTTCTTTTGAATTTTCATTTTTGTATTCTATTTCTTTGAAGTATATTTGATAGTTTTTATTTAATCTATACAAACCAGCTACGAAGAGCTTTGGGTTAGTTCTCTTTATCAAAATTGAAGGTCCATCGTTGAAGATACACTCTCTTCCAAAAAATGTTGTCTTTATTCCATGTTTTGTTAGATTTCTGTCGACTACTAGTGCTATTACATTGCCGTTTTTTAGCTCTTTTAAGGATTTTATTCCAGTAGATTCATTAAGTGGAATTATTTTTAATCCAGCTTTTTCTCGGGTCCATTTAAAAAAGTTAAATAACCATCTTGGTCTAATTGATTCAACTACTGCAAATGCTTCTTTGTTACATTCTTTTGATATTGAAGATATTATGTAGGACCCTAAGTCCCAATTGCCAAAGTGAGCAGTGATAACAATTATGCCTCTATCATTCGCCTGTATAAAGCAATCCTTTAATATTGAATATGATTCTTGAAAGTTGTTGATAAAGTATCTAATAAATTTTATTAAAAGCGGCAATAAGATTATTTCAAGATAATAAATTGAGTAATTGTAAAAGTTTTGGCTTACGAGATAATTTAACTCCTTTTCGCTTAAATTTGGGTATAAATTTTTAAATCTTAATTTTGCTAAACGAAATCCCTTCTTATGAAATGATTTCATAAGAAGGGATACAGGATGTGCAAAAAGTTTTATATTTTCCAAAATAAGATAACACAGGAAAATTATAATTTTTTCTTTAAATAGCATTTTACGCTTTGACTTTAATGGAATTTAAATCTATTGACAAGGGTATAACTTTTCAATTTTGTTTATACCCCTTGTATGCTATTAGAATTCTTTGAAAGGTTGTAAATATAGAAAGTATTGTAAGTATTATAAGTCCTTGTAATAAAAATCCTAGTGCTAAAGACACGACAAATAACAAAAGCCTTTCTGGCCTTTGCATAAGTCCACCTTTAATAGGAACATTGTCGCATTCCGATCTTGCCTTCGCGTAAGAAATCATGTAAGAAAAAACCATTGATGAGAAAGAAAAAACTATAATAAGATCATTATTATTTATGATTCCATATATGGCTGTAGAAGTGAAAATAAAGCCCTCAGATAGTCTATCGAGAGTGGAGTCTAGGAAACCTCCAAATTTGGTAATTTTGCCTGAAATCCTCGCAACTAACCCATCTACAGAATCGAATGAAACCGCAATTAGCAAAAACAAAGCGCTGATTATATTTGGTAGAAATATAATTGAAAGTGATGCTAAAAATGTTATTATAGTGCAAAAAATAGTTATGGAATTTGGGGAGATATTCATTTTCGATAAGAGTTTCGCTATAGGATAAATAATTGGCTTTATTAGCTTTCTCTTATCTATTCCCATTTATCAGCTTGCCACCTATTTTTTGTGCGATGTTTTTTATATCTGAGTTGAGTCTTGTTCTGGCAATCCTCAAATGCTCTCTTATACTCCAAAACTCTCCATAGGCTTTAGTTTGTCGGTTTATGATAGCTCTCTTAACATCTTCTAGATTTTTTGTGTTTTCGGGGAACAGAGTATATGCGCTTCCTATTGTGTCTAGAGTGTGGGAGTCAGTTCCAGCAAGTTCTGCTAATTTTAAAGTTTTATTCAATTCTACTACCTTTTGTCTGATCACTCGACCAGCAAGAGTAGGATTTATTATTTCTATTGCATCTGGTTTTGGAAAATTTTCTTTCTTGAAAATATTCTTTATGCAGCGAAGCGGAATACTATAAGTTAGTGGGCTCATTGGATGTGGAAGAACTATTATTCCCCCTGATTCATACGTTATTTCTATTGTTTTGTAAAGACTGGTAAACTTTCTTATGTGTTTATCTATAAAAAGACATATTACGTGACCTTGAAGGGTAGTTACCTCAACTCCAGGAACTACAATTATTCCATATTTCTCTCCTAATTCAACTGCTTTAAGCGATCCTTTTATGTTATCGTGGTCGGTTATAGCAATTATTTTGAGATCGGTATAATTTGCTACGTATTTAACAATCTCTTCCGGGGATGCTATTCCGTCACTGAAGCTGCTGTGTATGTGAAGATCAGCTTTAATAAAATTTTTATCCATTTTTTATCTCCATTGGTAAAAAGATGTACCACTGTTGTGGATAGGTCTTTACATACTTTTCAAAATAACTTACCCATTCTTGCATTGCTTCTTTGTAATCTTTTTTTGGTTTAATAAAGTTTTCTATATAGCAGTCAAAATTAAATGGATTTTTTCTGATTATAAATACTGGCAAGATTGGGCACTGCCTTGAAGATGCTATCTGAAAAGCTGCTTTTGGAAAGGAAATTTTGTGATTTAAAAAATTTATGTTTTCAGATGGATGATTTAAGGCTATATCGCTTAGCATACATAAAATTTGGTTCTTCTTAAGCGAGTTTATTATTTCTCTTAATCCATTTCTCGCAGGAATTACATCAAAGCCAATTCTTGAACGGATTAACCTTATTAAATGACCAGCAAGAGGAAAGTCAAGGTTTGCAACAACTTTTAGTTTGATATCTTTATGTTCAAATAAGCTTCCTACATCCCAGTTGCCTATATGTGCTGTACTCACTATTACCCCTCTTTTTAAAGACAGAGCTTCATCAAGCCTTTCTAAGTTGAAAAAATTTACATTAAACTTATTTTTATTTAAAAAAAGCATTAAAACTTCATATATATAATCGCTATAAGATAAAAGGGCCTCTCTGGCGAGCGTTTCATAATCCGGGCGATTTAATGCGTCGCCTATAATCTTATAGTTTTTTAATACAACTTCTCTCCTTTTTTTATTGTCCCAATAAATGCTGAAAATAACTCTTTTAATTATTTTTTTTATTAAGGACAGGTTATTCTCCCTTTATAAAATCTTCAAGCATTGCCCTTGCTTGTGTGTCAGGATATTGTACTGGTGGACTCTTCATGAGATATGCGCACGCACTAATAATCGGCCCGCCCAAATTCCTATCTTTTGCTAATTTTACTAATCTTAGAGCATCAACTATTATTCCTGCAGAATTTGGAGAATCCCATACCTCTAATTTGCATTCTATATTTAACGGAACTTCACCAAATGCTTTACTCTCTATCCTTATATATGCCCACTTCCTATCATGTAGCCATGGAATGTAATCTGAAGGTCCTATGTGGATATTTTCTTCTGACATAGGTTCTGGCATCAGTGAATTGACGGCATTTGTTTTACTAATTTTTTTTGATTCCAGTCTTTCCCTTTCCAACATATTTAAGAAGTCTAAATTACCCCCAACGTTAAGTTGGAACGTTCTCTCTATTTCAAGACCTCTATCAAGGCAAATTTGAGTAAGTGCCCTGTGTAAAATTGTAGCGCCAAGCTGAGATTTTATGTCATCGCCTATTATTGGTAGATTTTTATCCTTAAATTTTTTTGCCCATTCACTGTTACTTGCTATGAATACTGGGATTGCGTTAATAACGCCAAGGTTTGCTTCTAGAGCACAGTTCATGTAAAATTCTGAGGCTTTCTGACTTCCTACCGGTAGGTAATTTATTAGAACGTCTGCTTTTGATTCTTTTAAAACCTTTACTACGTCAACTGGTTCCTCTTTTGATTCTATTATTGCTTTTGCAGCATACTTACCGATACCATCGTTTGTATGCCCCCTCATAACTGTTACGCCTAAGTTCGGAACATCATGAAGTTTTATGGTGTTATTAGGTGCTGCAAATATGGCTTCTGAGAGGTCTTTGCCAACTTTTCTTTCGTCAATATCAAAGGCAGCTACAAAACGAATATTTTCTAATTTATATGGTCCTATTTTTTCATGAATTAAACCAATGGGTTTTTTTGCTGAATTTTTATAAAATTCAACGCCTTGTACTAAAGAGGAGGCACAATTCCCAACCCCGACTATTGCAACTCTTATTTCTTGCATTTTATAACTCCTTTCTTTTTTTGAAAACTTGCTGATATTTTATAAAATATATTCTCTAGAAAAAAATATTTTCCAACTATTTTGGCTTCACTCAAAATTTTTACTAAATTTTCTCTAGAAACACTTAGTTCTGTTTCAACATATGAATATGTTTCACCAAATCCCTCTATTGAGTGTGCATCACTTCCCGCTGCAACCACCTTTCTATTTTTTGTTGCAAACTCTCTAGCAAGAAAATTTTCATAGGGCAACGATTTAGCATTAAACGATTCAATTATATCAAATTCATCTAAGAGAGTTTTTTTGGCTGAATTTTTTAATGCACTTCTAAAAAAAGAAAAGGGATGAGGAAGATACACAAGGCCTTTCTGTGCTTTGATTTGCTTTATAGTTTCAGATGCGCTCATATATGGTTTTATTTCTTCTTGTAAAAAGAGCCCAATAATTTCTCCTTGTGAGGTAAGAATTTCTTCCCCTATAATAACTTCAATATCTTTTATTCTATCTTTTGCAAGCATTGCTCCCTTTACCGTGTTGTGATCAGTAATAGCAATTACATTTATACCGCTTAATATAGACTTTTTGTACAGCTCATCTATAGAAATATTTGAGTCTTTGGAAAAGTTAGTATGAACGTGTAAATCTATTTTATATTTCATTTATTTTTAGAAATCCCCACCTTTGGACAAATATCGTTTAGTATACATTCCTGACATTTAGGATTTTTTGCAGTGCACATTAATCTTCCATGTTGATTTAACATATATGATAATTTAAACCAATCTTTTTCTTCAACATTTAAGGCTATTTCCTTTTCAACAGTTATTGGATCACCTTTTTTTACAAGACCTAAACGCACAGCCAATCTCTTAACGTGGGTATCAACAACTATAGCGCTTTTGTTGAACACGTAACCTAAGATAGCATATGCCGATTTTCTGCCTAGTCCAGGAATTTTGATAAGGTCATCAAAATTATTAGGTAAAGTTGAATTGAAATTTTTGATTATATATTTCGCCCCCTCCTTAAGCGCTTTTGCCTTGTTGTGATAGAATCCGGTTGGGTGTATTGCTTCTTCTAATTCCTCTAATGGTATGCTGTCTAGATCTTCAAAGCTTTTTATGCGTTTGAATAATTCTTTGGTTACTGCATTAACTTTTTCGTCAGTACATTGGGCGGCAAGAACAATAGCAACATAAAACTCGAAAGGAGTGTTAAAGTTTAAGTTACTTTTTATTTCTGGATAGAGTTTATCAAGCTTACGTAATATTTCAGAATAGATATTAATATTGTTTACAACCATTTTCGTTATCTGTTAGTCCTTTTTTGCTTTCCTGAATGTCTATCATTTTTAAGATCTGATGGATTTTCCGAGAGAGCCTTTATGCTTAAATTTATTTTCCCATTGCTTTCAAGATCAAGAACTTTAACAGTTACTTCATCGCCCAACTTTAAGACATCTTCAACGTTTTTAACTCTTGTCTTTGAAAGCTCAGAAATATGAACCAGACCCTCTTTTCCGGGAGAAATTTCAACAAGAGCACCAAAGTTAAATATCTTGGTTACTTTTCCGATATAAACCTGTCCTGGGACTATTGGTTTAGTTATGTTTTGTATAATCTCGATAGTCTTGTTTAGACCCTCTTTGGATGTGGATGCTATATAAATTTTGCCGTCCTGCTCAATACTTATCTTTGAGCCAGTTTCTTCTATTATCTTTTTGATTATTTTGCCGCCTTGTCCTATTACATCACTTATTTTTTCTGGATTTATTTGGATCATTTCTATTCTTGGCGCATAGTTTGAGAGCATTTCTCTAGGGTGTGATATAGCTTGATTCATCTTTTCTATAATACTCTTTCTGCCTTCATATGCTTTTTTAATTGCTTTTGAGAGGGCATCAATGGGTATACCAGGTACTTTTACGTCTAGTTGTAGCGCGCTAACTCCATCAATAGTTCCGGTAACCTTAAAGTCCATATCTCCTATTGCATCTTCTAAACCGGTAATATCCGATAAAATAATAATTTCCTCGTTTTCATAAATAAGTCCCATGGCTATTCCGCCAACGTGTTTTGAGATAGGGACACCTGCATCCATTAGTGATAGAGAAGAACCGCATGCAGAAGCCATAGAAGATGATCCGTTCGATTCAAGTATTTCAGAAACAACTCTTATAGTATAGGGGAAATCAGATTCTTTTGGTAAAACGGGTAACAAAGCCTTTTCTGCCAGAGCACCATGACCAATTTCCCTTCTTCCCGGCCCCCTTGAAGGCCTTGCTTCACCTACGCTAAAACCCGGAAAATTATAATGATGCATGTATCTTTTTCTGATTTCATTGCTTGATTGATAAAGGGTATCTATTATCTGAGAATCTTCTTGTGTTCCCAATGTTGCAATGCTAAGCGCTTGTGTTTGACCTCTTGTGAAAAGGGCTGAACCGTGTGCTCTTGGTAACAAGCCAACTTGAATGGATATCGGCCTAATTTCATCTAAACTTCTGCCATCAACTCTCTTTTTATTTTTTATCACATAATTTCTTATTATTTTCTTTAGTTTATTTTGGAAAGCCTGGTTTATTAGTAAAATATTTGCTTCTACGAATTCGGATCCGAACCTGTCGGACAAAACAGACAAAATTTCGTCCTTTAGTTCTTTTTCCAAATTTTCAAAATCTTGTTTTGTTTTTAGGGGAAACTTATCTGTGATGTTATCTGTTAGAATGGAATCTAAAGAGCTAGTGATGTCTTCTGTTGGTTCTTGTAAATAAACTAAGCTTTTGGTAGGTTTTACTAACGATATTAACTCCTTTTGGATGTCGCATATCTTTGTTATTGCTGGAAGAGCATAATTGATTATTTCAATTATCTTATCTTCAGGGATTTCGTTAAAGCTTCCTTCTATCATAAGAATGTTGTCTTCTTTACCTACAATTACAATGTCTATGTCACTCTTTTCGATTTGATCAATTGTTGGATTTAAAATGAACTTTTTGTCAATTTCGCCAACTCTAACAGCGCCTACAGGTCCGTCAAAAGGAATGTCTGAAATACATAAAGCTGCACTGGAAGCGATAATAGAAAGCACATCTACAGGGAAATCATTATCTATCGAAAGAGGAAAGGAAGAGATACAGACATCATTTCTTAATCCCTTTGGGAATAAGGGTCTAATAGATCTGTCTATAATCCTGCTATATAGGATAGCTCTTTCACTTGGTCTTCCCTCTCTCTTGAAAAAACCGCCAGGGAATTTTCCCGCGGCATACATCTTTTCATCAAAATCGACTACAAGAGGCATGAAATCTATATCGCTTCTGGCTTCTTTGGACATAGTTGCTGCACTAAAAACTATAGTATCTCCTGATCTAACAGTAACTGAACCGTTTGCTTGTTTTGCTAAAAGTCCAGTTTCAATATTTATAACTATGCCTTCTGCTACTTCTTTTGTGATACTGTGTACTTCGTTCATTATGCAGTTTCTCTAAGACCAAGTTTGCCGATCAGCTTTCTATATCTATTTATATCCTTGTTCTTTACGTAAGATAACAACCTCTTTCTTTGGTTTACCATCTTTAAAAGTCCTCTTTTTGAGTGAAGGTCATTCTTGTGCTCTTTTAAATGCTCTGCAAGTTTTTCAATACGGTAAGTTAGTATAGCTACCTGTACTTCTGCTGAACCAGTGTCGTTTTCATGCAGACCAAAATCTTCTATTACCTTTTTCTTAAGTTCTTTGTCTAACATAAGTTCCTCCTTAAATAATAAATCCACTATCTGAGCATTGTCCACTGTTATCTCGCAATGCTTAGACAGGGTAAGTTTGATAACTTTATGATATATTTAGTAGTCAAACATTCAAAACTATTTTATCATAAATGTGTAATATTCAAAAAGTGAGGATTATATATTGATTTTAGGAATTGATGCAGGAAGTTATAAAATTGGTTATGCAATTTTAGATGAAAGGTATAATATTTTTTCAAAAGGGATAATACTACTTAATGACTTCAAAAAAGATTTTTTAAGATTTATAAAAGAATATGAAATTGAAGTGGTTGTTGTTGGAAGTGGAACTGGACATAAAAAGGTGATGAAATTAATAGATGAACTCAATTTGGATTTAAAGGTCATAGTGATATCAGAAAGAAATACTTCGGTAGAAGCCAAATGGAGATATATTAATTCACTAAAAGGATTTAAAGGTTTTTTTTGCAAGCTTTTTGGATATTTGGATAAACCAGTTGATGACATTTCAGCTGTAATAATAGCTGAAAGATACTTAAATGAAGAGAGGAAAAAAAGTGAGACCTGATTGGGATTCTTATTTTATGAAAATTGCATTTTTAGTTGCTACGCGCTCAACGTGTATAAGAAGGAAAGTTGGAGCTGTCATTGTAAAGGAAAAAAGAATATTGTCAACTGGATATAATGGCGCTCCTTCAGGGCTTTTGCATTGTCTTGATATTGGTTGTTTGAGAGACAAGTTGAATATTCCTTCTGGCGAAAGACAGGAACTTTGCAGGGGATTACATGCCGAGCAAAATGCAATAATCCAAGGTGCTATGTATGGAGTTAGCCTGATGGGATCTACAATATATGTTACAAATCAACCATGTATAACGTGTGCAAAAATGCTTATTCAGGCAGGAATAGTTAAAATAGTTTATCAGGGAGATTATCCTGATAAACTTGCTTTAGAGATGTTAGAGGAAGCTGGAGTAGAGATTATAAAATTTATTCCTGATGACAAAGAGGTGTAATTTATCTTGTTATTTCTTATGTGTTTGTTTTCTTTTTTTCTTTCTCTCTTAAACACTAAATTTGTAATTTTTTTATCTGAAAAGCTGAAAATTTATGATAGGCCTGATAAGAGAAAAATTCACAACGAATTAACTTCTCGTCTTGGAGGAGTTGGATTTTTTGTTCCATTTCTAGTTACTGTATTCTTATACTCCTTTCTAGTAAAAGGATTCGAAGTTGTTGATTTCTTGATTTGCATTTTGCCAATATTTCTCCTTGGGTTATATGACGATCTTTTTGGAATTAACCCTATTGTGAAGTTAGCAGCCCAAATTTTTGCCTCATTTATAGCTTTTAATTTGGGATTTCGAATAGACTATATTTATCTTCCATTTGTAGGGTATTTATTTTTTGGAGGATTGTCATTATTTTTGACTATTTTCTGGCTCGTAGGATTATCTAATGCTCTAAATTTAGTAGATGGCATGGATGGTTTGGCATCGGGAGTTGCTATTTTAATACTTTTATCAATGGCAATAGTCTCGTATGTTTTGGATAGGAATTTTGTTTTTATAATTTCGATAATACTTTTATTCTCTATGACAGGTTTTTTTGTCTTCAACATAAATCCTGCTAGAATATTTATGGGAGATAGCGGTTCTTTGACTGTTGGTTTTATAATTGGTTTGCTTTCAGTTGTTGGATTTATGAAAGCTCTTACAATAGTAACATTATTTTCGATTATTATTATGTTAATAATTCCTGTGGCGGATACCCTTTGGGCTATTATAAGAAGATCAATATCTGGAAGATCAATCTTTTCGCCAGATAAAGGCCATTTTCATCATATGCTTTTGGAAAAGGGTTGGAGTGTAAGGAAGATCAATTTTTTGTTTAGAGGAATTACTGTAGTAGGATCTTTGGTGTTCTTTTTTGTCTTTTTGCCTCAAGAATATTTTTTGTTTACTGCTTCTTTTCTGATTTTTGGTTATTTATTTTTATTTTTGCTTGAATCTATCGTTATTGGAGTGAGAAAAAGTGCATAAAGCTTTGCTGATTTTTGGGACTAGACCTGAAGCTATTAAAATGGCTCCACTTTTTTTAGAACTAAAAAAATCGAAGCATTTTGAGCCTATTGTAGTTGTTACTGCACAACACAGAGAGATGTTAGATCAGGTTTTGAAAATATTTAACATTGAACCGGATTTTGATCTTGATATAATGAAGCCGGGTCAAAGTCTTGAAGGAATAACCATTAGAGCATTAGAAGGTTTGTGTAATATCATAAAGAGAGTGAATCCTTCTATTGTTCTTGTTCAGGGAGATACTACAACTACTTACGTGGGAGCATTAGCAGCATTTTATCACAAAATAGCAGTTGGACATGTAGAGGCAGGTTTGAGAACTTATGATAAATTCAATCCTTATCCTGAAGAAATTAACAGGAAAATGACTACTTGTCTTGCTGATCTACATTTTGCACCTACTATTACCTCTTTTAATAATTTGATTAAGGAAAATGTCAAGAAAGAAGATATATATATAACTGGGAATACCGTGATAGATTCTTTGCTTCATATATCTAAAAGGGATTATGATTTTCCGCCAATTTTAAATTCGATAATAAATTCTCCTTTGAGAAAAATTTTAGTTACTGCCCATCGAAGAGAAAACTGGGACGAGATGAAAAATATTTTTCAGGCAATAAAAAAGTTAGTTGAAAACTTTGATGACATACATATAATTTTCCCTGTACACATGAATCCAAAAATAAGATTTGATGCTCAAAATATTTTGGGTAATAATTCAAGAGTGTCTTTGCTTGAACCTCTTGACTACGAAGCTTTCATACACGTTATGAAGAATTGTTATCTTATACTTACTGATTCTGGAGGCGTCCAAGAAGAAGCTCCTTCTCTTGGCATTCCTGTAGTCGTTATGAGAAAGACCACAGAGAGGCCTGAGGCTCTTAAGGCGAATGCAGTTGTTTTAAGTGGAACTGATGGTGAAAAAATATACGATACTGCAGCAAGGCTCTTGAGCGATAAAACTTTTTATCTTTCTATGAAAAAGAAGCTCAATCCATATGGAGATGGAAGAGCCTCTTTTAGAATTCTAAGATCTCTAGAATATTTTTTTAAACTTAGTTCTGAAAGGCCGGAGGACTTTAGATACGATTATGATGATAATCTGATATCAGAAACCTAAATGCTCGTTAATTATAAAAACGCTAAATGGAGTAAGAGTCGGCCTCTTTTTTAATATAGTTGTAATGTTGCATATCCTGGTTGGTCCCTGACAATCCATACATTCACCTGTTACAGTACATGGGTTTGGTCTATTTAGCCTTTTGTTGTTTAGTGGTGCTGCTATTGTCCTGATTCTTTTTCTTGCTTCTTCCTCATCCTTTACTATTTTATTAGTTCCAGCTATTATTATTACCTGTTTTGGTCCAAATATCATAGAGGCAACTCTATTTCCAACTCCATCAGTATTGACGAGCTTTCCATCAAGTGTTATGGCGTTTGAACCTGCTATAAATGTATCGCAGGTTAACTGCTTTCTTCTTAAGCTTAGAACTTCTTCTGGTGACAGGCCAGGTCTATTGTGATCTAAAATAATATTACCTCTTTTTGACAAGATATCCAGTATTCCAAGGCTTTGTACGGTTGTTGAGCCTCCAACTCCAATAACGTCCTTTTCTGGAATAATTTCTAAAAGTTTGTTTATTAAATCTTCTCTGGTGTTAAAGAAATCAGCGTTAAAGTTGTTTTTTTTCAAAGCTTCTACGGCTCTTTTACCAAAAACTTCACCGTGCCACTTCAGATTTGGATCCATCTTTTCTTTCCTCCAGTCCAAAAAATTTTGATATTATATTAAAATGATATCACTAAATTATTAGTTTAAGATAAACTATTATTTGCTTCTATTCAATTTTCAGGGTTTTAAATATTCAAAAATATCTATTAATTTGTAAGATAAGTTATTTATTTATATAAGCTTTGTTTATTTAGAAAATTAAGACTTTTCTGACAAAACTAGTGACATATAAAGTTGGTGAAACTAAAATATTAAATAATTAGGTAAAATTTTAATTATTTATTGGAGATATAATTTTATTATTGACATGATAAGAAAAATCTATTAATCTATAAATGATTTTTGTAGTTAGGGGTGAATCATATAAAAAAGAATAAAAAAGAACAAAATTTACCCCTATATGTTGTTCAGTTAGGTTTTAACGTTTTAGGTACTACGCTAGGAGGGTTGTTATTAGGGTGGTTTTTACAGGAAAAATTAGGTTGTGGATTGCCAGGTTTTTTGTTTGGACTTTTATTAGGCGTTTTTTCTGGTTTATGGATAATATTAAAACAAATTTTAAATCAAAAATGAAAGGGGGTGAAGAAAGTTGCATATCGCTGAAGAATTCATGTTACACAAAATCATACCTATAAATATTGCCGGGTTTGATCTTAGCATTACTCAGGCAGTTTTGTGGATGTGGATAGCTTCTGTAATTATGATGCTTTATTTGATTTATTGTAGTAGAAATATGACTGTAATACCTTCTAATAGACTTGTTACCTTATTTGAAGTTCTTGTAGACTTTGTTAAAAAAGATCTGGTTGAAAGTTTTATGCACGGAAAAGACGTTGAAAGATTTTTTCCACTTATTGCTTCAATATTTTTCTTTATCTTTGCATCGAATTTTATAGGAATTATTCCGGGCACTTATACGCCTACAGCCAACATTAATACAACCGCTATACTTGCAATATTTGTGTTTATACTCTATAACGTTCTAGGAGTTTTCAGAAATGGCGTGATTGGATATTTAAAAAGTATAGTTGTACCGGGTCTTCCTGCTCCATTAATTCCTGTAGTTTTTGTCATAGAAATATTTAGCCATCTTGCTCGTCCACTCTCATTATCTGTTAGGTTGTTTGCAAACATGACGGCAGGACACATTATTATTGGGGTGTTCATTTATCTTTGTTTAATGGCAACAGGCGCTTTTGTTGGAGGTTTTATTCTTGGTGCTTTACCCTTTTTAGCATCTATTGGAATGTACTTTTTGGAGGTATTTGTCAAATTTTTGCAAGCAGTAATCTTTGCCGTTTTGACAGCTATGTACATAGCTGGTGCTGTTGCTCCTGAACATTAGAATTTTTCTTTACAGTTTAAAATTTAAAAATTTAATAATAAATTCGGAGGTGTTTTTAAATGGATGCAGTAAGTATAAACCTTGGATTAGCTCAATTGGGCGCAGGTGTAGCTATTGGATTTGCCGCTGCTGGTGGTGGTGCAGGAATGGGTATTTTAGGCGGATATTTTTTGACCGCTCTTGCAAGACAACCAGAGCTTCTTGGTCCACTACGTACTTATATGATTTTGGTACTAGTCTTTATTGAAGCTCAGGTTTTATATGGCTTTGTTGTATCTATGATCCTTTTGTTTGCAGCTCCTAAGCACTAGTCTTTTATTCTTTTAAGGGAGATCTAAAAAAATGATGAATTTTGAATTTGGACTAGAGTTCTGGACTATTGTCTCCTTTTTGATATTCTTCTTTTTGTTTGCAAAATTTGTTGTTCCACCAATAAACAATGCACTTAAAGAAAGAGAAAAGGCTATTGCGGGTGCAATAGAACAGGCTCGAAAAGAAAGGGAAGAGGCAGAAAAACTCTTGCAGGAATCAAAGAAAGAGCTAGAAGAAACAAGGGCTCGTTCTTCAAAGATTGTAGAAGAAGCAAGAGCTTATGCTGAAGAAGTAAAAAAAGATATTATTCAAAAAGCTAAAGAAGAGGCACAAAAGATAGTTGACAGTGCTGCCAAAGATCTTGACAGGGCTAAGGCAGAGGTTATAGCAGAACTGAAAGTTGAAGTTGTTAATCTTACTATTTCTCTTACAGAGAAGCTCCTTGAGAAAGAATTGGATAAAAATGCGCAGACGAAGTTTGTAACAGAATATTTGCAAAAGATAGGTAAGAATTAAAATGAGCAGCAACTATGTTTTAGCCAAAAGATATGCAAGGGCTTTTTTGTCTATTCTCAAGGAAAACAAGAGAAACCTGCAAGACGTTGTTGACGAAACAAAAACCCTTATGAAGAGCTTTAGAGAAACTGGACTTGACAAAGTGATCTTAAATCCTGTTCTTGATATTAGTACTAAGAAGGAACTGATTGAGCCTTTAAAAAACAAGATTTCAAGTGATATTTTTTCTTTTTTAGAATTTCTTGTTGATAAAAATAGATTTTCTTTGTTGCCTTTTATTTTGCAATCGTTAGAAGAGACTTTAAACGAAGAAAGTGGTAGGATTGTCGCCAATCTTGAAGTGGCTATTCCATTAACTGACGAATTAAAATCAAATTTTATAGAATACTTTAAGAAAAAATTTAATGCTAAAGCTGTAGATATTGTTGAAGTCGTTAACGAAAAGATTATTGGTGGCTTTAGAGCAAAAGTTGGAGACTATCTTATTGATGCAAGTATTAAGGGGTCCTTGGATAAAGCCAAGAGACTTCTTTTAGCTAATTGAAGGGAGGTGTTGTTTTTTTGAAGATAAGGGCTGAAGAAATTACTGATGTAATAAAAAAGCAATTATCTAATATAAAAGCTGAACCAGAGTCTGCACTGGTTGGCACAATTATATCTGTTGGTGACGGAGTAGCAAGGATTTGGGGTTTGAAAGATGCTATGATGTCAGAGCTCTTAGAATTCCCAAATGACGTTTATGGAATTGTGTTTAACCTAGAAGAAGATTCTGTGGGTGCAATTATTTTGGGTGATGACTCAAAACTAAATGAAGGTGATACAGTTAAATCAACTGGAAGGGTTATATCAGTCCCTGTCGGTCCAGAGTTGGTGGGTAGAGTAGTGGATGCTTTAGGAAGGCCTCTTGATGGTAAAGGACCTATCAATGCAAAGAAGTACAGGGTGATAGAAAGAGTTGCTCCAGGCGTAATTACCAGACAATCTGTAAATCAACCTGTACAAACAGGTATTAAAGCTATAGATGGTATGATCCCTATTGGTAGAGGCCAAAGAGAGCTTGTAATTGGCGACAGACAAACTGGTAAAACAGCTATTTGTGTTGATACGATCCTTAATCAAAAAGATCAAGATATGATATGTATTTATGTAGCAATAGGTCAAAAGGCATCAACCGTTGCAACTATTATTAAGACGTTAGAAGACAATGGTGCGATGGATTATACAATTGTTGTAGTGGCTAATGCTTCTGATGCTGCTGCTCTTCAATATATTGCACCGTTTAGCGGTTGCGCAATGGGCGAAGAATTTATGGAGCAGGGTAAAGACGCTTTGATAATTTACGATGATCTTTCTAAACATGCTTGGGCATATAGGCAGGTTTCACTACTTTTGAGAAGACCGCCTGGTCGTGAGGCATATCCGGGAGACGTCTTTTATTTACATTCCAGACTTCTTGAAAGGGCAGCAAAGCTCAACAAGAATTACGGAGGTGGTAGCTTAACTGCTCTACCAATTATTGAAACGCAAGCTGGTGACGTTACTGCTTATATTCCAACTAATGTTATCTCTATTACCGATGGTCAAATATATCTTGAGCCAGAGCTTTTCTATGCTGGTGTCAGGCCTGCTGTAAACGTAGGTCTTTCTGTTTCTCGTGTAGGTGGTTCGGCGCAAACAAAGGCTATGAAACAAGTAGCAGGCAGATTAAGGCTTGAATTAGCACAATATCGTGAATTGGCTGCATTTGCTCAGTTTGCTTCTGATCTTGATCCAGCTACAAAACAAGTTTTGACCCGAGGCGAAAAACTTGTTGAACTCTTAAAACAGCCTCAATATATGACCTTTTCTCTTTGGAAAGAAGTATGTTCTATATTCTCGGGAGTTCGTGGATTCCTGGACGATATAAATACCGAAGACATTCAAAGGTTTGAAAAAGAACTTCTATCTTATATTGAAGCTCACAACCAGGATATAATTGAGGCAATAACAAAAGAAAAGGCTATTTCAAAAGAAACTGAAGAAAAGCTTGAGAAAGCAATTAAGGAATTCAAAGCTCTCTTCGTAGGCGGTAAATAAAATGCGTCCTAATGATGTAAAACGAAAGATAAAGGCTGTTCAAAATATTCAAAAGATAACTAAGGCAATGAAATCTGTAGCTGCGGTTAAAGCAAGGAAAGCTGAAGAAAGGGTTAAAAAGGTCAAAGATTATTCAAGAGAAATGTTTGAGCTAACCAAAAGGCTCTCGACTGAAATTGCTGGTTTCAAACATCCGCTTTTAGAAAAAAGAGAGGTAAAGACGGTAGGCATTCTGGTTGTGACTTCTGACAGAGGACTTTGTGGCTCTTTTAATGCAAACATTCTTAAGGAAACTCTTAAGCTCTATCAAAAGTACAAATCTGAAGGCAAAGAGGTTAGACTTTTTGCTGTAGGGAGAAAAGCAAAGCAGTTTCTTGAACGAAGATTCCCAGTAGTGATTGCTAGCTTTACAAAATTACCTCAACCCCCCACTCAAGCAGAAGCCTCTTTAATAGCCTCAGAAATTACAAAGTATTTTTCTGATGGCACTATAGATGCCTTAAAAGTCCTTTACTATAACTACAAATCTATGGCTAAATACACAATTGTTGAAGAAGAAGTGCTACCCTTAATTCACGTACAGGAAAAGTCTGAGCCTAAAGCGACTTATATTTTTGAACCTGAAGAAGATGTGGTAGCTTCATATTTGTTAGAAAGAGGTTTGATGGCAGAAATATTAAGAGTGATTCTTGAGACTGCGGCTTCCGAACAAGCTGCAAGGATGCAAGCTATGTCTCAAGCTTCAGAGAATGCACAAGATCTAATTAAACAACTTACACTTGCTTTCAATAAAGCGCGTCAAGCGATAATTACCCGCGAGCTGAGTGAGATTGTAGGAACCACTACAGCTCTCGGTTCTTAGGAGGTGGACATTGGCGAACGTTGGTAAGGTTGTACAAATTTTAGGTACTGTTGTGGATATAGAATTTGAACCTGGCAAAATACCTGCACTTTTGAACGCTCTTAAAATAGAGGGGAAAAATCAATATGGGCAGGAATTCAACATTACTTTAGAAGTTATGCAACAATTAGGTGATAATCGAGTAAGGGCTATTGCAATGTCTTCTACTGACGGTTTGGTTAGAGGAACTGAAGTGATTGATACTGGTGCTCCAATTATGATTCCTGTAGGTAACGAAACCCTTGGTAGAATTTTTAACGTTTTGGGCAATACAGTTGACGATGGTCCAAAGGTTGAAGCAAAAAATTTTTCGCCTTTGCACAAGGCTCCCCCAAGTCTCAGAGATATTAACCCTGTTCCTCAGCAGTTGGAAACAGGCATCAAAGTCATAGATCTTTTGGTTCCATTTCCAAGAGGCGGGAAAATAGGCTTGTTTGGTGGTGCGGGTGTAGGCAAAACAGTTATCTTGATGGAGTTAATAAGGAACATTGCAGCAGAGCACGGCGGAAAGTCAGTATTTGCAGGCGTTGGAGAGAGAACTCGTGAAGGCAATGATCTTTATCACGAGATGAAGGCATCTGGCGTTATCGACAAGACCGTTATGGTTTTTGGTCAGATGAATGAGCTGCCTGGTGCTCGTATGAGAGTTGGTTTGACAGGTCTTACTATGGCAGAGTACTTTAGGGATGTTGATAAGGCCGATGTGTTATTGTTTATAGACAATATATTTAGATTTGTTCAGGCAGCTTCTGAGGTCTCTACGCTTCTTGGGAGGCTCCCGTCTGCAGTAGGTTATCAGCCTACTTTGGGTACAGACGTTGGAAGCTTGCAAGAACGTATTGTAACCACAAAAGATGGTTCTATTACTTCTGTACAAGCTGTTTACGTCCCTGCTGACGACTTGACTGACCCAGCACCTGCAACAACATTTGCTCACCTTGATGGTACTGTTGTTTTGTCAAGACCTCTTGCAGAGCTCGGCATTTATCCTGCTGTAGACCCGCTTGACTCAACGTCTCGTATACTTGATCCAAGAGTTGTAGGTGAGGAACATTATTTAGTAGCTCGTGGAGTCCAAAAAGTTTTGCAAAAATATAAAGATCTCCAGGATATCATTGCCATTCTTGGAATGGAAGAACTTTCTGAAGACGATAAATTGACTGTTGCCAGGGCTAGAAAGATTCAAAGATTTTTGTCTCAACCATTCTTCGTTGCAGAAGCCTTTACAGGAATGAATGGTAAATATGTAAAGCGTGAAGATACCATTAAAGGTTTCAAAGAAATCCTTGATGGCAATTGTGATGAATTACCCGAACAGGCTTTTTATATGGTTGGAACAATTGAAGAAGCTCGTGAGAAGGCAGCGTCTATGCAAGCATCACAAGCTAGTTAGGGGTGAATACAAATGAAATTGTTAATATTAACCCCTGAAGGTGTTGTAGTCGATGAAGAAGTAACATTTGTTTCAGCAATGGGAGAAGAAGGATCACTTGGTATTATGCCAAGACATGCACCGCTTGTTACTACTTTGAAGGTAGATGTGATAGAATTTGTTAAGGAGAACTCTGATAGGGAGGTAGTAGCTGCTATCGGAGGAATTCTCGAAGTTAAAGATAATAAGGTAACAGTTCTCTCTGATGCCGCAGAACTTGCTGTAGATATAGACGAGTTGAGGGCTAAAGAAGCCGAAAAGAGAGCTAGGGCAAGATTGACTATGAAAACAGAAGAGGTAGATGTAAAGAGGGCAGAAGCTGCTCTTGCAAGGGCACTTGCAAGGCTTAAGGCGATTGAACTGTTGAATAGAAGAAGTGGAAGTAGGAAAAGAGGTGCGTAAGGAGTATTTTAGAAGTAAATAATTGTAATGGAAATTTTTCTAAACAATATTATAGGATTTGTGGCGGCAAGCCTTTATTAGGTTCTGTGAAAACTAGCGGTTCAAAAAATGGGTCGCTGCCTATAATGGCAGCGGCTCTACTATTTGATTCACCTGTGTTTTTGTCTAACGTTCCATATTTATTGGACGTTAACACTATGGCAAAAATAATTTCAAGTCTTGGGGGTAGAGTCGATTTTAAGGGAAACTCAGAGGTTTTAATTGATCCTTCAAACGTATCAAGGTACGATCCTCCTTTAGAACCTGTTATAGCTATGAGAGCATCTTTTTTGGTAGCGGGGGCACTTCTTGCAAGATTTGGTAGAGCAAAAGTAGCTCTTCCTGGAGGTTGTGCTATTGGTTCTAGACCAGTAGATATACACCTTAAGGGTTTTGAGGCTCTAGGTGTAAAAAGATCAATTGAACATGGTTTTGTAAATCTTGAATGCGATAAACTTAAAGGTGCAAATATTTATTTGTCTTACCCAAGCGTGGGTGCTACTGAGAATTTGATTATGGCATCTGTGTTTGCAGAGGGCATGACAGTTATCGATAATGCAGCAAAGGAACCAGAGATATTAGGTCTTTCAGAATTTTTAAATTTATGCGGAGCAAAAATTAGGGGAGCTGGTTCAAGAACTATTGAAATTGAAGGAGTAAAATCTCTTAAACCAATCGATAATTATTCGATTATACCCGATCGTATTGAAGCTGGTACTTTAATGCTTGCAGGAGCGATAACACAGGGTGATATTCTTGTAGAGAATATAAATCCTGACTATTTGAGTTCTGTTATTGAAAAGATGATAGAAGCAGGTATTGAAGTTTTGCCAGAGAAAAATAGCATCAGGGTAAGATGTAAAAATAGACCTAAACCAGTAACTATAAAAACATCTCCACATCCAGGGTTTCCTACAGATATGCAGGCACAATTTATGGCCCTATTATCGTTGGGCGAGGGTACTTCTGTTATAACAGAAATGGTTTTTGAAAATAGATATTTGCATGCTGAGGAATTGAGCAGATTGGGTGCAGATATTAGAATTGACGGAAGAACTGCAGTTATAGTGGGGGTTAATCACTTATCGGGTGCACCAGTAAGAGCTCTCGATTTAAGAGCTGGTGCTGCGCTTGTAATTGCCGGGCTAATTGCAGAAGGAGAAACAAGGGTTTTTGGACTTTCACATCTTAATCGTGGCTATGAAAATTTGGAAGTCAAACTCAGTAATCTTGGTGCATCAATATCTAAAGAAGTTTTACCTTAATTGAGGTGAATGTGAAAGAGGTTTGGATAAAAAATGCTACTTCCTTTTGTGAGAAATCGATAAATTCCTTTTTGTTAGCTACAAAAATCCTTTTTTATTTGTTTTTTGTTTTTTATATATTGTTTTTTTATCAAAATAAATCTGATGCCTATACTAAGAATGAATATTCTATTAATGGTGCACATTTATATGTTTTTAAGTTTAACCCAAAAGAAGTTCGTGTAGTGCCATATTTAAATGATTATCCTATTAGAGCAATAGACGTGGTTAACTACTATAATCCTTTTTTACTTATAAATGGCACATTTTTTTATTCTAATAAGCTTTTGGGTGCTTTGTTCATGCACGGTGAACCTCAATCTTATATGGGCGATAATAGAGCAACATTTTTTTATTATAAAAATAATACTGCAAGCATAAATTATTTAAAATATAAAGTTAAGCTTGATATTTGCAGCTCTTCTTCAAAATGTAGGGTTTTATATCTTGATGGGATAAATAGACCACAAAATTATTACGAAAATATATTGTACACGAATGGTTATTTGAGACCTGTTTTGCCTACTTCTGGCATATTGCTAAAAATAAATGAAGATGGAACTTTTGAATATCTTTATACTAGGAGTGCAATGCCTTCTCGGGGAGAATATATTTTGCTAGCTAATCACGACTTGGATGTGTTAAACAACCTTGTGCCTACGGACAGAATTAGAGTAAGTATAGAGCCAATGATAAATAGCAATTTGGATTTCTATATTTCGGGCGGTCCTATGTTGCTTTATAACGGACAAAACGTTGCCTTACAGTCATGCAAAAAAGAATATATAGTAAACGATATTAAAGTAGGAAATCACATGAGAACTGGTTTAGGAATTGACTCCTTGTCTAATATTTATGTTTTTTCTGTTTCATGGCCAGGTTGTACTTTGAATGAACTTGCAAACTCATTGAAAAATCTTGGTCTAAAAGATGCTATGCTTTTAGATGGCGGCTATTCTTCTGTTCTTTTTGCTGATAATAGATTTTTGGTAGGGAGTGAAGCAAGAGCAAATATCTCTTATTTGATGTTTTTTACTAATTAATTTGTATAATATAATATTTAATGAGTTTTATATTCTGAAATGCGAAGGAGTAGAAAGTTGAATATAAAATTTGGAACTGATGGTTGGAGAGCAAAAATCGCTCAAGATTATACTTTTGAAAATCTTGAAAAAGTATCATTGGCTTTAGCTATTACTTTAGAAGAAGAAAATTCCTTAAATAAAACCTGTGTTATTGGTTATGATACAAGGTTTTTTTCCGAAGATTTTGCAAACCACGTTGCTGAAGTCTTGTCAGGTGTAGGTTTTGACGTAATAATTTCTGATAATTTTATACCAACTCCCACACTTGCATTTTCTGTTAAAGATAAGTCTTGCGCAGTAGGTATAATGATAACTGCAAGTCATAATCCGTATAATTATAACGGTTTTAAAATAAAACAAAGCTTTGGCGGTTCTGCATCAAAAGAATTCACATCAAAGGTCGAATCTAACTTGGAAAAAATTAAAACTTATAAATTTAGAAATGAAAAAGGAAAAATTAAAGTCCAAAATCTTTTTGAAAATTACAAAAATTCTATATTAAAATTCGTTGATATCAATGCCATTAAAGAATCAGGCATTAAAGTTGCCATTGATTGCATGAATGGCGCAGGATCGGGTTATCTTTCAAGTCTTTTGTCAGATCTAAATATAAAGGTATTTCCTGTAAGGAACAAAAGAGATCCATATTTTAAGGGGTCAAGGCCTGAGCCAATTCCTCAACTTTTAGGCCCACTTTCGTATGAAGTTTTTTCTAATTCATTAAATCTAGGCACTGCTCTCGACGGCGACGGAGATAGGGTGGCATCTTGTGATGCTTCTGGCACTATTTTTACTTCTCAACAAACGTATGTTCTACTGCTTAATCATCTGGTTACAAGTAGAAAGCTAAAAGGAAAAGTTCTCAAGAACTTTGCTGTAAGCGTCCTAGTTGATAAATTGTGCAAGCTCTATGATATAGAATTTGAAATATTGCCTGTTGGCTTTAAATATATTTGTTCCAAGATGATTAGCGAAGGTAATGTATTGATGGGAGGAGAAGAAAGTGGAGGTTTTGGGTTTCTTGGTCACATTCCAGATAGAGATGGTTTTTTGTCTTCACTTTATTTGATAGAATCAGTTGTTATGTCAAAGAAGTCTTTAATGGAACAGCTTGATGAAATATATGATAAGGTTGGTTTTTTTGAATATGACAGATATGATCTAAAACTAGAAACTTCAGTCGAAGAGGTAAGAAAAAAAATTAGAGACTTAATTGAAAATCCAGCAAAGAAAATTGGTGAGAAAAAGGTTTCTGAGATTTCTACTATTGATGGAATCAAATATATTTTGGAAGATGAAAGCTGGCTTTTGATAAGACCGTCTGGAACTGAGCCCTTAGTGAGGATCTATGCAGAGGGAAAAAGCATTCATGAAGCAAAAGCTTTGATTGGGTTTGGTAGAAAACTTTTTCAATAAAGTTAATTTAAAAAAACTATTTGCTATTTAACTTAATAGCTTGTATAAAGATAGCAGGGTATTTTCTATATTGACTAAAAACTAATTCTTTTATTGAATTGGAGATCTTATCTTCAAGTTTTTGGGTATTTTCTATTTTTGGACTTTTTAAAAAGAAAGAATATATTGCCGATTCAATTTCTTTTTGAATAATATTTTCTTGATTTTTCAGACCTAATGTTTTTATTCTTGGTTCAGCTAATATTTTGAACTTTTCCGGATCAAACGTTAGTGATATCAAAATTAGTCCTTCGTCTGATATTTTTTTTCTTTCAAGGAAAGAACTTTTATTAAATTCAATTATTTCTGAACCGCTTGCAATCATATTTCTAATCGCAATTTCGTCAACTATTTTAACTTCCCCGTTATTCAGTTCGACTACTGCTCCATTTTTTGCTAATATAATATTCTCTTTAGAATAACTAAGACTTTGTGCGAGATCAGAAAAATGCTTCATATGTCTAAATTCGCCGTGAAATGGTAAAAGATTTTTTGGTTTTACTAAATTTATTAGGAGCTTTATGTCTTCTTTTGAGCCGTGACCTGATACGTGTACCCTGTGATTTGGTTCGTATAAAACTTCAGCTCCTAACTTAAAGAGCTTGTTTATAGTCTTGTTAACAAGAGTTTCATTGCCTGGAATTGGTGATGCTGAAATAATAACAGTGTCGTTTGGGAAAATTTTAACGTCTTTGTGATTATTGTTTGCTATTCTTGTAAGAACCGAAAGCGGTTCTCCTTGACTTCCTGTTGTGATTATTGTGGTTTTTTCAAGTGGGTGATTTTTCAATTCATGTTGCTTTAGCTGATATTCTTCTGGAAAGGATAAATATCCTAGTTCTTTTGCTATTGAGACAGTATTTATCATGCTTTTGCCGAGAATACAAAATTTTCTGTCGAAAGCGATTGATGCGTTAATTGCTTGCTGTACTCTATGGATATTCGAAGCAAAAGTTGTAAGGATTATTCTTCCGTTTACCTTCCTGAATACATCAAAGAACTTTTCACCTACAACCCTTTCGGATGGAGTAAATCCTTCTCTTTCAACGTTTGTAATGTCAAGCATCAAGAGGTCTATGCCCTTTGAACTAATTGATACTAATTTGTTATATTCTGTTGTTTTTCTATCTATTGGAGTCTGATCGAATTTGAAGTCGCCAGAATGAATTATTGTTCCGTGTGGGGTATGAATAGCATATCCTACCCCATCAGGGATACTGTGATTAACGTGAAAAGATTCGACAAACATATCGTCAACAAAAATAATTTCATTTGAATTAATTTCATGAAAAGTTACATCCTTTGAAGATATTTTATAGTCTTTTAGTTTTGCTCTTACCATTCCAAGTGTTAACTTGGTGCCATATATAGGTACATTTACCTTTTTTAATAGAAATGGAATTGCACCAATATGATCTTCGTGTCCATGTGTGATGAACAGTGCTTTTACTTTGTCCTTTTTGTCAATTACGTATTGGAAATCAGCTGTTAAAAGTGAGGATTCGAAACTTGGATCGGGAAATTTTATCCCACAATCAAGTACAATTAGCGACCTTTCGCTTTCAAAAAGTGTCATATTTCTGCCAATTTCTTCGATTCCACCTAGTGGTATTATCTTGATGGGAGAGCTTTTTTTAGTAAAGTTAAAAATATATTTCCTCCTGTTAAATTTTAACTATTATGATATAATATTTTCAAACAAGATAATTTATTATAACATTTTAAGTTTTTAGCTAGAGTGGGTAATTACCCACTCTTTGTGTTTTTAAAAATCTGAAAGGACGAGATTTTTTTTGAAATCAAAAGATATTAAAGAAAAACTACTTAATATAGTAGAAAAAGTATTATTAGACATAGGATTTGAACTCTATGATCTAGAATACTTTAAGCAAGGCAAGAGATGGATATTAAGGGTATTCATTGATAACCTTGAAAAGCCCATTTCTCTTGACGATTGTGAATTGGTATCAAAAAAATTAAGTGCTATATTGGATTATTATGATTTAATTCCTGAGAGTTTTTATCTTGAAGTATCCTCTCCTGGAATAGAGAGAAAGTTAAAGAAAGATTCTGATTTTACTAGATTTAAAGGTGAAGAAATAATAGTAATTTTTCAAAAACCAAATATTAGTCCTATTATTGGTATACTTGAAGGAATTGATAGTGATGGCAATTATATTATTGTCAACACTGGAAAATCTAAAGAAAAGATAAACCGAAATGACGTAAAAGAAGTAAGAATACATTTCAGGTTTAAGGGAGATAGGCAATGAAAATTGACTTACACGTTCTTGAGCAATTAGAAAAAGAGAAAGGCGTTTCTTTGCCTGCTATGATATCCGCTTTGGAATCAGCTCTTTTAGCTTCATATAAAAAATATTATCCGTCAAAAAACGTTTCTTTAAAAATAATTCCTGACACTGGAGTTTTAGAAATAGTAGTTAAGAAAACTGTTGTTGATAAAGTAAATAATATCTTTGATGAAATATCCTTAACACAGGCTAGGGAAATAGATCCTAAAGTTAATATTGGCGAAACTATAGAGATACAGGTAGATCCTAAAAATTTTGGTAGAATTGCTGCCCTGACAGCAAAGCAAGTTTGGCAGCAGAAAATAAAAGAGGCTGAAAGAGATGCTGTTTTTGAAGAATTTAAAGACAGAGTCTTTGGTGTTATTTCTGGCAAAATTTTAAGACCTGAGGGGAAAAATTGGATAGTGCAGCTTGGAAGGGCTGAAGGAATACTGCCTCAAAAAGAAACAGTTTTTCAAGACAAATATAACATTAACGAAAGATACGTTTTTTATGTTTTATCGGTTAAAAAGCAAAAGAAAGATGTTGAAATAATTTTGTCCAGAAGTCATCCAAATTTGGTTAAGAGGATATTTGAACTTGAATCGGCGGAAATTAGATCAGGTATTGTGGAGATAGTGTCAATAGCAAGAGATCCTGGTAGCAGAACTAAGATAGCGGTTTTATCAAGGGACCCTCATGTTGATCCGTTGGGTGTTTGCTTGGGGATAAGAAATTCTAGAATACAAAATGTTACAAAAGAACTTAGAGGAGAAAAAATTGACGTAATTTTATACAATCCAGATCCAAAAATTTATATAGCAAGTGCTTTGTCTCCTGCTAAAATTAAGAGGGTAGAGATATTAGATCAGGTTAAAAAAGAATCAAGAGTTTATGTAGATAAATCGCAGCTTTCATTGGCAATTGGTAAAGATGCACAAAATGTAAGATTAGCACATAAATTAACTGGTTATAAAATTGATATTAAGATAGAAGAATAGTTCAAATATGATTAAGGAACATAGGAAGTGTATTTTTTGTGGGAGATTTTTTCCAAAAAGAGATATGCTTAGAATAGCGAAGATTAAAAATGATGGTTTAATTGTTGATTATGAGAGGAAAAATATTGGTAGAGGTTGTTATATTTGTTTTTCGTGTATAAGTTCTGGCAACTTTAAGAAAAAAAATATGATTGCAAAATCTCTTAAAACAAATGTGGATACAAAGATCTATAATGAAATTGAAAGATATTTTAAAAATATAATAATACAAAGTCGAGGAGGTGAGCACTGATTGAAAAGAATATATGAGCTTTCAAGAGAACTGGGTGTTTCTTCTAAAAAAATAATTGAAATTCTTTCGGGTTTGGGAGTAACTGTTAAATCTTCTTTGTCTTCTGTAGGAGAAGAAGAAGAGTTTATGGTTAGATCTACTATTGAAGCTGAAAATAAAGTTGAGGTTTCTAAGGAAACTAAAAAAGAAGAAATTGAAAAAGTTGAGGTTGAAAATAAGGACTTGCAAAAAGAGAATGCTACTAAAGTTGCTATAAAAGAAGCACCGGAGCTTGCAACTAAAGAAAAGGAAACAGAAGTAATCGAAGAGCCGAAAGTTGAGGAAAAAAAGATTTTATATATATCAGATGGCATGACTCCTAGAGAGATTGCGCAGAAAATTAACGTAAAAGAGAGCGAAGTTATAAAAAAATTAATAAAGCTTAAAACACTTGCAACTATAAATCAAGCTTTAAATATAAGTCTTATTGAAAGCGTAGTAAAGGAATTTGGTTACGAACCAAAATTAAAAGAAGAAGAATCGTTAACTTTTGAAGAGACTGAAGTTGAAAACGTTGCTGATTTGCAACCTAGACCTCCCATTGTTACTGTTATGGGGCATGTAGACCATGGCAAAACAACGCTTTTAGATAAAATTCAAAAAACAAAAATCGCATCAAAAGAATTTCGTGGAATTACACAAAAGATTGGTGCATATCAGGTAGAGATTAATGGTAAGAAGATTACTTTTATTGATACTCCAGGTCATGAAGCATTTACTGCTATGAGAGCAAGAGGTGCAAACGTTACTGATATAGTGATTTTGGTTGTGGCAGCTGATGACGGAGTGAAACCTCAAACTATTGAAGCAATTCAACATGCAAAAGCAGCAGGGGTTCAGATAATGGTTGCAATAAATAAAATTGATAAGCCTGGGGCACAACCAGAGAAGATAATGCAACAGCTAACTGAATATGGCCTGATTCCTGAAGAATGGGGTGGGAAGACCATATTTGTTAAAGTTTCTGCTAAAACAGGAGAAGGTATAGACGAGCTTTTAGAGATGATATTGTTATTGGCAGAAATAATGGAATATAAAGCTAATCCAAAGACTTTGGCAAGAGGTTTGGTTTTAGAAGCAAAGTTAGAAAAAAATAGAGGTCCTGTAGCAACTGTATTAATTCAAAAAGGAACTTTGAGAGTAGGAGATTTTGTTTGTGTAGGTGCTGCTAGCGGAAAAGTAAGAGCATTAATTAATGATAGAGGTAAAAGATTAAAAGAAGCAGGACCTTCTACGCCTGTAGAAATACTAGGTATCAATATGGTTCCTGAAGCAGGAGATAGTTTGATTGCTGTAAAAAGCGATAAGGAAGCAAAATTAATGGCCGAAAAAATGCTTAACAGGAAGAAAGAGCTGCAAATACAAAGAATGAAAAAACCGACTTTATCGTGTTTTGTTCAGGGCACAGATCTATCTGAGGTTAAAGAGTTAAAACTTATTCTGAAAGCTGATTCTCAAGGCTCGCTAGAGGCTATTCTTACGTCTTTGGCTAAGATTAAAGAAGAAAATGTTACTATAAGTATTTTATCGTCTGGAACCGGCGGAATCTCTGAATCTGACGTTATGCTTGCTTCTGCTTCTCAGGCTATTATTATTGGTTTTAATGTAAGACCATCAAACACTGCTTTGAAGCTTGCTTCTGAAGAAGGTATTGATATTAGAACTTATAGGGTTATTTATGATCTTATTGAAGATATTTCGAAAGCTATCAAGGGCTTACTTCCACCAAAATATGAAGAGACAATACTTGGAAGGGCTGAGGTTAGACAGACTTTTAAAGTTCCAAAAATAGGTCTTGTTGCGGGCTGTTATGTTGTGGATGGAAAGGTTACAAGAGATGCAAAAGTAAGAGTTTTGAGGGATAATGTTATTATTCATGAGGGTGAATTGTCTTCTTTAAAGAGATTTAAGGATGATGTAAAAGAAGTGAATCAGGGATATGAATGTGGAATTTCGATAAAAGATTTCCATGATATAAAGGAAAACGATATTTTTGAGATATATAAATTAGTAGAAGTAGCTTGTTAATATTTTTCAGATTCATCTTTGTGTAGAGTTGATTTTAACTATATAAGCATTAATTTAAGCTTAAAGCTGTAGAAAATTTAAATTTTATTTATGGAATATTATGATTAGAACGTGTTTAATTGAATTTGAGCTTTATTTTCCTTATATTGTTAGCATAAAGGAACATAGAAAAATTATGCAAGCAATTATTTCAAATATAAAAAAGCAAAATATCAGTGTGCTTGAAATTCTAAATAAGAACATTAGATCTAGCACTTTATATTTATCAGCGGTAAAAGAGAACGAAGTGGACATACATAGACTTTATGACTATTATATTAATTTTTTTCTTGATAGGCCTGATATTAGGCTTATTTCATATAACATTGAGATTTATTAAATCAATTTTTGTTCTTACTCTTATAGGAGGTTTAAAATAAAATGAGTGTAAAAGCCGAAAGATTGAAAGAAACAATTAGGAAAGAGCTTGCTGTTTTATTATACGAACTTAAGGACGTTCGAATTAAAAGTATGGTTTCTATTATGGAATTAGATATGTCGAGCGATCACAAAAATATAAAAGTTTGGGTTAGCATATACGGGGATGAGAAATCCAAAGAAGAAACGATGAAAGGACTTGTTTCTGCATCAAGATTTTTAAGAGGAGAGTTAGCAAGAAGAATTGGTTTAAAGTACGCACCGCAAATTCTTTTTGCTATAGATAATTCTCTTGAAAGAGGAGATAAGATATTCGAAATACTTAAAAAAATTGAACACTGAAATGGGTGAATAGTTCTGAGCAAAATACCCCCTAGAATTTTAGACTTATTAAGCAACTACAACTCTTTTGATATTTTTACACACTTAGAACCTGATGGTGACGCTATAGGTTCTAGTCTGGCCTTATATTTTTTCCTAAAGTCGTTAGGGAAAGATGTAAGATTTATAAAACCCTACAGGACACCAAATAGTGTTGTGGATTTTCCAGGCATGGAAAACGTATATAGTGGCAATGATTTTGATTTTTCGAGAGTGGCAATACTACTTGATGCCTCTTCATTGAAAAGAATAGGGAAACCATATGAAGAAATTTTTCCTAGATATAAGAATTTTTTTATAATTGATCATCATCATGGGCCGTACTTTGATTCTACTAATATATATGTTGACATCACTGCTAGCGCAACTGCTGTTTTAGTTTTTGATATTATAAAAAAGATGAAGCATGACATAAATAATCTGGTAGCGACGTATTTATATCTTGCTTTACACTATGATACTGGTGGATTTTATTATACAAATACTAATAAAAAATGCTTGAAAGTTGCTTCAAAATTATTGGAATATGGTGCTGATATGGGTTTGGTTATGAAATATTATGAAAGAGATGCAAGCAGTATTTCAAAAATGGGTTTTTTGTTATCTAAGCTAAAGGCTTCTGAGGGCATTTCATGGCTTCCTATATCATATAAAGATTTTGTAAATTTTTCACTAGAACCCGATATTACTAAAGGACTTATTGAATGGCTAAGAAGAATAAAGGATTGCAGAGTGTCGATAGTTTTTAGAGAGGATCAACCAGGCAAAGTAAAAATTAGTTTTAGAGGGAAAAATACAGGAAAACTCAATTCTATTGCTGAACACTTTGGGGGTGGAGGACACCCTGAGGCATCGGGAGCTGTTGTTGAGGGAAACTTTGATGAAGTAGTTGAGTTAGTTTTGAACTATACGAAAAAAGAGGTCTTTGGTGATTAACGGCTTTTTAAACATTTTTAAAGACAAATATAAAAGTTCTTTTGAAGTCGTTGATTTGATAAGAAAGATGTTTAAAGATGAACTTGGTGCAGATATAAAGATGGGACATCTTGGAACGCTTGATCCTTGTGCAGTTGGAGTGTTGCCTATAGCTTTAGGGAAAGCCACTAGGCTTTGTGAACATATTAAAAACAACGATAAAAAATACCTCTTTGAACTCACTTTGGGGTTCAAGACCACTACAGGAGATCAAGAAGGCGACGTTTTAGATGTTCAAACTGTTCCAAATATTTCTGATGAAAGGATCATTTCTGTTTGTTCTGATCTGATTGGTCGCTATCCACAAAAAATACCTTCTTATTCTGCAGCTAAAATTGATGGCAAGAGGTTTTATGAGCTGGCAAGAGCAAATCAAGTAGTTCCTGAAAGATATAAAGAAGTAAATATTAAAGAGCTTAAATTTATTAAACGAAATAAAAATTCACTTTGGTTTGAAGTTTTGTGTTCTTTTGGAACTTATATTAGAACTTTATGTGAAGATATCTCTACAAAGTTGGGTACTATTGGAACGATGACGTTTTTGCTTAGAGAGGTATCGGGGGATTTTCATCTTAAGGACAGTATTAGTCTAGAAAAATTAAGAGATTTGATTATAAAAAGAGAATATTTTAAAGTTATAACTCCTGTAAACAAGATGTTGTCACACATACCTGTTGTGGTATTAAACTATGATAATGCCAAGAAATTTGTGGCTGGTCAGGAGATCTGGATAAAAAAGGATTTTGATAATTTTGAAATATTAAGAATATTTTGTATTTCTGGAACATTTTTAGGCCTAGCTGAAAAATCTAAAGGTGAAAAAAAAATTTGGAAGCCTAATAAGGTGATAATTATATGATAAGAGGAATTTACAGAAAAGAAAACAAAAATGGCTCAAGATTTTTAACCATTGGGACGTTTGATAGCGTACATCTAGGACACCAATTGTTATTTAAACAACTTAAGAAAATGAGAAAGAATAAGGAAGATTTAATTAGCGTTGTAACGTTTGAACCGCATCCGAGGATCTTTTTTAAAAGTATAGAGAATTTGTCACTTATTACTATTATTGAGGAAAGAATAAGACTGTTGTTAGAACACGTTGATGAAGTAATAGTTTTGCAATTTGATGAACTGCTTTCTAAACTTACTCCAGAAGAATTTATTAATTTTCTTTGTAGCAATTTCAAAATTAATACAATTGTTGAGGGGGAAAATTTTCATTTTGGACGTGGAAAGGGTGGTGACGTTAATCTTCTAAAAGAGCTTGGGAATAGATTTGGGTTTAATGTAGACGTTGCAAACTTATATATATTTGACGGAGTTCCAATTTCAAGCTCAAGGATTAGAAGACTTATAATATCTGGGAAGATTGATGAAGCAAACAAACTACTTGGCTGGGAGTTTTTCGTTTCCGGAGAAGTAATTCATGGAGATCGCATAGGCACATTCTTAGGTTTTCCTACTGCCAATCTCAGACTGCCTGAGTATAAAATTGTCCCGCAATCAGGGGTTTATTCTGCTGAGGTTGAAATTGCTGGTGAAAGGTACTTGGGAGCACTTAACATTGGTATAAAACCGACTGTTGGTGGGAAAAAGAGATCTATTGAAGTACATGTAATAAACTTTGAAGGCAATCTTTACCAGGAGGTTATTACGGTTTATTTTAAATCTAAAATTAGAGACGAAATAAAGTTTGATTCGATTGCTGCGTTAAAAAAACAAATAAAACTGGATATAGATAACATTGTTAAAATAAGTAATAAAGAGATAGTATGATATGAGTATGATATACTTTTACTCCTTTATAAGATCTGGCCTTAATTTTGATGCCTCATTAAGAAATATATGTCTTATCTGGTTTTTTGCTTTTTTGCTGTAGCACTGTAAGAGCACTCTTATACACATTTTTGGTGCATTAGTGACATTTGTCTCTAATGCACCAAAAACTGGAGTAGATGGATATGTTTCTCTTACAAATTTTCCTGCAAATTCAGAGTGAATATCATTAGTTACAGAGATAAAAAAGTTAACCATATCTTCTTCTTTTACATCATTTTCATTGACCATTTTGGTAACTAGCTCAATAACCTTTTCTCTTAGCTCTTTTGGATCATCTTTTAATAAAGTGGTAGCTCCCCTAATTGCTAGCAATCTTAAATTTTCTTTATGCTCTTCCATTCTACGCTCTCCTCTTTAAATTTTTTTATAATAATAAAATAAATTACATTTTTTTTGCCTTATTGTCTTATAATAAAGTATCATAATAAAAAATATGGAGATGATAAAGTTGGGTGCAATTATATTAAACGGAAAAGAAGTTGCTAGTCAATGGGAGAAAAAAAATAGTTTAAGAGTGCAAAATCTAAAAGCAAAAGGAGTAAACATCTGTCTTGCAGTAGCAAGATTCAATGACGATGAAGCGTCAAAGGTTTATGTTAGAAAGAAAGTTGCTATGTGTGAGAAGTTGGGTATAAAACCCATTCTTATAGAAGAGGAAGGTTTAGATCAGGAGAAAATAGAGAATAGAGTATCTTCTCTAAATAAAGACAAAGAAATAAATGGGATAATAGTTCAGCTACCCTTGCCTAAAGGAATTGACAAAGAGAGAGTTTTATCTTTGGTTAGTCCTGAGAAAGATGTGGATGGCCTAAACGTTTTTTCATGTGGCTTGCTATATAAAAACATGCCTGGTTTGAGACCTTGTACTCCAAGTGGAATAATTCACCTATTGAAAGAATACAAAATCGATCTTGTTGGAAAAAGAGCCGTAATTCTTGGTAGAAGCCAACTTGTTGGCCTTCCAATTTTTTTGATGCTTTTGCATGAAAATGCTACACCAACAATTGTACATTCTAAAACTAAAGACCTAAAGAATATTTGTAAAGAAGCAGACATATTAATTGTTGCTACTGGAAGGGCAAAAATGGTAAATAGAGAATATGTAAAAGAAGGTGCAGTAGTAGTTGATGTAGGAATATCCAGGATAGAAGGTAAAATAGTTGGAGATGTTGATTTTGAGGATGTTTTTGACGTTGCTGGTTATCTCACTCCAGTACCGGGTGGAGTTGGGCCTTTAACTATTATGTCTTTGATGGAAAATGTAATTAACGCAGCTTCTATTCAAGCAGGTATAAAAGATGACGCTTTTTAGAAAAGATCTTTTAGGGATTGAGCCTTATAGGCCGGTAGAGGTTAAAGATGCGATTAGGCTTGATAGGAATGAAAGTCCATTTGATTTGCCATTGCAGGTAAAGGAAGAAATTATTAATGCTTTTTCTAGCCTTCGGTTGAATCATTATCCTGATGCATGGTGCGGTTCTGTAAAAGAGGCATTTAGTCAATACGTTGGCAAAATTAAACCTGAAGAGGTTACTGTGGGAAATGGTTGTGATGAGGTTATTCAAAATGTAATTATGGCATTTGCATTAAATAATGGTCCTGTTCTCTCCTTTTGGCCAACATTTCATACTTACCAGATAGCCTCAAGGAATTTAGGAATTGAATATATAGAAATTCCTTTAAATGAAGACTTTACTATGCCTATTGAGAAAGTAATTGATGTTGTGAAGGAAAAAAGGCCTTCAGTAATTGTGATATGTAACCCTAATAACCCGACAGGAAACTGTTTCCCAGATGAATATATAGAAAATATAATTAATAGCACCCCAGGAATTGTCTTGATTGATGAGGTTTATTGTGAATTTAGTAAAAAAAGTTTTGTTGATAAATTTAGATTATATCCAAATGTTTTGATATTAAGAACCTTATCTAAAGCCTTTTCGGGTGCAGGAGTGAGAATGGGATTTGCTTTTGGAAATAAGTTTCTTATTGACGAGGTTGAAAAGGTAAGATTACCATATCTACTATCTCACTTTTCGCAGGTGGCAGGAAGCATTATACTTAAAAATAGTAGTCTATTTAAGTCAAATATTGACGCTATTAATGCCGAAATAAATAGAATTTACGATGGCTTATTAAAAATGGGCATTAGAGTTTATCCTACAGAAGCTAACTTTTTATTGGCAAAATTTGATAAACCTACTAAAGATATTGTTGAAAAACTTAGAAAAAGAAAAATTTTAGTAAGGTTTTTTCCATATTTGCCTAACTTTATCAGGATTTCTGCTGGTAGAAGTTCTGATACAAATATTTTACTAAAGGAGCTTAGCAGAATATTAAATGAGTAACTTTATAGTCTTTGATATAGATGGAGTTTTAATACAAACTAACGGTTCTTTCGTGGAATCTACGATTAAAACCTTTGAATTTGTGAGGAATTTATTTGGTAAGAGCGCAAAATGTAACATCGAACATATTAGTTTTTTAAAGTCATTGGGGGGGTTTAATAACGATTGGGATTTGACATATGCTCTTTTGGCAGTTAGTTGGGATTATCCTACTTTTGACGAAGCAGAGTTTTTGGAAATTTTGAAAAGCTATTTTAAGAAAAATAATAAACCTCCTAAAATAGAAATTGCTTATGAATTTGTTAAGAGAATCTTTCAAGAATATTATCTTGGAGAAAAACTTTTTTTTGAGATATATTTGGAGAAGCCAAAATATATCTTTTTCAATGGATTTATTTATCAAGAGAAGCCGTTGATAAATTTTTGCAATTATTCTGTAGATAGAGAAAAAATAGGAATCTATTCTGGAAGATGTTTTAAAGAAGCTGAAGTTGCTTTGAGGGCAGTTAATCTAATTGTGCTGAATGAATTTTATTTTACTGATGATAGCGGTTTTAAAAAACCTGATCCTACCCCTCTTGAAAAGATGTTTGTTATAAACAACTGCTCACAGATGACTTATGTAGGTGATACTTTGGATGATCTCGAACTGGTTGTAAGGGCAAGAGAAAAGGGACTACCTGTACAATTTGCAGGAGTTAAAACTGGAACCTATTCAAATCAGCTTGTTAACAAAATAGAAGGTCTTTCCTTTGCAAAAATGTATGAGAATGTAAGTGATTATTTAGATAAAGTTCTTTAGTCGAGTAAAGTTAGGTTTTGGAATTCATAATTATCTTTAAGTAAATTATAAAGAGAGGTAGGTTCTTAAAATGGACCATGAAAGCGGGAAAAGGATAGCACGAGTTTCAAGCATTAAAAGAAAAACTTATGAAACCGACATTGAATTAGAAATCAATATAGATGGTACAGGAGAAAATTCAATACAAACTAATATTGGTTTTTTTGATCATATGCTTTCTACTCTTTCAAAACATTCTAGTGTGGATATGAAACTAAAGTGCATAGGAGATTTAGAAGTTGATTATCATCATAGTGTTGAAGATGTAGGGATCGTTATTGGGGAAGCTTTGTTGAAGGCCTTAGGAGACAAGGTTGGTATAAAAAGATTTTCAAATGCGATTTTGCCAATGGACGATGCGTTAGTTTTGTGTGCTATAGATATTTCTGGCAGATCTTATTTTTCTTATGATGTTGAGTTTGACTCCAAAATGATAGGCAAATTCAATACTGAACTTGTAGAAGTTTTTTTCAACTCTTTGGCAATGAATTTGAAAGCAAACCTCCATTTTAAAAAGATTTCTGGATTTAATAGCCATCATATTGCAGAAGCCTGTTTTAAATCATTTGCTATATGTCTAAAAGATGCTGTAACTTTGACAAATTCAGGATCTATTCCTTCTGTTAAGGGGTGTATTTGATGATAGGAGTCTTGTGTTATAAAGGAGGAGGAAATTTAGGCAGTGTATTTAAAGCAATTACTTATTTGGGTTACCAATTTGAAGAAATTTGGGATCAAGAAAGTTTAAAAAAAGCTGATGCTTTAATTTTCCCTGGCCAGGGCTCTTTTGCGCAGGCAAGCAGATCTCTTAAAGAAGCTAATCTCTGGGAAGCATTAAGGGAATTTATATACTCTGGCAAACCCTTTTTTGGAATATGTTTGGGTTTGCAAATGCTTTTTGATTATTCTGATGAATTTGGATTTACAGAAGGCTTAAAGGTTATTTCTGGCAAAGTTGTTGAGTTTCAAAAGGACTTTATAAGACCGCATCTTGGTTGGAACAAAGTTTTTAATACTTCAGACTTGAGATTTTTTAAAGATATACCTGATGATTCTTCTTTCTATTTTGTTCATTCTTATTATCCAGAAGTTTATGATCTTTCTTGTAAAAAGGGATTTGCTGAATATGTAAATAAAAGATTCGTGTGTGTTGTTGAAAAAGATAACGTGTTTGCCTGTCAATTTCACCCTGAAAAGAGTGGACGTTGGGGGCTTAAGCTCTTAGATAATTTCTTGAGTTCAATATAGTTATAAAAGTTATAAAATAATTATTAAACAAAATTTTGCTTTTTAAATTTTATACACCAACAAGTTTATAAGTTTTTTAAGGAGGTTAAATGTTTGAAATAATACCGGCAATCGATATATATCGGGATAATGTTGTTAGACTTTATCAAGGTGATTTTGATAAAATAAAAATATATGGTAAACCTGAAGACTATTTTAATAAACTAAAATCTTCTGGGATTAATTTTGTACACATAATTGATCTGGAGGCTTCAAAAATTGGCCAATTTACTGCTTTTAACGTTCTTGAAATGGCAAAGTCTAAGGGTTTTGTCGTCCAATGGGGGGGAGGAGTAAGAAAATATGATGACGTTAAGGTTTTGGCTAAGGTGGGAGCTGATAGAATTATTATTGGAACTGTTGCTTTTACCGATGAAGAGACTCTTAACGCGATTTTAAAAGATTTTGGAGATAAAATTCTTATCTCTTTAGATTTTAAGGATTCAAAACTTTGTTTTCATGGATGGACGACTTCGATTTCTTTAGAGTTAAAAGAGTTACAAAGAAAATTTGGGAATAGAAGTAATCTGGGTTTTTTGGTTACAGATATAAATAGAGATGGTACACTTTCAAGTCCTTCGGTAGAGTTGTTTGAGAATATTAGAAAAATATTTCCAAAACACAGATTAATAGGTGCTGGAGGAATATCAAAAAAAGAACACATTAATATTCTTGAAGAAGTTGGTTTTGATGGTGCGGTAATAGGCAAGGCATGGATGGAAGGTCATATTAAATTTTTTGATGGAAAGGTAATTTAATAATGTGTGGAATATTTGGAATTCTTTGTCCCTCTAGGAAAGATGTTGCTAAGCATACCTATTTTGCTTTATATTCACTTCAACATAGAGGGCAGGAAAGTTGTGGAATAGCTGCAACTGATGGAACAAGTTTGATGATACAAAGGTCTATGGGTTTAGTATCTTCTGCATTTTCTGAAAGAGAACTCCAGGAATTATATGGTTATGCTGCTCTTGGCCACGTCAGGTATTCAACAACTGGAAGGCCAAGTATAGAAAATGCGCAACCTCTAAAGATGAGATATAAAGGTGGAACCTTTGCTTTAGCTCATAATGGCAATATTGTGAATATAAAGGAACTAAGAGAACAAGTTTATAGTTTGGGCATTTCACCATATACTTCTTCAGATACTGAACTTATGGGCCACTTGATTGCCAGAAATTTTCAAGATGATTTTAAAACAACTCTTGCTAACGTGTGTAAAGGATTTATTGGCGCTTATTCTCTTGTTTTTTTAACTGAGGAAGAAATTTATGCAGTTAGAGATCCATGGGGATTTAGGCCACTTTGCATGGGTTCATATGAAGATGGTTTTGTTGTGTCTTCTGAAACTTGTGCATTTGATATTATTGGTGCTAAATTTATCAGGGAGATTTCTCCTGGTGAAATGGTTAGAATTCACAGAAATGGTTATGAAGTGGACCAAATTTTAGAACCGCAGGGTAATTTCTTGTGTTCTTTTGAATATATATACTTTGCTAGACCTGATTCTGTAGTTATGGGAAAACGACTTTATGAGGTTAGAAAGAGGTTTGGTGAGCTTTTGGCTGAAGAATCACCAGTGGATGCTGATATAGTAGTTAGTGTTCCTGACTCTGGTACCCCAGCTGCAATTGGTTTTGCTCAAAGGTGCAAGATACCCTTTAATGAAGTTTTTATAAAAAATAGATATGTTGGAAGGACTTTTATTCAACCTACAAAAGAGTTAAGAGAAAGAGGTGTTCGCTTAAAATTAAATCCGATTTCGGAATTGGTTAGGGGAAAAAGAGTAGTAGTTGTGGATGATTCTATTGTTCGAGGCACAACAAGTAAGGAAATTGTTAAAATGCTTTGGGAATGTGAGCCAAAAGAGATTCATTTTAGGGTAAGTTCTCCAATGGTTAGCCATCCATGCTTTTATGGCATTGATACCGCTTCAAGAGGTGAGCTTTTGGCTAGTAAAATGGATATTGAACAGATTAGAGAATTTCTTGGCGTAAATAGCTTGGCATATCTTTCAAGAAAAAGTACTATTGAGGCTATTGGCATTGAATATCCGTGCCTTGCCTGTTTTGGAGCTGATTATCCTACTTATATACCCAGTGAGGAAGTTAGAGAAAAATATGCGCTTGAAAAAAACGAAAAGTGGTAAATTTAAGATTGATCACTTTCTTAATCATAAATTTATAATTGTTTTGTAGAAAGAAGGTGTATTATGCAAGAAGAAAAACTAACATACGAAAAATCGGGAGTGAATATCGAGAGCGCGAACAAGTTTGTAAATGAAATCAAAAAGATAAGCAATAAAGCTTTTGGATCATTTTCTGAGAGTCTAGGTGATGGTTTTGCAGGTTTTTATCCTCTTGATAACTTTGGTTCTGATTTTGTTTTACTATCTTCTTGTGATGGAGTTGGAACAAAAGTTTTGGTTGCAAAAAAAGCAAACATCTGGAGTTCAATAGGTCAGGACTTGGTAGCTATGAACGTGAATGATATATTAGTGCACGGCGGAAAACCTTTATTTTTTTTAGATTATATTGCATGTTCGAAATTGGATACAAAAATTGCATTAGAAATTGTTTCCTCCATAATTGAAGCCTTAAAACCTACTGGTGGAGTGTTATTGGGGGGAGAAACTGCTGAAATGCCAGATCTTTATAAAAAGGGTGATTGGGACCTTTCAGGTTTTGTGGTAGGTGCTGTTAAAAGGTCCTCCCTTTTGCCAAAAAATATTAAATCAGGGAATATTTTGATTGGATTATCTTCTAATGGGGTTCATAGCAATGGTTTTTCCTTAATAAGAAGAATTATTAAAGATTATAAAATTAATATACTTAAAAGCATAACCCCAGAAGGTATTAGTTTGGCTAAAGAGCTTTTGAAACCTACTAAAATTTATTATTCAGATGTTTATCCTTTTATCGAAAAGGGCATGATTAATGGTCTTGCACACATTACAGGAGGTGGTATAGAAGGAAATTTGATTAGGATTTTACCAAAAAACGTTAAGGCAGTGATAAAAAAGGATTTTGATATACCATGGATTTTTAGATGGATTGCAGATCACGGTGTGAGTGAAGAAGAGATGTATAAGGTGTTTAATATGGGTATTGGGATGATATTGGTTGTTAGCCCTTCAAATGTAGATGAAATTTTAAGATCTTTAGGTTCAAATGCCCGAATAATAGGTAAAATTGTTCCCTCTGATGAGAGGAGAGTGGAGTTTGAATAAGTTAAAAGTTGGAGTTTTGGCTTCTGGTAGAGGATCGAATTTTAAGGCTATTGTGCAAAAAGTTGATAGTGCTGAAGTAAAGGTATTAATAGTTGATAACCCTGGTGCAAAGGCAATAGAAATAGCTAAAGAATTTAACATTCCTTATGAAGTTGTCGATAGGAAAAAATTCAGCAATAAATTGAACTTTGAAAAAGAAATAACTAATATTTTGGACTCATATAAAGTAGAACTAATAGCTTTAGCTGGCTTTATGAGAATTTTGAGCCCTGGTTTTGTAGAACATTTTAAATGGAAAATAATGAACATACATCCCTCTCTTTTGCCCTCTTTCCCAGGTCTTAACGCACAAAAACAGGCTCTAGATTATGGTGTAAGGGTTAGCGGTTGCACCGTTCATTTCGTTGACGCTGGAACCGATACTGGTCCAATAATTTTACAAGCTGTGGTTCCTGTGCTTGATGATGACAGCCCAGAAACTCTAGCCTCGAGAATTCTAAAGGAAGAGCACAAAATATATCCCTTTGCTATTTCACTCTTTGCTCAAAATAGACTAGTAATTGATGGAAGAAAGGTAAAAATAAAAGATATATAATATGTACAATGAATTTTAAGGAGGTCTGGTATGCAAAGAGCTTTAATAAGTGTTTATAACAAGAATGGTATTGAAGAATTTGCAAAAGAATTAAATAAATTAGGTTATGGTTTGCTTTCAACAGGTGGAACAGCAAAGTACCTTAAGTCCTTTGACTTTCCTGTAATTGAGGTTTCTGAATACACTCATTTCCCTGAGATTTTGGGCGGAAGAGTGAAAACTCTTCATCCAATTATTTTTGGAGGCATTTTGGCTCAAAGAGATAACCCAAATCATATACAACAAATAAAGAATTTAGACACCATAGATATTGTAGTGGTAAATCTTTATCCATTTTTGGAAACTTTGAATAGAGGGGCTCCAATTGAGGAAATAATTGAGATGATTGATATTGGAGGAGTGGCTCTTATTAGAGCTGCTGCTAAAAATTATAAAGACGTACTTGTTTTGGTAGACCCAGATGACTATAAAAAAACTATTGAACTTTTAAGAAACAATACAATGACCCTTGAGTATAGGAAATATCTTGCTGCAAAAGCTTTTCAGCATACTGCCTCCTATGATTCTCATATAGCAGCATATTTTTCAGAAGATCTATTTCAGGAACAATTTACTCTTACGGGCAAGAGAATCCAGAGTCTTAGATATGGGGAAAATCCTCATCAGAAAGCTTTTCTTTATAAAACCGAAGATGGGTATCCGCTTGATGCTGAATTTTTAAGCGGAAAAGAACTTTCTTTTAATAATATTGTGGATATAGATGCGGCTTTACGTTTTCTTTATGACTTCATAGACGAAAAGGCTGTTGTAATAATAAAGCACAATCAGGCATGCGGTTTTGCAGTTGCCGACGATCTTTTGACTGCTTATATTAAGGCATATGAAGGCGATAAAGAATCAGCTTTTGGCGGCATAGTAGCTATAAATGGTGTAGTTGATGAGGTTTTGGCTAGAGAAATTTACAAAAACTTTTATGAAGTAGTATATGCTATTGATTTTAGCGAAAAGGCCCTTGAAATTTTGCAGGAAAAAAGGAACCTTAGAATTTTGAAAGGTTCAACCAAAAGAACTAATTGGAATTATAACATAAAACAAGTTGGAGCTGGCTTTTTGCTTCAGACTGAAGACTTTTTAAAGCTAGACAACCTAGATGTGGTAACTAAGGTTAAGCCCGATGAAAAGACGATGGAAGATCTAATCTTTGCCTGGAAGTTATGCAGAAACTTTAAGTCAAATGCAATTGTTTTTGCAAAGGATGGCCAATTAGTTGGTGCTGGTGCCGGTCAGTCAAGTAGAGTGATGTCTGTTAGGATTGCAGGTATGAGAGCACAGGAAAGATCTGTAGGAGCCAGCCTTGCTTCTGATGGATTTTTCCCGTTTAAAGACTCAGTAACTCTTGCAGGAGAATATGGTATCAAAGCAATTATTCAACCGGGTGGTTCTAGAAGAGATGAAGAGGTAATTGAAGAGGCTGATAGACTTGGGATACCTATGGTATTTACTCACAGAAGACATTTCTATCACTAAATTTAAAAGATCTCTTAAAAGAACTAATTAATTTAATTGGGAGGTATATGTGGGTTCTATTTTAGTTATTGGTAGTGGAGCAAGAGAACACGCAATTGCCTGGCGTCTTAAAAAGGAGGGAAAAGATGTTTTTCTTTCTCCAGGAAATGGCGGTACATCTTTAAGCTGGATAAATAAGATTCTTTCAAAAGATGATATAGAATCTTTTTGTAGAGTTACAGGAGTAGATCTTATAGTTGTAGGTCCTGAAAAACCACTTACCGAGGGAATTGCTGATTTTTTGAGATCAAAAGGTTTTTGGGTTTTTGGACCTGGCAAGGAAGGTGCAAAGTTAGAAGGGAGTAAAGTTTTTGCAAAGTCTTTTATGAAGAGAAATAACCTTCCAACTGCTGACTTTGTTATATATGAAGATGAAGGTTCTTTGATAAAGCACTTTGATAATTGTAAGTATCCTGTTGTTATAAAGGCTGATGGTCTTGCAGCGGGAAAAGGAGTGGTAGTAGTTCATGAAAAGGAAGAAGCTGTTGAGGCAATAAATTTTTTAAAAAATAATTTTCCTGAAGCCTCAAAATACATAATTGTAGAAGAGTGTCTGGTGGGGAAAGAATTGTCTCTTTTTGTATTGATCAACGATAAAGATCATGTGGTTTTGGATAATGCAAGAGATTATAAGAGGTTAAACGACTTTGATGAAGGTCCAAATACAGGGGGTATGGGATCTTATTCGCCAGTCGATGATCTGCCTGAATTTCAAATTAATAAAATTCAAAACAATATTGTTGAACCTACAATCAGAGCCTTGAGAAAAGAGAATATTTCTTATCAAGGAGTTTTATATTTTGGAATAATGTTGACAAAAGAAGGCCCATCAATTTTAGAATTCAATTGTAGATTTGGCGACCCTGAAGCCCAGGTACTTGTTCCAAGAATTCTTAACTTTTCCGAGCTTCTTTATGCTGTAGCAAAAAATGAAAGAATACCTGAACCAAAGATTTCAAATAAAAAAGCCCTTTCAGTAGTTTTAGCTGCCAAGGGATACCCAAACAATCCTGAAGTAGGAAAAATGATAAATATAGATGGAAAAATTTTTGAGGATGAGGATGTTGCAATTTTTTATGCGGGGGTAACGAGAGATAAAAACAATCTTTTTACTTCTTCTGGAAGGGTTTTGAACGTAGTAGGTATGGGAAATACCTTTGAAGAAGCAAGAAATAAGGCATATAACTCGATTAAGTATATAAATTTCGAAGGTATGCATTTTAGGAGGGACATAGGTTTATGATTTCTTTGGTAATTGGAAGTTATAATGATTATGAAGCGATTATTCCTGCAATCAAGGAACTTAAAAAGTTTAATCTTAAGTTTGAACTTGTTGTTAGTTCTGCTCACAGAAATACTGAAGAGACTATAGAATGGGCAAAAAAAGCGGAAAGTAGAGGTACAGAAGTAATTATTGCTTTTGCTGGTCTTGCTGCTCACCTTCCTGGTGTACTGGCTGCTGTAACTACCCTCCCTGTTATAGGGGTCCCTTTAACGAATTCTCCCGTTTCGGGTATGGATTCAATGTTTTCTATTGTTCAAATGCCTTCGGGAGTGCCTGTTGCAACTGTTGGACTTGGTAATGTTAAAAACGCAATTTATCTTGCTATGAGAATTTTGTCAATTAAATATCCTGATATCAAGAGCAAGCTTTTAAAGGCTTCTGAAGATATGAAAAAGAATATTCGAGAACAAAACAAAGTACTTCAAGAAAAGTTAAAGGATCTGTAATTGCTTTTTTTAATAATGTTTTTTGATTTTTCGATTCACCTCTCGGAGGCTACAGCTTCTGCACTGCGCTTAGCTGGTTTAAGGACGGGTAAAATAACCACTTCTCTTTCTTTCTACAACATAATTGCTCTGGTTTCGAGGATGTCGAATATGTTTCAAGCCCCTCTTTTGGGCGTACTTGTTGATTCGGCAGTATTGACAGGTAAAATTGATGCGTTGGGAAATAATTTTAGAGCTGTTATATTTTGCGGCGCACTTGGAGATATTTTGGCAATAATACTTTTGCCATATTCTGTAGCCTTTTTTTCAAGAATAATTTTATGGTTTGAAGAAACTGGATCAGTTCCAATGGCACTTTTTAAACTTCTGAGTTTTAAAAATATTAAACTTGTTTCAAAGGATTTTGCTAATGTAAAGTTTTTAAAAAGGTTTGAAGATTTTGATTTTAAAGGGATTCCTAAAAAATTTATTTTTTTTAATATTGTAGTTGTTGCGGTATATACAGTGGGAGTTATGTCCTCACTATTTGCTGGAGCGCATCTGGCAGCTTACAGGGTGACAGCTACTCAGCTTTCTGGAATTGTAAATGGTCTGGCTACTATATTAATGGCTTTTGTTGTAGATCCTACTGCGGCCTTGATTACCGATGACGCTTTGCATAAGAGAAGGACATATAATAACGTTGAGTCAATGGTATACTTGCTTCTCTTTACAAGAATTTTAGGATCACTAGTTTTATCTCAAATCATTTTTTTGCCTGCTACCTGGTATATAATGAGTGTAACGCTATTTTTGCACAGGTAATACTTTTAAATCTCTAAATTAATTTTTCAAGGAGGATTGTTTTGATTGACAAAGAGATAATACTACATGTCGCTAAACTTGCAAGATTGGAATTAAAGGACAATGAAGTTGAAAGCCTAAAAGAAGATCTTGGCAAGATCCTGAATTATTTTATTACTTTAAATGACGTAAATACCGATAATGTAGAACCTACTTTTCATCCGTTTCCAATAAACAATATTTTTAGGGAAGATATTATAAAAGAATCTTATCCCGTTGAGGAAATATTATCGAATGCTCCTGAAAGCACTTTAACTTATTTTTTGGTACCTAGGATTGTGGAGGAGAAAAATGGAAATTAATGATTTTACAATTAACTCTATTAAGAGCGAATATAAAAAAGGCAATCTTACTCCAAAAGAGCTTTTAGACTATGTTTTTAAAGGGATAAAATTATATGATTCAAAAATAAATTCTTTTATTACGCTAACCGAAGAATATGCATATAAAGCGATTGAATCTCTTAAGTTAGATGAAATAGATTTAAAACCTCTTTGGGGGATTCCTGTGGCTATTAAGGATAACATGTGCTTTAGAGGTTTTAAGACTACGTGTAGTTCTAAAATACTTGAAAATTTTATACCAATATACACAGCTACAGCAGTTCAAAGGTTAATTGATGCAGGAGCGATCATAGTAGGAAAAACCAACCTTGATGAGTTTGCTATGGGGTCTTCTACTGAAAATTCTGCTTTCTTCACCACTTCGAATCCTTGGGATTTGGAAAGAGTTCCCGGCGGAAGTTCGGGGGGTTCAGCTTCTGCAGTAGCGGCAAGATTTGTTCCTCTTGCAACTGGTTCGGATACAGGTGGTTCTATAAGGCAGCCTGCCTCTTTTTGCGGCGTTGTTGGATTTAAGCCAACCTACGGGACTGTTTCAAGATATGGTTTGGTCGCCTTTGCTTCTTCTTTGGATCAGATAGGTCCTTTCGGAACGAAGGTTAAGGATGTAGAACTTGCTTTTAGTGTTATGAGTGGAAAAGACGATATGGACTCTACTTCGCATCCTTACCAATTTACTTCAGTAAATAGAAATATAAAAGAATATAAAGTTGGCGTTATAAAAGAGCTTTATGAAGCAGAAGGATTTGATATTGAAGTTTTGAATTCTTTAAACAACGTTATAAAAATTCTTAAATCTGAAGGATTAAAAGTTGATGTATGTTCTTTGCCGCACTTAAAGTATTCTTTGCCTGTTTATTATTTAGTAGCTACTTCTGAAGCAAGTTCAAATCTTGCAAGATTTGATGGCGTAAGGTATGGATTAAGGGTAGAGGGTAAAGATATAATCGAAACCTTTTCAAAAACAAGAGGGCAAGGATTTGGAAGCGAGGTAAAAAGAAGAATAATGTTGGGCACTTATGCTCTCTCGAGCGGTTATTATGATGCATATTATTTAAAAGCATCAAAGGTAAGAACACTCATTGTAAATGATTTTGAGAAAGCTTTTAGAGAATACGACTTCTTAATATGTCCAACTTCGCCCACTACAGCTTTTAAAAAGGGCGATAAAACAAGCGATCCTCTTTCTATGTATCTATCTGATATTGCTACTATTCCTGTGAATCTTGCCGGTCTTCCTGGCATTTCTATTCCTTCTGGATGTGATAATAAAGGGCTTCCAATTGGATTACAAATTATTGGGAGACCCTTTAATGATAGTGAAGTATTAAATTTTGCAGATCAACTGGAATCAATAATAAATTTTGAAGCCAGGCCTCAATTGGGAGGTATATAAACTTATGAATAATAATGTTGTAATTGGTTTGGAAATTCATGCTCAACTAAAAACTGAAACAAAGATGTTTTGTGGATGTAGAACCTCTTTTGGTGATAAGCCTAATACCAACGTTTGTCCAGTATGTATGGCTCTGCCAGGATCTTTACCAGTTCCCAACAGAAAAGCAATTGCTTTTACAATAATGAGCGGTTTAGCTCTTAACTGTACAATTTCAAGATATTCAAAATTCGATAGAAAACAGTATTTTTATCCTGATATGCCAAAGAATTATCAAATTTCTCAATATGATTTGCCTTTTTGTAGGAATGGGTATCTTGAATTTCTTTGTGATGATGAGTTAAAGAGGGTTAGAATTCATAGAATTCATTTAGAAGAAGATACCGGCAAACTTGTTCATACGGGAGATATTATGGAATCAGAACAGAGCATGGTGGATTATAACAGAGCAGGAATTCCTTTGATGGAAATTGTTACTGAACCTGATATATCTTCTCCCAAAGAAGCCAGGCTCTTTATGTCTGAGCTTAGGAATATTTTAAGATATCTTGGAGTTTCCGATGGCAATATGGAAGAAGGATCAATGCGTTGTGATGCAAATATTTCGCTAAAAAATCCTGATGGTACATTTGGAACGAAGGTTGAGATTAAAAATATGAATTCTTTGAGATCTCTTGAAAGAGCATTAGAATTTGAGATTGCTAGACAATCAGAAATTCTAAATTCTGGTGGAACTATAATCCAAGAAACAAGACATTTTGATGAACGTGATGGGACAACTCATTCTTTGAGAACTAAAGAAGAGGCTCATGATTACAGATATTTTCCAGATCCAGACTTGCTTCCTGTTGTTGTTTCTGATGAAGAGATAAGAAGTATATCTAGCAGTATACCTGAGCTTCCGTTAAAAAAATATTTTAGATTTGTTGACGAACTTGGTATTAATAAAAATGATGCTGCTGTTTTAGTTTCCGATTTAAAGCTAGCTAACTTTTTTGATGATTGTGTAAGATGTAAGTGTTCGCCTAAGGAAGCTGTGAAATGGATTTTGGGAGATTTGACTTATTTTTGGAACGAAAAAAAATTAGAACCTGACAGTAAAATTTTTGAGCCTTCATATTTAAAAGAAATTTTAGATTTGATTGATTCAAAAACAATAAGTATCAGACAAGCAAAGGAAGTGGTTGAAAAGGTATTTGATATGAAAGATTCTCCAAAGAACATTATCGAAAAGCTTGGTATTAAACAAATTTCGGATGAGGGTTTCTTAATTGATGCTGCCAAAAAAGTTATAGAAAATAATCCAAAAGCTGTTCAAGACTTTTTTAAGGGAAAGAAAAATGCTGTTGGTTTCCTGGTTGGTCAGCTTATGAGAGAAACTAAAGGAAAAGCTTCTCCTGAGATGTCAAATAAGATAATTAACGACTTGTTAGAAGAACTAAGATCTAATGAATAGGGTTTCTAAAAAAGGAGGGATGGAAGGTGGCTTGCAAAAAACTTTTTTTAGCATTTATTTGTTTTACTGTATCTTTTTGCGGGCAGTCTTTTGCAAGTTGGGGGGATAAAACTCACGAATATATCATGGAGACTATGGCTGGTAGCGGCCTTTACAAAAGTGCGATAGCATATTCTTACACTTTTAATGATAATAGCAATAATGTAATAAAGATGAATCTTAAATCAGCAGCTCTTAGTCTGGATGAACCATTGATTGAAAGAATTCTGAGCTCTGTACCTGCATCTTTGATGGACTCAAAAGAGTATTTTTTTGCAGAGGGAATTAAATATTATTTAGAAGGTAACTATTCACAAAGTATTGGAGCGCTCAGTATCTGCATTGATAAAGATCCATTCGATGTTTATAGTTGGTATTATATGGCTAAAGATTATGAATTAAGTAATAATTACAATAGTGCTAACTTTACTTACCAAAAAGCCATTTCATTAGAGCCAAATAATTTAGCTATTTTGAAGAGTTATGCAAAGTTTTTGAGGTTAGCGAGATTGACAGATCAGTACAATATAGTTATAAAACACATCAGAGATATCTATTCGAGAGATAGCGATCTTGAGATATCTTGGAATTGATTGGGGTGTAACTCATCTGGGACTAAGCATAAGCGATCCGGAGGAAAAAATTGTCTTTCCTTTAGGTACTATTACAAGAACTACGTGGGATAAAGATTTGAATAAAATTAAGCAAATAATTGAGGAAAAAAGTGTAGAAGCAATAGTTCTTGGAGATCCTTTAAGAACAGATTTTTCTTCTGCGTCATCTAAGTCAATTCTTAAAGTGAAAAAAAAGTTAGAAACTATAGGGGTCAAAGTAATACTTTTTGATGAAAGATATTCTTCTATAGAAGCACTAAAGCTTCAAAAAATCTTGGGAAATAAAGATAAAGGTAAGATTCATGAAATCGCAAGTTCAATTGTATTGAAGTCATTTTTAGATTTTTTATCAAATACTAAGAAAAACATAGGTGAAAGATAAATATAATCTTATGATTCTAATAAAATCTATATCCTTTATGCCTGATAGGTGTAATAAATGCGGAAAGTGCTCTTTAGCTTGTCCTAAAGGAGTAATCTATTTAAATGGTTTTTTTAGACCAATATTTGTTAATTTGTCAAGGTGTGATGCATGTAAAAGGTGTGAAAGAGTATGTGAAAACAATGCAATCGAGGTTTTATTATAGTGAGTAAAAGTTTTAAAAAAATTTTAGTATCTGCTCCGTTTGGTCGTTCGGGTAAGACATCTTTTTCAATTGGACTTGCTCGTGCACTGTCAAGAAAGGGATACAGAGTTCAAACATTTAAAAAAGGACCTGATTTTATAGATCCCAGCTGGCTTTCTATGTCTTCAGGAAGACCATGCAGGAATTTAGATTTATTTATGATGGATAAGGAAACAATTTTAAGTTCTTTTATGACAAATTCTATTGATGCAGATATTTCTGTAGTTGAAGGTGCGATGGGGCTCTATGATGGAATTGACTATTTGGGTACAGGCTCAACTGCTGAAATTGCAAAAATAATTGATATTCCTGTTATATTTGTCTTGCCAGTTCAAAGAATAACAAGAAGTAGTGCAGCTCTTATAAAGGGATATGTTGAGTTTGATAAAGAAATAGATATTAAAGGCATAATACTAAATAAAGTTGCAAGAGACAGACAGAAAAACTTGATTATCAACGCATTGGAGCACTATAATTTGCCAGATGTTTTAGCTTCCTTTCCAAAAGACGATAAAAGATTATCTATTCCAGATAGACATTTAGGTTTAATACCTGCTAAAGAAAGATTGGAGTTAAATTCTGTAATTGATAGTTTTGCTGATGCTGTAGATGAACATATGAATTGGGACTTGTTCTTTGATATAATCAGAAAAAATGATAATTTAAGCAGTAGACTATTAAGCGATCTTGTTAGTTTTGAGAGATTTTTTGACGTTAGGATAGGTATAATACAGGACGTATCGTTTTCTTTTTATTATCCTGAAGTCTTTGATTTTTTGAAAATGTCAGGTGCAAAAATAGAAATTATAAACTCTTTAACAGATAAACATCTTCCAGACATAGATATACTTTATATTGGAGGTGGCTTTCCTGAAGTTTTTGCTAAAGAGCTTGAGGGAAATGATTCGCTGAGGAGATCTATTAAGGATTTTGGTGAGAACAATAATCCAATTTATGCTGAATGCGGTGGGTTAATGTATTTATCTGATTTTATTGAAAACGACGGTAATAAATATAATATGGTTGGGCTCTTGCCATTTGGCATTCATATGGATAAAAAACCTGTTGGGCATGGTTATGAAGAGATTGAGGTGTTTGATGATAACCCATTTTTCTCAAAAGGGATAAGAATAAAGGGACACGAATTCCATCATAGTAGCGTTTCGATCAATAGAAGCGCCGATATTAAATTTTCTATGAAAGTTCTTAGGGGTAATGGCATAATGAATAAACTCGATGGAGTGGTGTATAAGCGTGTGATGGCTTCATATCTCCATATTCATCCACTAGGGTTTAAAGATTTTATAGTTAACCTACTAAAATCTGTATATATATAGGACTCAATATGTCTTTTTGAATTAAATTTGATGTATAATTACTTAAGAACTTTTGGAGGTGGAGGGTCTTGAATATTAAGAATTATTTTATAAAAACAGTGAGAAATATTATAATGCCTTTGTCTTTGGTTTATGTTTCCCTTATCCTATTTAGTTTATTTTTTGCTGTAAAAAGGTTTGATTCTTTTGGTTGGGGGACTATTAGTTGTATTTTTTGGGCTTTGATTGTTTTATCAGTAATTTTTGCTAGAGATCTCTATATAAAATATTTTCTAGTTTTATTGGAGAAAATTTCTTTTCCAATTGCTGCACACTTTAACTTGTTTGTTGAAGATATTAACTCAAACGAATATTGCGACTCGGAAGTTATCGAAAAGTAGTTAGATTGACTATATAGTACTTATTATGGTTTTCTTTTACATTTGGGACACAGAGATAGGTGTTTTGGAATTGGCTTGCCCTCACCAAACAATTTGTTTGCTATAAGCGTCATATCCGGTATAAAGGCGCCACATTTTGCACACTTTATAAGGTTTATTTGATGATCGACCTTAAAGTCATCAAGATTAGTAGTAACAAAGTATGGGTTTGGTCTGTGCTTTATTGCATTAGTAGGACAATAATCTATGCACTGTCCACAACAGGTGCACTGATCTAAGTCCATATGGTAGTTTATTTTGTCATCTATCTGTGATATTTTTATAACCTTTGCCGGGCAAAAGTACTGACATATACCACATGCAATACACCTGGTGGGATCGTGTTCTGGATGGCCGTGAAATCCCTTTGGATGCTTTGGCAAGTTAACACTTGATATATCTTCTGTTATGGGTGGCTTAAAAATATTCTCAATTAAGATTCTTATCAGTGGAAGCATGGCGTCTCCTTTCTAATATACAATTTAAACATGTGTGAAAAATGCTAATAAAAGCCCTAATATAGAAATTGGCCAGGTAAACTTTACAAATATATTAATTGCTTGATTAAGCTCAATTCTTGCTGTTGCGGCCTCTAATAATGAAAGTAGCGATGCGAATACAAAGCATATTAATATTATTGAGATTAATATAAGATTTGTTGGTATGATGAATATTGGTAAAAATAGATAAGAAAATAAAAATCCCAAAATAACCCATTCCATAAAGTGTGAGATTTCAAAAAGCGCAAGAGCTGGTCCACTTGCTTCTACCGTAGGTCCCTCCAATATTTCTTGTTCAGCGTTTGGTATTGAAAAGGGGTTAAGCTTTAGCTTCGCAAGTGAACACAAAATAAATATCGGAATAAATATGATTTTTAAAAAGATTGATGTGGTATTAAAACCCTTTGTAGCAATGTCAAATAAATTAAAAGTTGGAAATCCATTTACACTAAAAGCAAGTGCCGTAATGATCAGTATCATTGGCACGTTGTATGCAAAAAGAAGTTGGGCTTTTCTTGATGCTCCTATTTGACCAAATATAGAATTTGTAAAGTATCCAAATAATAGATAACAAATAGTAGGCACTTCAGAGAGATAAAATATTACTATAAGATCGAATGGTATTTTGTGAGAGTTAAACTTGACAAATGGTAATGGAATAGGAAAAAGTGAGAGCGCAATGGATATTGACACTACGCCTACAATTGGAATTATAAAGTATAGAGCCCATGGCATATTTTCTGGGATTAAGGCTTCTTTGCTAAATAATTTTATAGTATCGTAGAAGCCCTGTGTTAATGGAGGACCAATTCTGAGCTGCATTTTTGCTTTTAATTTTCTTCTAAATGAGTCCATAAGGCTTCCTAGTAAGAATGAAAAGAGAAGGCCTGGAAAAATTAAAATAGAAAGTATATATGAAATCATCTTCCCTCCTTAAAAACCTCTATGGCTTTTTTCAGGCCCAAAAATATGTTTTTAGGATGAGCAGAGCATCCTCCTACATAAGCGGTTACAGGAATCAGTTTATGAGCAGGCCCAACAATGCTATATCCATCTGTAAATACCCCAGAACTTATAGAACACGCGCCAACGCACACAATTACCTTTGGATTTGGAAGCATGTCGTATATTTTTAAAAGAGGTTCCTTAGACCTTGCTGTTACAGGGCCAGTGACCAGACATATATCTGCATGCTTTGGACTACCAACCAATTTGCAGCCTAGTCTCTCCACATCGTATCTTGATGCAAAGAGAGCTACAATTTCTATATCACAGCCATTACAGGAACCAGTATTTAAATGAAATATCCAAGGCGATTTACTTCTTCCAATTTTAAAAATCATTTTAGTTTACCACCTTAATCAAGCTATTGATGACGTTTATTAAATAGTTTGGGTATATGCCAAAATATAAAATTGCTATACATAAAATTGTGAGCGAGATATTTGTAACAAATTTTTCTTCAAAACTTATCTTGTTTTTTGCCATGCTTTCTTCACTTCCCCAAAAAATTTTATGATAGGCACGGATATAGTAAATAAGAGTCAAGCAGCTTGCAATAATTAGAAAGATGCTAAGCAACAAGCTTTTATCAAAAGCTGCCTGATAAAGTAACAATTTTCCAGAAAAACCAGGCAAGAAAGGAGCGCCTATTAGGCTAAGTGAGAAAATCAAAAAAGTTATTGATAAAAATGGATATTTTTTTGCAATGCCGCTTAATTCTGATATATTTGTGGTGCAAAAAATACTTTCAATTTTGTCAGTTATAACGAATAGCCCAAATTTTGAAACAGAATGATTTATTAATATTATTATGGCTGCGATTAATCCTAAACTATTTCCAATTGCAAGCGCTAAAAGAAAGTAGCCGGTGTCATCAATTGTCGAATAAGAGAGAAGTCTTTTTAGATTTTTTTCAAGGTATGCCATTATTGCTCCGACAACAATTGATAATATTGCCACGAAGAATAGTATATTGTTTAGGTCTTGATATGTTATAAATGATATCGACTTAACTTCTTGCAATATGAAGAACAATAGGTAGAAGTCTATTACTTCTCCGACACATACAACTGCAGATGATATTATAGGATTTGTTATGCTAACGAATTTTGGTTGCCACCAGTGAAATGGTGTGGCAGCTAACCTCAAAGATATTGCAATTATAGCTAGAAGGCCAGTAAATGAAATAAAACTTGTGCTATTTAAAATAAAAAGTAAATAATAGATTATGTTAACAATAAAATATATTTTGTAAGAGTTAAAAGATTTAATTTTCATAAATAAAAAGCCAAATGTTATTAAACTTAAGAGTTCTAACAAAATGCTGTAAAGCAATGCATCGTGATTTAAGAGTGCGAATAACTGAAAGATAAATGCTATTACATACAAAGGTGAAACTGATTTCTCGAAATCCTTAACTGACAATATGATAGAAATCATAGCAGAGACGATAAATACCGTTATTATAAAGAATGCCCGTAAGTCGAAAGGTGAAAAAATTCCTAAGCTAATTAGATCGTATCCTAATGAAGAAAATGCAATCAAAACTAATATAAATCTTATAATTTTATTTTTTGCTTTTGAAAGTAATATTAGACATATTGCTAATAATAAATCAGATATTAATATCAAGTTAACACCTCCTTGTCACCTAATTAGTTGGACAATAGCTATTACTATTATCATTGAAACTATGCTTGTCACCAGCCACATCTCGTTTTCAAGCCACTTTATAGGTATATATATAATTTCAAATGTAGTTTTTAATAAATCATTTGAAAAGTTATACCACTTGTCTGAATCTGTAAATCTATAAAAGTTTTTTGAAAGGCTTTCAACGTCAAATATATAGTCAAATGCATTTACGCTTTTTAAAGAACTAATATCTACTTCTCCGCCGGTAAAACTTTGGGTTCTTTTGAACTTTTTGATTGAGGCAAATATTATTAAGAATGGAATAATAATGGCCACTATTGCGAATATGGCTGTAAAGCTTGCAAGGTAACCTCCTCCAGATGATAACAAGACCCCTAGGTCAAAGTTAAGTATTTCTTGATTTAAGTTTAAATTAAGGCTGTGGAGAGCTGGCACAAGAAGATATGAAATCAAAAACTGTGGCAATATTCCAATCAGTATGCAAAAGATTGCGAGCAAGGAGGTTGAAAATATTTCAAGCTTATATTTTCCTTCTCGAATATTGCTAAATTCTTCTTTTTGAAATCCAAAAAAAGCTGTTGAAGATGCCTTTATGAAAGAAAGCAGGGTAAGAGTGCTTGCAATAAGGCCAATAGCTGCTGCAAATGGATAATTTGCTTGAATTGCTGCATAATAAAACATCCATTTACTTATAAATCCATTAAAACCCGGCACTCCTGATATTGAAAACGATCCTATAAGAAAGAGGGCAGCTGTAAATGGAAGTTTTTTAAAAAGTCCACCCATCTTTGTAAGGTCTTTGCTGCCCGTAGCGTTTTGCATTATCCCAGAGCATAAAAATAGAGTGCATTTAAATAGCCCATGATTAAGCGCGTGAAAAAGTGCACTTGCTATACCAAGGGGAGTTCCGAGTCCGATTCCTGCTACCATATATCCAATTTGAGATACGGTATGAAAGGCAAGAAGTTTTTTTATCTCTGTCTGTTTTAGCGCATACATTACGCCAATTAGTGATGTTAACGAGCCTACAGTAACTATCAGTGCGTTCCATGGTAGCGGATAAGGATACAATATCACATACATCTTTACAAGGATATACACACCAGCTTTGACAAGGCATGCAGCATGTAAAAGTGCGCTAACAGGGGTCACAGTGTTCATGGCGAAGGGTATCCACGTGTGAAGCGGCCATTGAACAGATTTTGCCATACATGCAATTAATATTCCTAGAAGGATTATATTGGTATATATGCCAAAACTACTTCCTTCAAGTTTTGAGATAATAAGATTTCCATGTGTACAATATGCAATAGCAATAATGCCAAGTAACAGCCCATACCCAGCAATGTGTGTCATAAGATATGCCTTTTTCGCAGAGTAGCTTGAAAGATTTACGTCATACCAAAAGCCAATTAGTTGATAAGAACAAAGGCCTATAAGCTCGAAGAAAATATATGTCCAGATTAAGTTGTCACTTAATACTACTCCAAGATATCCTCCAATAAAGAGCTGCATGAGCCCAAAAAACCTTCCCATTCCATTTTTTTCGTGAGACATATATTCAAAAGAATAAATGCAAACGCAAAAACTAATAAAGGATCCAAAAAGTGCAAAAAATAAGTTAAGGCCATCAGCTCTAAGTATTAAGTTCAAATTAATTGTGTTGAAAAGGCTTTGATTAAAAAGGTTAGCAGAAAATGGATGATTAATAAAATTTATGCAAAGGTATATTATAGTTAGAAAAGAAATTAAAGAGGTGAATATTGAGATAGTTCCATGAAATTTTCTAGAATTTATTTTGTGAAATAGGAAAGAGATTATACTTCCAGAAAAAAGAATTCCTATGCTTAGAAAAATTATAAGATTTTTGTCTAACAAATTACTCCTCCCTAATCTTATTCTGTAGAAATTGCTGCAGCCTGAACAATTGCCTCTGTTGGACAGGCCTGAGCGCACGCAGCAACGAAATTGTTTTTTTCACAAAGATTACACTTTTGAGCTATTATTTTTACATAATGTGTGCTTTGTCTTGATATCATTTCGATTGCGCCAAATGGGCACATATAGTAGCAAGTTTTACAGCCAACGCATGCATCAGGATTTATATCAATTACTCCCTTTCTCCTATCTATAGCTTTTACAGGGCAAACCTTTTCACATATTCCACACATTGTGCAATATGTGATTTTGAAGCTTTCTGTAGATTCATTTTTTGATATAAAAATTCGTGATTCAGGAGAATTGTTTATTTCTTTGCACGCATCCATACATTTTTGACATCCAATACACTTTTTTGGGTTTATTTTAAGTCTCACATCTTCCTCCTATCTTTGAGTACATGAGAGGCATGGATCTACACTGGCAACTATCAAAGTTGCATTTGCCAAATCGTTATTGGGTAGCATTGCTGAGAGGGCTGGAAGATTGACAAAGCTCGGAGCTCTAATCTTGTGTCGAAAGGGAACATCCGAACCATCAGATACCAGAATGTGAACGTCCTCGCCCCTTGGCGCCTCATGCCTACCTATTGCTGTACCTTCGGGAATTATTGGTCTAATTTCTTTAGCAATTGGACCTTCTGGAATAATTTTTAGAATTTCTCTAATAATATGTATGCTTTCCAAGATTTCTAAGAGTCTTACTTCTACTCTTGCAAAAACGTCGCACCCATCAGAAACGATTACTTTCCAATCAATTAGGTCGTAAGCAGCTCCTGGCTCATCAACTTTTCTAATATCTTGTGGGATGCCAGAAGCTCTTGCAGTAGGTCCTACAACTGAATATGTAATTGCATCTTCTTTTGTGAGGACCCCAACCCCTTTGGTCCTGAGTTCAATTGTTTTGTCATTCATGACTATATCAATAAATGATTTACAGTCTTCTTCTACTTCACTTAATATCTTATAAATTGGTTCTAAATCTGTAATGTCTCTTCTTATTCCGCCTATTGTATTAAATGAGTAATTTGCTCTATGTCCAGTTGTTATCTCCATTAAATCTTTGACTTTTTCTCTGGAATTCCATATTAAATAAAATACGCTTATAAAACCAATTATATGTGCTGCAATTCCTGCCCAAAGAAGGTGTGAATGAATTCTTTCAAGCTCACTAACTATTGTTCTTAAACACCTTGCCCTAGGGGGCACACTAACATTTCCAAGTTTTTCTACTGCCTGGACCCAGGCCATTGGATGGCTCATACTTCATATTCCGCAAACTCTTTCTACAAGTGGGATTACTTGCCAAAAATTTTTGGTTGCGGATAAATATTCAATGCTTCTGTGCACATGACCTAAATCAATAGTTGCGCTCTTGATCTTGGAACCCTCTGCTTCAAGAGTATATGTGGCTGGTTCTTCGAGGGCTATATGAATAGGACCAATAGGGAGAGAAAAACCTCTTTTTATCTCATTTTCAGACAATTTTGTCCTCCTGAACTTTATTTTTTCTTATTAAAATTTTTTCTATTTCCTGTTTAAGAAGAGGTGTTTTTAGATCTTTTTGTGATGTAAGTAGAAGTCCATTTTTTATGTCTTTATTGTCGCTAAAATCAATGCCAAACATTTCAAAACATTCCCTCTCTCCCCAGTTGGCGTTTGGATATATTGAAGTTATGCTGGTAAATGTAGCAGGTAAGTTTTTCTTAAATTGAAATGAAAATAAACAACCGTCTATATCATATAGATTTTCTAAAATTATTGTTCTTTCATCTTGAAGATCTAAAAATGCATTTACTAAGACTAATCTTGCGTTAATCGATCTCATCATAATAGCAACTTCTAAAGGAGTTTGGTCTTTAATAGTGTTTCTATAAACGCCTTTATCTAAGGTACAGGAATTTTTGATTTTTTCAAATATAATGCTTAAATTTTGTTTACCCATAAGAATTTTTTCGCCCCTTGTTAAAATTTATTTAAAAAAATAATTTTTTATAGCTATCCCCTTAAAAAAATTATACAATAAAAAATACTTATTATTTAATAAATTAAATTTACTAATTTTTTAGACAATTCTAAATTTTCTTAATGTTGCAAAGGATTATGCTTTTAAGTTAATTCTTCTAAAATCCATAAATAGCTGTAAGTTAAATTAAATGAATTTAAAAATCGAAGAAGATATAACTGGCAAGGTAGGTATCCAGAAGAAAAGCTTTTTTTAAATTAAAAGGATTATTGAGAATTTAAAAGTTGTGAATGAAGTTATGTTATATATTGGCTATTATGAAACAGCTAATGTTGTAAAAAAAAAGCTTTTAAAGAGAATATATTAATAAAAAATCTATTTTCAACGGGGGACATTTGAAAGAAGATGAATATGACAAACTTTTCGCTTTAGATAAGTTTATTAGATTAAAGTAAATATTTAGGGTGCAAAAAAATTCGCACCCTCACAGATTTATTGCAGTTCTATTCCTTTTGTTTCTGGTAAGAAGAATATTAAAATTGCGCCAAGAAAAAAGAAAAGAGAGGTAATGGTGAGAGATACTCCAAGACCATAACTAATAGCAAAAAATCCAACAACTGTAGGAGCAAAAGCGCTTAGCGCTCTTCCTGTGTTATATGTAAAACCTACACCCGCGCCTCTTGCTTTTGTGGGAAACAGTTCAGATATGAATGCTCCAAATCCACTGAAATATCCTGAACCAAAGAATCCAAGGAAAGGTCCAAGTAACATTAATGTATTTACATCTCTAGTATGTCCGTAGATGTATACTAGAATTGCTGATATTATGAGATAAAAAGAAAACGTTGGTCTTCTTCCTAATCTATCTGCTATAAAGCCAAAACTAACGTAACCTAAAAAGGCACCAATCATTGTAGGCATCATAAAGTTTGAACTCTTTACTATACTAAGTCCTGCTCCACCCTTTTCTACTGGAGAACTTAAAAATCCTGGAAGCCAGACAAATAGCCCCCAATAAGCAAACATAACAGCAGAGCTAATTAGAGTGGTGATTATTGTGAATCTAAGTAAATATGGTTTAAAGATTTCAATAAATGATGACATAAAAGCCCTGTTTTTGTCAGTTTTTTCAATCCATATTCTTGGCTCATCTACAAATTTTGTTACATAAAATATAAATAAAGCTGGAAGTATGCCTATAAAGAAAAGGACCCTCCATCCATATGCTGGAATAACGTAAGATGCAACTAAAGCAGCTAAAAAGTATCCTATTGCCCAACCGCTTTGCATAATACCAATTGCCTTTCCTCTATGTTCTGCTGGCCAGGATTCGCTTACAAGCAAGGCGCCAGTAGCCCATTCACCGCCCATTCCAAGTCCAAGCAAAGTCCTTGCTATAGCAAGCTGCCAAATATCCTGGGATAGACCGCTTAGACCAGAGCAAATTGAAAAAATTAATACAGTTGACATCAAAGCTTTTTTTCTGCCAATCTTGTCGGCGACAATGCCCCATATTATGCCGCCAGCAGCAGAAGAAAGAAGTGTAAGAGAAGCTAAAAGCCCAAGAATTGCTGTGTTTATAGACCATTCTTTCATGATGCTTGTAAGAGCAAAGGCATAAAGCATAACGTCAAAAGCGTCTAATCCCCACCCCATAAAACCTGCAAAAAGAGAATACCACTGACTTTTGCTAATTTCTAAATACCACGGTTTATTCTTTTCGGACATAATTTGCACCCCTTCCACCATGAAATAAAAATTATCATTATAATACCATTAAAGTTTGTAAATTTAAAATTAAGGTTATTTGTAAAATATTCTAATTTTTTATGATTATTATAAGAAATTCTAATAATGCTTTACATCTAATATGTTTTTAATTTGTTTATAGAATAATATAATTTAGTATAAAATTTTAAGAAAAAGATATATAATAGTTTGTGAGTTAATTATGGAAAATAATCGTTAAAATTTTTTTCAGGTGAGGTAAATATTGCTTTTATATTTTATTATACTAACCTGTTTTATTAGCTGGTACTTTGTATATTTGTTTTTTAAATTAAGAAAAAAGCAATATGTGGATCCTAATTTTAATCCAAGAGTGCTTTTAATCACGCCTTTTAAAGGGTTAGAGCAAAATACCAGGGCAAATGCCCTCTCAATTTTAAATCAAGATTTTAAGAATATTCAGATTTATTTTGTTGTTGATTCAAAGAAAGATGAAGCTTATCCAATCTTAAAGGACTTAGAAAAGGACTACAGCGAAAAATTAAACGTTATAGTTTCTGGTATTTCAAAGAGTTGTAGCCAAAAGGTACACAACATTATAAGAGCCATTCAGAAATGTAAGGAATACGATATACTTGTAGTTCTTGATTCTGATGGTAGTCCCTCTTCTGACTTTGTTTCAAAATTAATTTCTCCTCTTCGCTCTGAAAAAATTTCAATTACAACTGGTTATCCAAAATATTTTCCTCCTAACAAGACCTTTTTTGGTTTTGGTCGGGCTATACTTGTAAGTCTTGGAATAGTACATGCTCTCAATCCATTTAATAGAGGTATCTGGGGTGGGGCTTTTGCCATAAAAAGAGAGGACTTTGAAAAAATTGGTGGAGTTAAGATTTGGGAAAGAAGTGTGTGCGAGGATAGAGATCTTACGTGCGCTATTAGTAGGGCTAATTTGAACGTTTCATTTGTGCCTGAGGCTTTCTTGCATTCACCTGAAGATGCAAGCTTTTCTTCATTTTTAGAATATTGGAGAAGACGGTATCTTATATTGAAACTATGGGATAAACCGCTTTGGATTTCTTCAGGAATTATTTATTTTGCTTTTTTGGTCCCATATATTGTTTTGCTTTTGGATTTGCTGGATCCAATGTATGAAGCGAATCTATTCTGGACAATTGCTTCAATTTTAATTACCGTTATTGGTTCTGTTTTAATTCTAAAATTTGACTTCAAAGAGGACAACCAGTTAGTTTTGAGAGCGTTCTTCTTACCTATTTATTTTTTTATTATGCTTTTAGCTTTTTGCCAAGGAATTTTTCAGAACGAGCTTCAGTGGAGAGGGGTAACATATAAAGTTAACAAAGCAGGAAAATTAATCATTTTGAGATAAAGATATTTTGTTATGCTATACTTCTTATTTACTAATATAAATTTTGAAGGGGGTTAGAATGTGAGCGTTGCTGATCGTTTTACGAAATGGGTTACGGGCTTTTTTACTATGTGGGTTATAATTTTTGCAATTTTATCGTTTTATAATCCTGATTTTTTTAAATGGTTAGTGCCGTATATTTCTATACTGTTGGGAATAATAATGTTCGGTATGGGCATGACCTTGGATTCGAAGGATTTTGCTCAAATTATAAAGCAACCGAAAAACGTCATTATTGGTGTTCTTCTACAATTTATTATTATGCCTTTATTAGGTTTTGGAATTGTTCTTTTGCTTAAACTTCCTTATCAATTAGCTGCTGGTGTAGTATTGGTTGGATGTGTCCCTTCTGGAACAGCTTCTAATGTGATGACCTTGATAGCAAGGGGAGACGTTTTGCTTTCTGTCACTGTTTCTTCAATTACCACTTTGCTTTCTCCTTTTGTTACTCCGTATTTATACTATTGGCTTGCTGGAACCTGGATTCCAATCGATCCAAACGCAATGTTTATTGATATATTTAAAATTATTATAGTTCCAATAATTCTTGGTTTTTTGATCAGGGTGTTATTGGGAGCAGAAAGGACTAAGTCAGTTTCTTATTTTCTACCTTCTGTTTCTGTTTTTGCTATTGTTTTAATAATCAGCGCTGTTGTAGCTGTTACGAGAGACAGATTGCTGTTAGTTGCAATTCCTGTTGTTATAGCTGTTATTATGCACAATAGCTTAGGTTATCTGTTTGCATATTTATTTTCAAAATATCTTTTTGGTATGACTGAAAAGCAAGCAAGAGCTATCTCTTTTGAGGTAGGAATGCAAAATTCAGGCCTAGGTACTGTGTTGGCCATGAAATTTTTGACTCCCATTGCTGCACTTCCCTCTGTTGTCTTTAGTGTATGGCATAATATTTCAGGCTCTATGCTTGCAAACTTTTGGTCACAAAGAGACCCTGAAATATAAACTTAACTTAAGTTTTAGGAGGTTTTTGAGAAATGGGTTTAAAAGTTGCTGTAGTTGGTGCTACTGGAGTTGTGGGTTCTAAGATGCTTTCGATCCTTGAGGAAAGAAATTTTCCTGCAGATGAAGTTAAAGCCCTCGCTTCTTCCAAATCTGCTGGCAAGAAGCTTTTATATAAAGGCAAAGAAATTGTAGTAGAATTAGCAAGACCTGAAGCTTTTGAAGGTGTAAATATAGCCTTATTTTCTGCTGGCGGTGAACTTTCAAAAGAACTAGCTCCTGAAGCTGCAAAAAGAGGATGTGTAGTGATTGATAATAGTAGCGCTTGGCGTATGGATCCTGAGGTTCCTCTTGTAGTTCCAGAGGTAAACGAGAACGATATCTTTAAAAACAAAGGAATAATTGCTAATCCTAATTGTTCTACTGCCCAACTAGTTCTAGTTCTTTGGCCTTTACATAAAAAGTATGGTTTAAAAAGAGTTGTAGTTTCTACATATCAAGCAGTTTCAGGTGCTGGGAAGAAAGGTATTGATGATTTGAACAATCAGGTTGATGCTATAGTTAACGGGAAAGAAATAGTTTGTGAGAAATTTCCCTATCAAATTGCTTTCAACTGTATTCCTCATATTGATGTTTTTAAAGAAAACGGTTATACGAAAGAAGAAATGAAAGTAATCGAGGAAAGTAGGAAGATAATGCATATTGATGATCTTGCAATTACCTGTACAGCAGTTAGAGTGCCTGTTTTAAACTCTCACAGCGAAAGCGTTAACGTAGAACTGGAGAAAGAGTTTGATTTAGATGAAGTTAAGGATCTTTTGTCAAAATCTCCTGGAGTTGCACTTTACGATGATTTTACAAAAAATATATATCCCATGCCCATAATAACTACTAACAAAGATGAAACCTTTGTAGGACGAATTAGAAGAGATTTTTCAGTTAAAAATGGCTTAAATCTTTGGGTTGTATCAGATAACTTAAGAAAGGGTGCGGCACTGAATGCTGTTCAGATTGCTGAGTCATTAATAAACAAAAAATAACTTTCCAAATTTAAAGGAGGTTTTTATCATGCAAGTCAATTTTGGAAGAGTTTTAACCGCGATGGTTACTCCCTTTGATGAAGAAGGAAGAGTTGATTATGATGAAGCGGTTAGACTCGCTAATTTCCTACTTGAAAATGGTTCTGATGGTGTGGTTTTAGCAGGTACAACTGGTGAGTCTCCTACACTGACTCATCAAGAGGAATTTGAGCTTTTTAAAGCTGTTTATGACTCATTGAAAAACAAAGGAACTATAATTGCTGGAACTGGTTCAAATTCAACTGAGACTGCTATAAACTCTACAAAGATTGCTGAAAATGTTGGGGTACATGGGGTATTGCTTGTAGCTCCGTATTATAACAAACCGCCTCAGGAGGGATTGTATCAGCATTTTAAGGCTATTGCAAAATCAACGTCTTTGCCATGTATATTGTACAATATTCCTGGAAGAACAGGTGTTAACGTAAATCCAGACACTGTTATAAGGCTTTCAGAAATAGATAATATTATAGCCTTGAAAGATGCAACAGGTTCAACGGAACAAGTTTCCCAGATACTTACTTCTGTAAAAGAAAATTTCTTGATCTACAGTGGTGATGATAGCATGACCCTCCCTATGTTGGCTGTGGGTGGATATGGTGTAATTAGTGTTGCAAGTCATGTTGTAGGTCCTGAAATTAGAGAGATGATTATGGATTTTGTTAATGGAAATATAACTAAAGCAAAGGATATGCACCTAAAGCTTTATCCAATTTTCAAAGCAATGTTTACCAGTACGAATCCAATACCAGTTAAAGCGGCTACTAATCTTATAGGCTTTAAGGTTGGAAATCCAAGACTACCATTGGTAGCGCTTAGTAAGCCTGAATTAGAAAAACTAAGGGAGCTTTTGATAAAATTTAATAAAATTTCTCAGTAAATGAAAGTTCTTTTGCATACTTGTTGTGGTCCCTGTGCTAGTGGGGTAATTCCCTGGTTTAGAGCACAGGGGCTTGATTTTGTTAGTTATTACTATAATCCAAATATTCATCCCTTTTCAGAATATGAAAAAAGAAGGCTGAATTTAGAAGAAGTTGCAAGAATATTAAATTTTGAAGTTCTTTATTCAATAGATTGGGAGGTTGAAAGGTGGATAAACAATTTTTCGAGCGAAGAAAGGTGTAGTAATTGCATATTTATACGCCTGGAAAGAACTGCAAAATTAGCAAAGGATCTTGGCTTTGATGCCTTTTCTACAACCCTTTCTATAAGCCCTTATCAATCTCTTGAGATTATAAAGAATTGTTTTGAAGAAATTTCTAACAAATATAAAATTGATCACGTTTTTAAAAACTTTAGATCTTTGTATCAAGATTCTATAAAATTTTCTAAAGAAAATGGCATCTATAGACAGCACTATTGTGGTTGTATTATAAGTGAATATAATATGTTAATGAAAAAAAGAGCAAGAGGTGATAAGATTTGAGCGAGTTTGCAAAAATTTTTATAGGAATAGGATTCTTGTTAATTTTTGCGGGCTTACTTTTATTGTTGTTTGATAAACTACCTTTTTTTGGGAAGCTTCCGGGTGATTTTGAATACAGAGGTTCAAACATTAGGGTTTATTTTCCTTTTTTGTCTATGTTAATTGTAAGTTTGATTCTAACAATATTGTTAAACATATTTTTTTATTTCTTTAGAAGGTGAAAAATTTTAAAACCTTTATTTTCTTCATTATTCCTTTGTCTTTTTTCGCTAATGAATCTTTTGCAACAATTTTACTCATATTACCAATATTAATCACTACTCTTCAAAGATTATTAATATCTCTTCTCAATCAGGTATTTCTTTTTCGTAAAATTTTTGGGTTTTATTGTACAAATTTTAAAATTTTCCTAGATAGAAGTTTTTTAAATTTTGGAGATTCAGTATATGACTACAGAGTTGGGCTAAATTAATGGTGAGTGTATGTTATGGCTAAATCGAATAATAATTACAAAAATATTATTTGTTATTATTTTTCTGGCATGGAGGTAGTGAAGTTTGATCCTTGAAAAAAAATTGATGAATGATTTAAATTATTTTCTCCCAAATGAAAAGATTGCACAAAATCCTATTGAACCACGCGATAATGCAAAACTTTTAGTTGTGGATAGAAAAAAATTAAGTTTTGAGGACTGTATTGTGAGAGATTTGCCTAATTTTCTTAATGAAGGTGATCTGATAATTTTGAATAATACTAAAGTAATAAAAGCAAGACTTTATGCAATTACAGATACTTCAGCGAAGGTTGAAATGCTTTTAATAAAAAAACTTGATAATAAAACTGGTTTATTTATGACAAAACCCGGGAAGAGGTTGAAAAAAGGTAAGGAAATTATCATAAACAGTAAAAAAATGGGGATAGTTAGGGATATTGATTTGCAAGGCAGAAGAATTATAGAGCTTTATGACGAAATTGATAAGGTAATTGAAGAGTTTGGAATGATCCCTATACCGCCATATGTCAAAAAATTTAGCAAAGATTTTAACGAGAAATATCAAACAAAATTCGCAAATGTGCCTGGTTCTGTTGCTGCTCCAACAGCTGGGCTTCACTTTACGGAAAGCTTGCTAGAGAGTTTAAGAGAGAAGGGGGTATTAATTAAATTTATAACTCTTCACGTGGGTCCTGGAACGTTTAAATCAATTTCAAATGAAGGAGAAGTCCTATTAGAACCCGAATGGGTAGATATTTCGCAGGATGTCTGTGATTCTATTAAAAAAGCTAAAGGAAATAATAAAATTCTTGTTGTTGGCACTACAACAATGAGAACTGTTGAATCTACAAATTTAGAACCTTATAGCGGTTATATAGATACTGTAATACTGCCAGGATATAATTTTAAAGTTCCAGATATGTTTATGACTAATTTTCATCTTCCAATGACAAGTCTTTTGGCACTTACAATGGCGTTTGGCGGCATTGAATTAATTAAAAAAGCTTATAAGTATGCTATAGAAAACGACTATAGGTTTTATTCTTTTGGTGATGCTATGTTAATTTTGTAAGAAAAAAATCCCCCCACTTACTGTGGGGGTATATGTAAAGTAATGATTTTAATATGATTTTATTTCTTTACTTCTTTAACAAAATTAACAGGTATTTCTTTTGGTTGAGATTCTGGCTTTTTGGGCATGGTGATCTTTAGGAGACCATTTTCATATTTAGCTTCAATTTTATCTTTCTCTATGTTATCAGGTAATGAGAAGCTTCTTGAAAAGCTGCCATAGCTTCTTTCAATCCTATAGTAATTTTCTTTTTTATCTTCCTTTTCGAACTTTCTTTCGCCATTGATAATAAGCATGCCGTCCTCAACTTTGATCTTTAAGTCATCTTCTTTGATCCCTGGTGCCTCTAGTTCAATAATTATATTTCCTTCTTTCTCATAAACGTCCATAGCAGGTATCCAACGAGAAGTTGTTTCAAACTCTGTTGAGGGTAGCAAGTCGTTAAAAACTTTGTTAATTCTTTCCTGTAGAGCAAACAAGTTTTCAAAGGGATCTGATGATCTTAACAAAGATCTAACTGGCTTGAACATACTAACACCTCCTAAATATTTTTTTATTAGCACTCATCATTCTTGAGTGCTAATAATATTATAATAATAAAATTAATCTTGTCAAGTCCTCGAATTGCTTCATCAAAAATCTAAACGAAATACAATCGTTGCCTCAAATAAAAAATCTAAATGAAAATAATAAGCCTCTTAGAATAGTAGTTACTATAACTCTGGAGGCTAGAAATGGGGTTAACGATGAAGGAAAGAAAATCAGTGGTGAGTGAAATTGCAAAAAGATATAAAAAAGCAAGCAAGAAACAAAAAGGCATTATTTTAGATGAGTTAATAGCTTTGACTGGATACAATCGTAGTTATGCATCTTTTCTTTTAAGCAGTCATGAGAAGATAGTAAGGATGAATAACAGAGTTTTAAAAGTAGATTTAACGATGAAGACAAAGAAAAAGAAAAGCAAATATTATGATGATGATGTAAAAAAGGCGTTAATTAAGGTATGGGACGTTTTAGATTGTCCATGTGGCAAAAGGTTAAAACCTGTTCTTCCTGAAATAATATATAAACTTAAAGAGTTTAAAGAAATACAAATTGAAAGGGATGTAGAAGAAAAACTCTTTAAGATAAGCGCATCTACTATAGACAGAATACTTTCAGAATACAAAAGAATGAATAAACCAAAGGGAAAGACATATACAAAACCAGGCAGCCTTCTTAAAAGCCAGATCCCTATTAAACTCTTTGGAATTGATTCTGATAATGGAGCAGAGTTTATAAATCATCAACTTCATCGTTATTGTGTTGAAAATAATATAACGTTCACAAGGTCAAGAAAATATAGAAAAAACGATAACTGCTATGTTGAACAGAAAAACTACTCTGTAGTAAGAAAATATGTTGGTTATTTTAGATATGATAGAGAAGTTGAGCTAATAACTTTAAAAAGGCTTTATGAAAGCCTAAGGCTATATATAAACTTTTTTTCAGCCTATAATGAAACAAATCTCAAAAGAAAGAATTGGAAGTAAAGTTACAAAAAAATACGATAAAGCAAGAACTCCTTATCAAAGAATATTAGAAAATCCTGGTGTAGAAAAAATAGATAAAGAAAAGCTAATAGAACAGTATACAAAATTAAATCCAGCTGAACTTCAAAGAGAAATAGTAAAACTTCAAAAAAAATTACTAGAAGATATATCCATAAAGGAAGAAGTAAGAAACTCTATTAAAAAAATTAGCAAAAACAAAGATAAAATATATTATGGTTATGTTTAGAATTTTAAGCGAATTGCTTCATCAAAAATCTAAACGAAATACAATCGTTGCCTCAAATAAAAAATCTAAACAAACCATGAAGTCTACAAAGTGGATGCTCGAAAATGATTAAAAAATATAGAATTGATTATTTAGATAAGTGAAATTTGACTAATTTATTGTAAATAGGTTATAATATCACACGAAAGTAGGGGCCCTTAGCTCAACGGCAGAGCAGCGGACTCATAATCCGTTGGTTGTAGGTTCGAATCCTTCAGGGCCCACCAAATTAACTTTAGGATTCTAAGTCACGAAGACTTATGTGCTTTATGTCTTCGTGACTTTTTGCTTTTGGAGGAGGTGAGAATTTTAATTTTTTTTGTTAGTTAAAAAAATTGTTTAGGGGGTTAATAATGAAAAAAATCTTTGTAATCTTTTGTTCTTTCTTTGTTTCTGTTTACTTTGTTTCTTTTGCTTTTGCAGGACCGTTTTCAGACGTGCCAGCTAATTCTTGGGCATACAAGGCAGTGCAAGATTTATCGGCAAAAGGATTGGTTATAGGCTATGGAGATGGCACTTTCAGAGGTGAAAGACTTGCCACCCGTTATGAGATGGCAATGATAGTTGCAAGAATGCTCGATATGTATGAAAAGGGTCAAAATACACAGGATAAAAAGATAGAGCTAAACGCTAACGACATAGCAACTCTTATGAAGTTAGCTCAGGAGTTTAAGTCAGAACTAGCATCGCTAAACGTCAGAGTTGCAGCGCTTGAGAAAAAAGCAGCTCTTGATACCGTAAACTTCACAGGGGATGCAAGGTTTAGGTTTGGGAGCGAGAAGAGAACTTTTTATGCAATGTCTACCTCTGGAACAAATGTATTTATTAATACAGAAGGTTCCTCCAGCAATGGATTTATTGTTGGAGATACTTTACCTGCGATGTTAAGTCAGGATCCTGGACTCTCTCAGCAAAAGGACAACACATTCATGCAGTATAGGATCAGATTAAACGTTTCTGCTCCAGTAGCAGACAACATATCATTTAATGCAAGACTTACAATGGAGAAGAATGCGGGAGTTAATTCAGACGGCTCTTCAAATAACAATCCTTTGTATGCATCCCTTACAGGATACAATGATGACAACAACACCTTGTATGTGGAAAGATCATATATCACATGGACTCTTAACCCATATCCTGTGACCTTTGTTCTTGGCAGACTTCCTACTATGGATTCTGGAGCTTATTACAACAATCTTTTTATGGATACTGGCACAGAAGGTGGAATGGTAATATTCGATCTTAGCAACATGCTCCCATCAACTTCAGTTTCTGCTGCGTGGGTAAAGATGTTTGATGGCGGCCTTGTAACTTCATCTGATGAAGCAAATGGATTAAAGGATAAGGATGTATACGTACTTAATCTTAGTACAAAATTATTTAATACCCTTGGTTTAGAAGCAGATTATGGAAACGTAAATAAGTTCTCATATTTCAATACTTCTTTAAATGGCATGTATGGAAAATACGACTGGTGGGCGTTGATAGGCAATTGGAATATATACAACGTGAGTATGTGGGCTGGATATAACGGTACGTCTACTGATATGCCAATTCTTGCTTCTAATCAAATTTTTACAGGCACGCATTCTGTAAATGGCGGTGCATGGAGAGTTGGAGCTACTATTCCTCTACCAGTAGGTTCTCTTACAGGGGATTTCTGGTTTGGGAATAACAAATGGTTTAATCCTTTTAACTTAAATACGATGGTCTCTACAGAGTACAAAGATTATTACAACGTTTACTACACTCTGCCAGTTGCAAATAATGCAACGCTTACTCTAAACTACGATTACTTCAAGGGCAAAAAACCTTATGCTACTGACTCTTTAAATAACTACTACTATACCTTTAACCCAGATCAGATCGATAAAGACCAAAGGTATTATATTCAGCTAGACGTGAACTTCTAAGAGAACAATATCCCTTCAGAACTATTTAAACAGTCTGAAGGGATTTTCTTTTTAGATAGTTTCTTAATATAATTGCAAATATAAATAATATTATGCTAAAAACTTGAGAGTGAGTAAGTCCAAAAAAAATTCTTGCCTCATCTCGCAAAAATTCTATTAAAAATCTTGATATCGAATACATTATCAGATATTTTGTAGTCAAATCTCCTATAAACTTTTCTTTTCCTCTTTGGAAGTAAAGATAAATGAAAAATAAAAAACTCACAAAGGAGTCTATTAACTGAGTAGGGATTCTTTTTCCAGGTACGTTAGCATCGGCAAATACAACTGAAATAGGAGTATTTGCGACAATTCCATAACAGCAACCATTAAGAAAACAACCAATTCTGCCTACTGCATATGCAAGAGGTAGAAAAGGTGTTATTAGATCGGCTAAAGTAAGTAAATTAATTTTGTAATGTTTAGCCATAAAATAAAAGGCTAATGCAAATCCAATTAAACCTCCATAAAAAACTAATCCGCCATCCCATAAATAAAAAACACTAATCAGGTTATTCGCGAAGTCCTGATGATGTTCTATGACATAATATATCCTTGCTCCAATTAAAGAACAGAATATGCTGACCATGCCAATATTTAAGATGTTATCTGGGTTAATGTCCTTCTTTTCGGCCTCCCTTAAGATAAAGATTGTCGCAATAATTATACCTAACGCTACCATAAAGCCCCACGAATACACCTTCAATCCATCGAAGCTGAATAGAATTCTGTGCATCTTACCTCCAGTTTTCTTAATTTCTCATATTTTAAACTAAAATTTCTAAAAAAATTATTACAGTTTTTCTAAATAACTCAAAGAAACTAACTCTTATAAAAATATAATTGATATTTATTCAATTGTTGACATTATGTGTATTTAAGTGTTGAATAGTGTCTATGAGTGGGATAAAGTGGGATAAAAAATTATGTTAGGTGGAGAATATCTACATTCTTTAGACTCTAAGGGTAGAGTCACAATTCCCTTTAAGCTAAGGGATGAAATATCCTCAAAAGTTATCCTCACAAGAGGTTTTGAAAGGTGTTTATATCTTTATCCAGTAAAGTATTGGGAAGAATACGTAGAATATCTCAAAGAAAAATCAAAATCAGATATAAAACTTAGAGATGTGATTCGTTTTTTGTTTTCGGGTGCTTATGACGATGAACTAGATCGCTCTGGTAGACTTTTGTTGCCTCAACAATTGAGGGAGTATAGCAATATCCAAAGAGAAGTTGTAGTAATAGGAGCAATGGATAGAGTTGAATTGTGGAATCCTGAAGAGTGGGAAAGCCAAAAAAAGAAGATTTCAAATTCTGTCAAAAAGTTTATAGAAAATGAGTAACTATTCAAAAGATATTCATATCCCAGTTCTTCTAAATGAGGTGTTGGAAAATTCTAACTTAGCTCCTGGGAAGGTAGTAGTGGATGGCACAATTGGTGCTGGAGGACACAGCTTCAACTTTTTGAAAAAAATTCTGCCGGGTGGTTTTCTTTTAGGGTTTGATAAGGATATAGAGGCAGTAAAATTAGCGGTTGAAAAATTGTCTTCAACTTTTGATAGAAATTCTTTTACTATTTTCAATGATAAATTTGAAAATTTTGTCAAATATTTAAACTTTTTACCTTATGGTAAATTTGATTTATTTTTTTTAGATCTTGGACTTTCCACTATGCAAATTAAGGAGTCAAATAGGGGATTTAGTTTTATGAAAGACGAGAAATTAGATATGCGAATGGATCTTAAGGAAAAAATGACCGCTTCAGATTGGCTTAACAGCGCAAGTGAAGAAGAAATGGAAGAAGTTTTTAGAAAATATGGTGAGGAACCCAAATCAAGAAAATTAGCTAAGATGATATCTTTGAGAAGGCGCGAAAAGCCATTCGAAAGCACTATGGATCTAGCCCAACTTGTAAAAAAAATTTATCCATATGGTAGAAGGCATCCTGCAACAAGAATATTCCAGGCAATAAGAATTGTTATAAACGATGAAATTGAACATCTTGAAGCTACTTTGAGGGAAGCAACGAATCATATAAATTCTCTTGGAAGAATAATTGTTATTTCCTTTCACTCAGGAGAAGACAGAGTTGTTAAGTGGACATTTAAAAACTTAGAAAAGGAGGGAAGAGGAAGAGTAATTACAAAAAAGCCCATTATAGCTTCAGAAAGCGAAACTAAAGAAAATCCATCGGCAAGAAGTGCCAAAATGAGGGTATGGGAGGCAATATGAAAAGAGATTATGATCTGAGTTTCTCTGAAATTGAAAGCGTTAAAGGTCTTAGAACTTTTGAACTAAAGAGTTTTCTTATAGGCATTAAAAACAACATTTTAATAGTTCTGTTTTCTTTATTTATAATATTTGTTTTAATCTATGGTCTTTATTTAAGATCGGATATAATATCAATGTCTAATGAAGTTGATAGTATTAAAACTTCGATTCAAAGACTAGAGACATTAAAGACCAAAAAAACTTTAGAGGAGGCAAGTATTTTTAATGCAAAAGTGATGCAATCGGTCGCTTTGAAAAGGGGTATGATTTTACCATCAGAGATAGAGTATATCCAAATAAACCATTAGATCAATCACATAATGAATTTATAAATAAAAGAATTGCCTATATACAAAAAATAATGATAGTTTTATTTTTTGTTGCTGTGTTTAAACAACTTTATTTTGTAACAATTGATAGACAAAAATTGATTTCCTATGCTCAAGAACAAAGAAATGAGAGAGTGAAGGTATCAAATCCTAGAGGCGAAATTATTGACAGAGAAGGAGTGGTTTTGGCTTTTTCAATTCCTTCTTACTCATTGTACATACAACCGTCACTTATAAAAAATGATGAAATTAGAAATAAATTGTATGAGGAGCTTTCAAAGATTAAAGGTATGCCAATTGAAAACCTTAAAAAAATTTTCGACAAAAATGCGCCCTTTACTTGGGTTTATAGAAAAATGCCATTTGATATTGAAAAACAAGTTAGAGAGGTTCTAAGCAGGTTCCCCGATGAAGGAATAGGACTTATAAAGGAAGAAAAGAGAGTTTATCCTTATAAAGATCTCGCTGAGCCTCTTTTAGGTTTTGTTGGAATCGATAATCAAGGACTGGAAGGTATAGAAAAATTTTATAATTCGTATTTAGGGAGTATTTCGAAAGAAGAGAATTTAGAGTTTGATGCTAATGGAAGGATAGTGAATATAGATAAATTGGAAAGTCTGGTGCAATCGTCGCCAGTAAAATTGAAACTGACGATAAATTCTAAATTACAAGGCCTTACTGAAAGGCTTTTAGATGAGTGTATGAAGAAATATAATGCAAAAAGAGGAACTGTAGTTGTAGTTGATGTTAAAACTGGATCAATTTTAACTTTGGCTCAAAGTCCAAGGATAGATCCTGATAAATTTTATGATTTTCCAGAAGAAGATTATAGAATTATTTCAAGGGATTTCCTATATGAACCCGGTTCAATATTAAAACCTATAATATTTAATATACTATTAGATAACAATATAATATCCAAGAACACAACGGTAAATATAGGAAAGTATTTGCAAGTTGCCAATAGGAGAATTTTTGATGCTGAAGATGGAATGGGCTTATCAGGTCCATCTACTATTAAGGACATTTTAAGATATTCTAGTAATATTGGTGCTGGCTCTTTAGCTTTGAAAGCTCCAAATAAAGAGTACTTTGAATTACTAAATAAATATTTTTGCGATGATGAGAAATATCTTTTTTCTGAAAACTTCCTTAAAGGATATATTCATCTGCCTGACTACAAAGGTCCAGTTGAACAAGCAACAACAGCATTTGGACAAGGCATCTCACTTTCCTTTTTGAACGTCGTTGCTTATTATTCTGCTATTGCAAATGGTGGAGAGATAGTGCCTTTAAAGATAATTGACGATGATGTTAGTAGACCTCAAAGATTGTTTGACAAAGGAAACGCAGATTTTATAAGAAAGTGTCTTGTGAGCGTTGTTCAAGATGGCACTGGAGTAAATGCTAAGATAAATGGAGTTGAAGTTGCAGGAAAAACTGGAACAGCTCAGAAGCCATCAAAACTTGGTGGCTATATTCCAGGAGAATATGTGGCTTCGTTTATAGGTTTTTTCCCTGCTAACGATCCTAAATATGTAATTGGTGTGTTGATCGATAATCCAGTAGGTATACACTGGGGTGGCTCAGTTGCAGCGCCACTGTTTAGGGAAATAGCCATTGCTACTATGTCAATGTCAATGAACAGATGATTGTTAAATCTATGTTTTAAGATAAAAATTATAAAGCTTCTAAGGAGTGATTTGCTTGACTGTTAAAGAACTTTTTGATAAATCAAATATTAGGATAGAAGATATAAAGGAACACTATCCTGGAGAATTTTTTAACAGTCAAGTAGCTGGCATTAGTTATAACTCGAAAGAGATAAAAAAAGGATATTTGTTTTTTGCAATCAAAGGCAATAGAATTGATGGTCACGAGTTTATTCAAGAAGCTTTCAAAAATAAAGCTATAGGTGCTGTTGTTGAAAAAGATGTAGATTATGTCAATACTATTAAGGTCAGGTCTACTCTTCAGGCTTTAAGAGAAACATCTCTTGTATTTTACGATTATCCTTTTAAGAAGCTTTTTTTGGGTTCTGTTACGGGAACGAATGGTAAAAGTACTATTACGTGGATTTTATCTCATGCTGTAAATAAGTTATTGGGGAAATCTTTTGCTTTAGGTACGTTGGGTTGGATGCACGCTGGAAAAATTATTAGAAAAACAAGTAATACTACTCCTGAATCGAAGGACATATGTGAACTTTTAGATCAAGCAATTCAATTAGATATGAAATATGGATTTTTGGAGGTATCTTCTCATGCTTTAAAACTTGGTAGGTTACACGGCATACAATTTGATGCTGCGCTTTTTACCAATCTCGCTAGAGATCATATGGATTTTCACCCGTCTGTTGAAGATTATTTTGAGACTAAGAAGTCTTTGTTCACCTCTACTTATCTAAAAGAAAACGCATTTGTTGTAATTAATATAGACGATCTTTACGGCATAAATTTATATAACGGTATAAAAGATTTTAGAAAAGCATCTTTTTCATTGGAAAACGAAAAAGCAAGCTTTTTTGGGAAATTTGAACCTGTTGATAGAGGTGTATGTTTGTTAGTTGAAGGCCAAAAAGTCTTTGCTCCTATTTATGGAAGATTTAATGCCTCAAATTTATTAGGAGCATATACCTTTTTGAGGATGATGGGGATTGAAAAGGATAAATTAGGGGATGCTTTTGTTGATTTAGTAGCTCCTTACGGACGTCTGGAATGCGTACAAACAAAACCTTTTAAAATATGGATAGACTATGCACATACCCCTGATGGCCTTGAAAAGGTATTGAAATCTTTGAGGGATATGGTTGAAAAGAAAATAATTTTAGTTTTTGGAGCAGGTGGCAATAGAGATAAAGGTAAAAGACCTATTATGGGTAGAATAGCTGCACAGTTTTCAGATTATACAATAATTACCTCAGACAATCCTCGTTATGAGGACCCGATGTCAATTATTGATGAGATAAAATCTGGCTTTTTAAGTGTAAAAAATTCAAATTTTGAGATACTTTCAGATAGGCGAGAAGCGATAAAAAGAGCTATAGAGATTGCAAGAGACAATGATGCAATAATAATTGCAGGAAAAGGCCATGAAGATTATCAAGAGATAAATGGTGTAAAATATCCTTTTTCGGACAAAGAAGTTGTTAAAGAGTTAATTCATAGATAAATTATAAGGAGGTTTAAGCTTTAATACATTGAGCGCTGACAAAGATATAGATAAAATAAATAACATTCGCAATTTTGAAGTTGATGATTCTATTTTGCTAAGTTTTGTAACGTCTTTAACTAATTGTGAAATTGAAAGAGTTGGCCCTATGGAATTTGAAAGAATTTCAATAGATTCAAGAGATATTAAAGGAAAAGAACTTTTTATTGCAATTAAAGGGAAGAATTTTGATGGACACAACTTTATTAAGAATGCCTTAGAACAAGGTGCTTTTGGGATAATTTCTGAATTGAGCTTGGCAGAGGTTGCTAATACTTTAGGAAATATAGTTTTTGGAACTGATTTTTCATTTATAAAGGTTCCAAATACCATTCTTGCCATGCATGATATTGCAAGAGGGTTTAGACAAAGGATTGAAAAAGTTATAGGCATTACTGGAAGTGTTGGTAAGACAACTACCAAAGAGATTTTAAAAACTCTTCTTAAAGGGTATCAAACGGTATCAACTTTTGGAAATTTCAATAATGAAATAGGTTTGCCATTAAGTCTTTTTAGAGCAAAAAAAAATGATAAGTTTGGGATATTTGAAATGGCTATGCGCTCAAAAGGAGAAATTTCTCAGCTTTGTTCAATAGCAATGCCTGATATTGGCATAATTACAAGAATTGCAGAATCTCATATTGGGCTTCTTGGTTCGATGGAAAACATAGCAAGAGCAAAGGGTGAAATTTTAGACTTTGTGGACAGTGCCTTCTTAAATTTCAATTGTAAATATAGCAGAAAAATTTTTGGTGAGATGCTTAAGGATAAAAAGGGAAAACCTAAAGAGGTTATTTGGTTTGGGAAAGAATCAGATCTTTACATAAAATCACATGAAATTTTTATACACGGATCAAGACTTGAATTGTCTGGTAGATTTGGAAACTTTGTTTTGAGAGCTCCAAACATCTTTTTGCCACAATTTGAACCACTTTTGGCATCGGTAGCGGTTGCAAGATTTTTAGGTCTGGACTGGAATGAAATAAATGATAATTTACAAGGCTATCACCCTTTACAGGGTAGATTTTTAATTAAAAAACTAGGAGATCAAATTGTTATTGACGATTCCTACAATGCAACATGCACTTCTTTTCTAAAGGGATTAGAAACAATCAAAAGTTTAAAATTTGGTAACAGAAGAAAGATTTTTGTATTCGGAGATATACTTGAAGCTGGGGATAAGTCTAGAGATTTGCACAAGAAGGTTATAAAAAAGATTGAAGAATTAGATCCTTTTTTGGTGTACTTTGTTGGAACAGAATTTGTAAAATCAGTAGGTCGTAACTCTAAATTAAGGTTTAAAAATTTAGGTATTGATGAGGTGAAAGAAGATTTAGCTAAAATTTTATCAAAAGAAGATCTTGTTTACATTAAGGGTTCAAACTCTACAAAAACGTGGAAAGTACTTGAGTTGTGGGATTAAAGAATAAGAGTTTATTTGTAAACTGGAGGTTAGCTTTATAAATGATCGAGCTCTTTTTTAGCTTTTTTATAGGGATTCTTGCTTTTTCAATATGGGAGAGACATTTTGGAAAATTTTTTGGTCAAAAGATAAGAGAGGAAGGGCCCGAAACTCATAAAATAAAAACGGGAACGCCAACTGCATCTGGGATATTTTTTATTATCGTTGTTGCCTTATTTTTACCCTTCTTTGATTCAAGGACCTTTATAATTTTTCTTATTTCCCTTCCATTTTTTATAATTGGCTTTATAGACGATTTTCTTTCAATAAAAAAGGGGAAGAACGAAGGCTTAAAGCCTCGACAAAAGATGATTTTAATTGTGATATTTTCCTTTGTAGCAGTGTTTTTTCTAGCTTTTATTCTTAATTCTCAGATTTTTACGAGGCTTCAAATATCTCCTACAATACAGTTTTATGTTCCAGGCATATTTTTGTGGCCGTTTCTAATTTTCGTAATAAGCGGTTCTACCAACGCTGTTAATTTAACTGATGGTCTTGATGGTCTAGCTGCACTGTGCTCTTTATCTATTCTTTTTGGATATTTGTTTTTTTCGTATTTAGATGGAGACGTACCATTAACCTTAATGCTTTTTTCTTTTATTGGGGTTTTGCTCTCTTTTTTGTGGTTTAATGTAAATCCGGCAAAAATATTTATGGGTGATGCTGGTTCAATTGGTATAGGTGCCCTTTTAGCAATACTTGCGATTTTTACCAATAGAATTGTCTTTTTCATTATTTCTGCAATGCCATTTATAATTGAAACTCTTTCTGTGATTATACAGGTAGTATATTATAAAAGAACAAAACAAAGGATATTCAAAATGAGCCCTCTTCACCATCATTTTGAATTATCTAATGTAAAGGAGACACACATATCTATGAGATTTTTTATTGTATCTTTACTGTTTACACTTCTTGCTGTGAGCATACAGATATGTTGTTAAATTGGGAGAAAATATTTAAAAAGCTTAAGGTTCCAACTAAGATTGTTATAGTTGGTTATGGTAAAAGCGGTTTTGGCATTGCTAGACTTTTAAAGAGTGAATTAAAAAGTGTTGAAATTGTGGTGACAGATAAAAATCAGTTAAAGTTTCCTGAGATTGAAGAGATAAATTATCTTTTAGGAGAACATAACCCAAAGATTTTAGACAAAGCTTCATGGATAATTAAAAGCCCTGGAGTTCCTTTGAATTTAGAATTTTTTGAATTTGCTAGAAAAAAGAACATTCCTGTAGTTGGAGAGTTGGATTTGGTATTTGGGCTTTTACCTGATGGGGTAAATACTATAGGGGTAACTGGAACCAATGGGAAAACTACAGTTACTGAGTGGATAGGATATGGTTTTGAGGTAGCAAAAATGCCCTATTATGTTGCGGGGAATGTGGGGACTCCTCTTTCTGAAATTATTTATGATATTGTAACTGGTTCTAATCTTGTTTTGGAGTTGAGTTCATATCAGATCGAAAATTCAATTTTTTTGAAACCAAAAATAGCAATGATTACAAATCTAACTCTAGATCATATAGATAGATATGCTAATTTAGATGAATACTTTAACGCAAAAGTTCATTTATTTAAAAATCAAGAAAATGGTTACTCTATCTATAATAAAGACGATCCTTATTTAGAGAAAAATATTAAAAATTTAACTTTGAAAACAAAAATTCTAAACGTTTCTAAGAGAAAGGATTTCTCTATAGCGGGGGTTATTGAAAATAAAATTTTTGTTAAAGATAATTTAGATTTTGTCAAAATTATTGATTTATCTGATCTTTCTCTAAAAGGAGAACACAATATCGAAAATGCTTTATTTGTAGCAAGCTCGCTTTATCTTTCCTCAGTAGAACCAAAACATATAGAAAAAGCTTTATCTACTTTTTCAGGAGTTGAGCACAGACAAGAAAGATTTTATACTCATAAAGGGATAACTTGGATAAATGATTCTAAATCAACGAATCCAGAATCTACTATTGTTGCACTAAAAACATGGGGTGAGAATAACAATCTTATTTTAATTTTAGGAGGTAAAGATAAGAATACGCCTTTGGATGAGCTTGTAAGTCTAGCAAGTAAAACTTGTAAAGCAATAATTCTTTTTGGAGAAGCAAAAAAAAGATTTTTTGATCACTTTAAGAGTTTTCCAAACCTTTTTGTTTTAAATTCGCTTGATGATGTGATTGATAAGGCTTTTGAATTAGCAAAGCCAAATGATATAGTTCTTTTTTCTCCGGCGTGTGCGAGTTTTGATATGTTTGCAAATTTTGAAGAAAGAGGAAAGATTTTTAAGAAAAAAGTTAAAGAGAAGAGCAAATGTGAGGAAATAACATGAAAAGGATGAAAGACAAAAGGCTCTTATTGCTTTTGACTTTCATACTAAGTCTAGTAGGTACGCTCTTTACTGCTAGTTCAGCTGCCCAATTGGGGATTCAGCTTTATTCAGATCCACTGAGTTTTTTTAAACATGCTATTGTTTACTTTGTTATAGGATGGTTGATTTTCTTTATCATAGTTAAATTACCATCAAGCTTTGTTAAAAGATATATTGATTCTTTATTCTATTTAAGCATAGCTCTCTTAATAGTTACTCTCGTACCTTTTTTTTCCCATAAAATTAATGGAGCTAGAAGATGGATTAATCTTGGTTTAATATCATTTCAAACTTCGGAATTTGTAAAGCTAACTTTGGGGTTAAAAATTGCTAGAAGCGCTTCATTTTTTTTGGCTTTAAAAAATAATATATCAGGTTTTATAGTTAATATATCATTGTATCTTGTTCCTATTAGTATTCTAATAGCAATGCAGCCGGACTATGGCACGATGACCTTAATAGTTGTTACGGTGTTCTTATTTTTATTGTTTATGGGAATAAATTTTAGGTTTTGGTTAAGTATAACAAGTATTGTTTTTGTAATTCTTTTGATTGGAGCGCTTCTCGCTCCATATAGACTTCAACGAATAACGTCAAATTTTGATCCGTGGGCTCATATGCGAACTAGTGGTTATCAGATTGTTCAAGCTCTATATGGTATCGGGGATGGTGGATTTTTTGGACAAGGACTTGGTAGTGGAAAACAGAAATTAGGTTATCTTCCAGAAGCACATACAGACTTTGTTTACTCTGTTTTTTCAGAAGAGGTTGGTATGGTTGGAGGGGTTGCCTTTTTGTTTGGCTTTTTAAATCTTGTGCTTTTACTTTTTAAGATGGCAAAAAAGGTTACAGATCCCTTTGACAAATCATTTATTTTTTGGACTGCTACAATATTGGGTTTGCAGTGTTTTTTGAACGTTTTTATGGTTTTAAACATCATACCTGTTATTGGTGTGCCACTGCCTTTTCTTAGTTATGGAGGAACTTCTGAAATAATCAATTTGATAATGATTGCCATATGTTATAGATTTTATTCTGATTTGCCAAGAGGTCTGCAATGAGAATTTTAATTGTCACATCTGGTACTGGCGGTCACTTTTATCCTGCACTTTGTGTAGCAGAGCTTTTTAAGAAATTACATCCTGAATCAAAAATATCCTTTTGGTCTCAAGGTACACTTCTTAAGAACACAAAGCTTGAGGGGATTGAAAAGAAAGAAATACCTTCTTACCCATTTGTTGGGATGACAAAAATTGTGCAATTTTTGTCAATTATAAAAACTATTTTTTTATCTTTGAAACTCATTCCAGAAATGATAAAATTTAAGCCTGACTGTTTAATTTCCTTTGGTGGTCATACAAGCGTTGCACCTTGTATTTCAGCTTATATGTTAGGCATACCAATATTATCTCACGAGCAAAATTATAAGTTAGGATTGACAAATTATCTAGTTTCTCGATTTGCTAAATTCATAATGACTTCTTTTCCAGAAGCTGATCCAAAATTGCCAGAAAGTAAAGTAATATTTACAGGGCTTCCAGTTAGAGAAAATATTGGAGAAGTTAAAATAGAAGAGGCAGAGAAAAGATTGGGATTTAAGAAATTGGAAAGAACCATTTTATGTTTTGGTGGAAGCCAAGGTTCTGAGGCAATAAATAAGACAGTATGGGCCTTATTGCCAATGCTTGATGAGAAGTATCTTGTAATACATATTACAGGCGAACAATTTGTTCCTCAAATAAGAGATCTAAAATGTCAATACGTTAATTTCAAATACTTTAAAGAAATGTCCTTGCTGTATGCATTATCAGATTTGGTTATTTCTAGAAGCGGGGCATCTACAGTATTTGAAATTATAAAGACAGGAAAAAGAGCTATTTTAATTCCCTATCCAGGAGCAAAATCGCATCAAAAATATAATGCTCTTTATCTTGAAAAATTGGGACTTGGAAAAGTTATATTTCAGAATGCACTTTCTGAAAACTTACTATATAATATGATTAGAGAAATATTTGAATTAAATAATAAAAGTATTAATGTGAATTATGATGAACTTTTAAAGCTTCAAAAGATTGATGCAACAAAAAATATTGTTGATCTTGTTGAAAAAATTATAGAAAGGAAGATGATAATTTCTTAATGGAAAACATTGTGAAAAATTTGAAGAAGGTTTTTTTTATTGGGATTGGTGGGACAGGCATGAGCGCTTTAGCGTTCTTTCTTCTCGAAGATGGAAAGATTATTTCGGGATCTGATAAGAAAGAATCTAGGTCTCTTTTAAAGTTAAAACAAAAAGGAGTAAATATATACATAGGTCATAGTCCTGACAACATTTCGAAAGACGTTGATGCAGTTGTATATTCTGGAGCTATACCATCTGATAATTGTGAGCTTTTGAGTGCAAGGCAAAGAAATATTCCAGTGCTATCGAGAGCACAAATGTTATCTAAAATAATTGAACAAAAATTTTCAATTGCTGTTGCAGGAACACATGGCAAGACAACTACTACTTCAATGATTAGCAAGATGCTTAACGATGGGGGGCTTGATCCCTCTTTCTTGATTGGTGGTGAGTTAAATGATTATGGTGCTAATGCAAGGCATGGAAGTGGCCCATATATAGTAATTGAGGCCGATGAAAGTGATGGCTCGTTTTTGAATTATAAGCCCAATATTGCTGTTATTACTAATATTGACTTTGATCATCCTAGCTTTTTTAGTGATTTAAAAATGGTTGAAGATTACTTTGAAAAGTTTATGCAGGGAATAAGTGAAGATGGAAAATTGGTAGTTTGTGGGGATCACGCTGTTACTAGAAGCGTTGCAGAAAGAATAACAGATAAAGAAAAAATCTTTTATGGCTTTGGTGACAACAATCAAGTACAGTGTAAAAATGTAATATTGAGCGGTTTTGGTAGCTATTATGACCTTTATATTGAAGGTGAAAAAATTGGAGAAATAACGTTGAATGTTCCGGGAATTCACAATGTTTTGAATTCGCTTGCAGCATTTAGTGTTGCTAAAATAATTGGACTTGATTTTGTTTCTGCATTTGATTCAATTGCATCCTTCTCAGGGGTCAGAAGAAGATTTGAACTAAAGTGTAAAGATCCTTACATTATTGATGATTATGCTCATCATCCCGAGGAGATAAATGCAGTTTTAAATACAGCGAGAAGTATATTTAAAGATAAAAACCTAGTCCTGATTTTCCAGCCTCACAGATTTTCCAGAACTGAAAAATTTTTGAATAATTTTTGTGATATTTTAACAAAAGCAGATACTTTATTGCTTTTTGATGTTTTCCCAGCAGGTGAAAAGACGGCGAATCCTTATTTGGGTAACAAATTGTTCGAAGAGTGTAAAAAGAGGATGAAAGACAACGTTTTTTTTGTTTCTAAAGACTCGATTTATGAGCTTATCCAAGAAATACATGGTGAAAAGAACGTATACTTGTTTATGGGTGCAGGCGATATTACAAAGATCTGTGATAAGGTGGCATCAATTTTCTTAGATATTAAAAAAGGTGAAAGAAAAGAGATAAGTGATCCGAATACTTCGGAACTTTCAACTTAAAAACCTTACTACTTTTGGAACTGGTGGTATAGGCAGAAGTGTCTATCTTCTTAAAAGTTCTGATTTACCTGTTATTTTGGGAGAGATAGACGATTTCGTGATATTAGGTAACGGTTCGAACGTTATTTTTTCTGATGATTATTTCTCTAAAAATATTTTATATGTTATTCCTTTAAGTTCTTCTGAGGGAATTAATATTGTTTCTGATTGTTTAGAGGTTGATGCAAACGTTTCCTCAAGCGCTCTTTCATGGTGGTGTGCCAGAAAAGGTATAAGTGGTTTTGAATTTGCAGCAGGAATACCAGGAAGAATTGGAGCCTGTATCTTTGGTAATGCAGGTTGTTTTGGTTCAGATTTTTCAAAAAATCTAAAAAGAATTTTTGTCTTTGACTGTGCTAGTAAAACTTTTGGTGAAATAGATTCAGGTGATATACAATTTTCTTATAGAAAGAGTTCTATTAAAGATAAAGTTATATTGAAAGCATATTTTGAGATAAATTTTGATAAGTCTGAGAACATTTTTGCTAAAACTCTTGAACTTTTAAATAAAAAGAAATCATCTCAGCCACATGGAATTAAAACTTTTGGAAGTGTTTTCAAAAATCCACCGGATAATTGGGCTGGGAAACTGCTTGATAGTTTGGGTTTTAGAGGTTACAAGTTTGGTGGGGTTAGAGTTTCTGAGAAACATGCAAATTTTTTAGAAAATATTGGAGGTTCCACTTCTGACGCTGTAAAGATAATAAAATTGATGCAAGATAGGGTTTTGGAAAGCTACAATATTTTATTGGAGCCAGAGGTAAGATTTTTGGGAGAATTTAAAGAACTGCCAATTTTATCCGGTGATGAATTATGAAAATTTTGATTTTATGTGGTGGAACTTCTTCAGAAAAGGAAGTTTCTATATGGTCTGCAGAGAACGTTTATAAGTCCTTGATTAATACTGAATATATCGTTGAAATGGTGGATATTGCTACACTTTCTCCTTATGAATTGTGTCAAAAAATATTATGTGAAAATTTTGATCTTGTTTTTCCAGTTTTACACGGGAAGCCTGGAGAAGATGGCTCTATACAAGGTTTTTTGGATACTCTTGGAATAAAATATATCGGTTCTGGAGTTTTTTCGTGTGCAATAACTATGGACAAATACAGGTACAAATTAATTTGTAAATCTTTGGAATTTCCACAACCAGATTTTATTGCTATAAGAACAAAGGATTCTACAGAGGTTTTGGAATTTGTGCGTTTGAAAGGCTTTCCTTTAGTTGTAAAACCTAATTCGCAAGGTTCAAGTGTAGGAGTATCTATTGTGAACAATAATAACGAATTGAAAGATGCCTTGGAGCTTGGATTTAAATACGATCCAATTGTTCTGGTTGAAGAATTTATACATGGAAAAGAGATAACATGTGGTGTTATCGGAAACAGCAATGTAATTGCCCTGCCTCTTGTTGAAATATTGCCCAAAACAAAATTTTTTGATTATGAGTCGAAATATAATCCTCAATTGTGTGACGAAATTGTTCCTGCAAGATTAAATGACAACCTAAAGGATAGATTACAAGAGCTAGCAATAAAAGCATATAAGGCTTTTGATTGCAAGTGTTTTGGCAGGGTTGATATGTTTGTAGATAAATATGAAAACATTTACCTCTCTGAAATAAACACTATTCCTGGTTTGACTGCAAATAGTCTTTTTACTAAGGAGGTTAAAGCTGCTGGATATTCGTTCCAGGAAATTGTTAAACTTCTTGTCAAACTGGCGTTGGAGGATTAATCTTTTAGTTTCTATAATATTTTTTTTTGCTTTATGTTATTTTTTTTGGTTTATTTTTTCAACAAATAGCTTTACTTCCTTGAAAGTTGAAGGTATGTCAAGTTATATAAAAAATAAAAGTTTTTACATTTTACATAAAGATAAATATGGGATTTTGGGCTATAAAACCTTCCTTAACAATTTAAAAAATCAAATTGAAAACAATAATTTTTATAAGATTAAATCAATAACTCATACAAGCCTAGGAAGAGTTGATGTAACTTTTTATATTCCAGATTACATAGTAAAGGCGAGTTCTGATAGCAATTTTTATGATCTAAATGGAAACGTAATATCAAATGAAAATTTAAAGAATAAAAAAGTTATAGATGTCAATAGTATAATAAAAAGTAGTGAATTTTTTGATATGTTACAAAATATTGTTTATTATTCTACTTTTTATGGTTTTATCCCAGATTATATATTTTTTTATGATGATATTATAAAGTTTAAGGATAAAAGTACAACAGTTTTTGAGTTTAAAAATGATGGTAACTTTGAAGAAAAATTTAGAAATATTTTTAGTTTTTTAGAAAATTTGAATAATAAAAAATGGCCCAAGGAGATAATTTTGTTAGACGAAAGAAGGCTTGTGGTTAAGAAATGAACGGTGAAAATAAAGTTCATCATATTCAAGAAAAGGTTATTCACAGCATTCATCCGCCAAAAAGGTGGGAGTTAATCTTAGGTATTATTGCTTTTATTTTAGGATTTTTTATCGTAGTTCAATACAGAACTCAAAAAGATTTGTTTCACCTTATTCCTACAAGGCAGGCAGAGGAGATGGCTAGCCTTTTGAAAGAAGCCGAAAATAAGAGACTCGATTTGGAAAGAGAACTGTTTGTTTCCAGACAAAAAATAATGGATCTTCAAAATAAGCTAGAGCAAGAAAAAAATAAAAATATTTCAATAGGGGAAGAGAGTAAAAAAGTTGCGCTTTTGGCTGGTTCTACTCCTGTTAAAGGTCCAGGCGTGATAGTTACCGTAAAGGATGCGAAAAATGGTCAAGAAGGCAACGCTTCTTTAGTTCATGACGAGGATTTGTTGAGGGTTGTGAACGAGCTTAGAGCTGGTGGTGCAGAAGCAATAAGCGTTAACGATCAAAGACTCGTTGCAATTTCTGAAATAAGATGTGCTGGTCCTGTTATACTTGTAAATGGTGTAAGGCTTGCTCCTCCTTTTATAATAAAAGCAATAGGTTCACCGGAAATGCTTTATAACTCTTTGACGATGAGCGGCGGTATAATTGACTATTTGAAGCTATTAGGAATAAGGGTTTCTGTTGAAAAGTCAGATTCTCTTTATATTCCTGCTTTCAGTGCAAATATACAGATTAATTATGCAACTCTGATTAATAAAGGAGAATAACTTATGTGGTTTATATTGCTATGTTTTGTGTTGGGAATGATTGCAGCTTACTTTTTCCCTATAGAGATGCCATTTGTTTATACTAAATACATGGCAGTTGTTATTCTTGCTTTTGCTGATTCATTTTTTGGCGCATTTAAAAGTGGTTTAGAGGGGAAGTTTAGTGGATGGCAAGCTATAACAGGTTTTTTTGGTAATTCTATTGTTGCAGCTGGTCTGACTTATGCAGGAGATCTATTAGGAATCGATCTGTATATAGCGGCTGTAATACTATTTGGTATAAGAATTTTTAATAATATAACTGCTATAAGACATTTATTGTTTACTCCTCCTTCATCAAGGTATGAGTGATATAAAAGAGAGCAATATTTTAGCTGTTGACCTTGGTAGTAGTTTTATAAGAATTGTTGTTGGAAAGGATCAACTTTCTAATAAAGCCATTGCACACTTTATATCTTTGCCCTCATATGGGATTAAGAATGGTACAATATATGATTTTGAACAGGTAAGATCAATCTTAAATGCCGGTTTGAAATCTATTTATCAGAGGGAAGGTTCTAATTTTAAAGAGAAATGTATACTAAACCTTTCAGGAAAAGTTTATATTTCAAAGAATATTAAAATTGAACAAAAATATTCTAAAGAAACTCAAATCAGAACTAAAACAATTAATGACTTACTTCTAAATATTTCAGAAGAAAAAGATTATACTCCTGTGCATATTTGTAAAAGATCATTTTTAGTTGATAATTCATTTGAAACACTAAATCCATCAGGGATGTTTTGTAAATCGCTTCAAGCAAATTTTCACGTTATATATATGCTTTCAACCTATTATAAAACCCTTAAAGAGTTGTTTAGCTCTTTGCATCTAGATTTAGTAGATATCCTTCCTAGTTCAATTGCAAGTGCAAATGCTATTTTGAAAGATAATGATTATCTAATTCCCAAGTTCTTAGTAGTGGATATCGGTGCTTTGACGACTGATTTTGTTTTGTATTCTTCAGGAGTTCCAGAATTTACTTCTACAGTTTTGTTAGGTTCAGAAAACATTACTAGAGATATATCGTTTGGTCTTAAGGTAAATAGAGATGAGGCAGAGAAACTAAAGTTAGACTTTTCTGAACCTGAAGATCATGATGATTTTAAAAGTTTTTTAAAAAATATTATTTATTCGAGATCGGAAGATATTGTGTTATATATTTATGATAAACTAAAAAAAATTTCTGATAATATGATCCCTTTAAGAATTTATCTTACCGGACAAGGTTCTAAGTTATTTGTTTTTAAAAAATTATTTGAAGAAATTTTTGAATGCCCGGTTGAGGTTAGGAGACCTTTTACTTTTTCAATAAATGAGAAAAGGGATTATGAGCACTCAACTGTTTTGGGTTTGATTAATTATGCTTTAAATAATACAATATTATCTAATAAGTATGACAACCAAAATCTAATAAAGAAATTTTTTGAAATTTTTTTAAAAAGAGGACGATAAGTGGGAGGTTTTTATATGTATGATGAAAAAATGGGTCCCTCTATTAAGGTTTTAGGCATAGGAGGAGCGGGTGGCAATGCTATAAATAGAATGATTGAGGCAGGTCTTTCTTCTGTTGAGTTTTGGGCTATTAATACTGATGTTCAGGCTCTTAGTTTGTCCAGAGCTGATCAAAAGTTACAAATAGGTCCTAAAGCAACAAAAGGTTTGGGTGCTGGAGCTAATCCTGATCTTGGGCGAGAGGCAGCTGAAGAAAGTGAAGATGATTTAAGGAGCATTTTAGAAGGAGCTGATATGGCTTTTATAACAGCAGGTTTAGGTGGTGGTACAGGCACAGGTGCTGCTCCATATATTGCAAGTATTGCAAAAGAAATGGGTATATTGACTGTAGCTGTTCTTACATTTCCGTTTAAATTTGAGGGGCCTAAGAGAAAAAAGAATGCAGATCAGGGTTTGGAGGAACTTAAAAAGATTGTTGACTCATATATTGTAATTGATAATCAAAGGCTTTTGACTTTTGCAGATTCGAAACTTTCTTTTTTAGAAGCATTTCGTTTAGCCGATGACGTGTTAAGACAAGGGGTACAGGGAATTTCTGATCTTGTAACTGTACCTGGTATTATAAATCTTGATTTTGCAGATCTTAAATCTGTTCTTACTAATACTGGAAATACTATTATGGGGGTTGGATATGGACAAGATGAAATGAGAGCTATTGATGCAGTTAGAAGCGCTGTTGATTCGCCTCTTCTGACAATACCTGTAAAAGGGGCAACAAACATTATTATGAACGTAACAGGCGGTTATGATTTGACTTTGCTTGAAATAAATGAAGCTGCAGATGAGCTAGGCTCATTGACTTCTGAGAATGCTAACTTATTATTTGGGGCGGTTATTAACCCAGAAATGGAGAATTCTATAAGAATAACTATTATTGCTACAGGATTTTCAGAAACTGCAAGCGATATACCTCTAAAGAAAAAGACAGATTCAACTTATTCAACTCCTTCTAAAAAGCGTTTATTTGATGAAACAGTTAACTTTGGTTTCGACGATCTTCCAAGCTTTTTAAGAAGAGACTCTGAAAAGGAAGAACAATAAATTTTTAATTTTTTTTTAATTTGCTCTTGACAAAATAAAGTATGTTAAAAGGACGAGGGAGAGTAGCCTTTTTTTTTCTATTTTTAAGTATTGTTGTTTGCAAAAATTCTTTTGCAGACAATCTAAATTATATTAAATTAACGCCTGAGGGAAGCGTACTATCATTTGGTTCTTCTGTAGAAAAAGGATTAAACTTTTTCCCATTTAATCCAGCTTCGATAGCTTCTAGTAGAGGTTTGCAGTTATTAATGACTCATTCTCTTAGACACTTTCCTGGAAGAATAAAAAATCTTGACCAACTTGACTCAGATATATATGGTTTTAGTTTACCTTTTGAAGCTGGCAAAACGAGTTTTGGGTTTCTTTGGATGACGCCTCATGAAACAGGCTTTGATTGGTGTACTCAAAATTCTTCTGATGAAAATGGAAAAATACCTAGAAGAACACTAAAGGGTGGACTTTTTGAAATTGGTCTGGCTCATAGAAATGATATATCTAGTGTTGGATTCTCCTTGGCAAAGGGTGACTTCTGGTTAAGGGATGACAAAACTGGAAAAACTATATATATACATAAATTTTTTATGTTGCAGCCAGGCTATATGTGGGAGAGTTCTACTAATAGATTTAAATACGGAGTTACACCGTCTTTTGCTACTGAAGAGCTTAAGGATGACTCAGGGGTACATACGAAAAAGACTGTAAATTTACAATTTTCCTGGGGATATAAACTTGATAGCAGAAGTGATGCTATAATTTCATCTGATGTATCTCTATCTTTAAGTGATGGGAAGTTAAAAATTGGAATAAAACCTGTAACTGGAATTGGTTATCGCACTCTTGCTCTTGACAAAAAGAATCTGCTTTTAGAGGTAGGTTATCATGATGGAGCGGTTCACTATGATATAGGAGTTAAGACAGGTTCTATGATAGTAGATTATGCTACACTAAAGGATTCTTTAGGGTTAATAACAGGACAAAATGTACAATTTATGAAAGATGTACATTTAGCTTCTATAACTCTTAGATTTTAAATTTTTTAGGAGCTTTTATGGATAAAAATTTAGAAAATTTGAATAACGAAATACCTAAAAGGATTTTAAGGAAAAGAAGAAATTCTTCCAGACAAAAAATTATGATCTTATTTGGAGTGTTGTTTTTTTTGTCTGGATTTTGTGGCTTTGTTTTCGGCCTGTTTACTCCTACTAAAAATATTAGCGACTTGCTAACCCCTAATTTTATGGCTCAGCCTGCAAAAGGGGAACTTAATTTAGTGCTTTTTGGTATAGATGATGTCGATGAGACTCATAGAACTGATACGATTCTTTGGTTAAATATCAATACGAATGATAAAACCATAACCATGATGTCGGTGCCGAGAGACACTCTTGTACAAATACCAGGACACGGTTATGACAAAATTAATGCTGCTTATGCTTATGGAAATACAGAACTAGCTCTTAGAACACTTACTAATTTTATTGGGGTTAAACCTGATAAATATGTAATTTTAGGATATAAGGGATTTATGAAAATTATAGATGCTATTGGTGGAGTAGATATTAACGTTGACAAGAGAATGTATTACGTTGACAATTGGGCTCATTTTACTATTGATTTATATCCTGGTATGCAGCATTTAAATGGGTTACAGTCTTTGGAATATGTGAGATTTAGGCATGATGCTTTAGGTGATTTTGGAAGAATGAGAAGACAGCAGGAATTTCTCCTTGCAGTTAAAAATCAACTTTTTTCAAGTCCGGCGATGATAACAAAGATACCAGATATTTTAAAGGTAGTATTGGATAACGTACAAACAGATATGTCGTTTAACGATGCACTAAGTTGGGCCCTTGCAGTGAAAGATATTGTAAACCAGCCAAACTTTCAGATTAAAAGAATCTTTTTAGATGAGGGAATGGTACCCAAATATGCATATGGGGTAGATTACTTATGGCCAACTCAAAAAGTTGTTTCAATTATTAAAAGTGTTTTTCCAAACGCTAATCCTGATGTGCCATTAACTTTTCCATTTCCAGAAGACAAAGCTACTTACAATAGTGTAAATACAGTTCTTCAAAAAGCTACTCAAAATCAAACAACGAACGAAGCACAGAATAAAACTACTACGAAAAATGGAACTAAAACTAATGTCAATAACGCTAAGTCTACAGTTAATGAAAATCAAAAAATTCCTTCGCCAAATAACAACACTATCACTCTTCCCCAAAGATGAGGTTTTTGGTTAAGTTGGTTAAGGATTTTACAAAGCTCTGATTTTTTAATTTAAAACTATTTAACAGATAAAAGTTCTAATTTTCTTATATTTTCGGCAGCAATGAGGGCATCAATTATTTCATCCAAATCGCCATCTAAAACTTCGTTTAATCTGTATAAAGTAAGATTTATTCTGTGATCAGTTACCCTGCCTTGAGGAAAATTGTAAGTTCTAATTTTTTCGCTTCTATCACCCGATCCAACTTGTATTCTTCTAGACATTGCTATTTCTTTTTCTGATGCAACTCTCTTTTCCTCAAGGATTTTTGCAGCTAGAATTCTCATAGCTTTTTCTTTATTCTGGAACTGAGAACGCTCATCTTGACAAGCGACTACTATTCCTGTGGGCAAGTGTGTTATTCTTACTGCAGAATCAGTTTTGTTGACATGTTGTCCACCTGCTCCACCGGCGCGGAAGGTGTCAATTTTTAAGTCTTTTTCATCAATTGTAATGTCAATTTCATCTGCTTCTGGTAACACAGCAACAGTTGCTGTAGAGGTATGTATTCTACCACCAGATTCAGTTTCTGGCACCCTTTGTACTCTATGAGTCCCGCTTTCAAATTTTAACCTGCTATATATCCTTTTCCCCTTTATTGAAATTATTGCTTCTTTTATACCTCCAATTCCTGTTTCGTTGATAGATAATATTTCTGTCTTAGCATTTTTTCTTTCAGCATATCTAAGATACATTCTTAGAAGTTCTGATGCGAATAATGCTGCTTCTTCTCCACCTGCACCAGCTCTGATTTCAAGAATTATATTTTTTTCATCAAGGGGATCTTTGGGCAAAATAAAATTTAGCAACTTTGATTCTAAATTTTCAATATTTTTCTCTACAACTTGAAACTCTTCTTCTGCTAAAGCTTTTATTTCTTCATCTTCACTATTTTTTAATTCTTTGAGGTCTGATAAGTAATTTTTCAGCTTATTTAGTTCATTATAATTATTTACAACTTCTTCTAGTTCTGCTTTTTCCTGAGATAGCGATATAAGCTTAGAAGGATTATTTATTATTTCTAAACTAGATAAAAGTTCATTTATTTCCTTATAGCGATTAATTAGTTTTAAAATATTACCTTCAAAAACTTTAAAATCCAAACCTATTACCTCCGTAGTAATTGATATATTTTAGTTAAAATGATAACATATTGTTTTGATATTATTGAAGCGAGGTGAATCGTGGAAGAAGATAGAGAGTTCGATGAATTGGAAATTTTTGAAATTGAAGAAGAAGATGGGGTTAAAAAGCAATACGAGTTATTAGACAAGTTTGAGCTTGATGACAAATTGTATTTTGTACTTACTCCTTACTTTGAAGAAGAAGTTGATAGTGAATATGTTCCTGAGATATCAATTTTTAGACAAGAAAACGATAACTTTTTGACTCCAGTAGTAATATTTGGTTCTGAGGACACAAAAGTAGATGAATCTTTGACAGATGAAGAGTTCGACAAAATATATCAATATTTAAAGGAAAGTTTTGATTTCGAAGATATTTCAGAGTAATTTAGTTTAAATAAAATAAAAATATGCAACTTAGAAGAACAATATCTCGTTTGAAGAGATGGAGTTTATATCTTATTTTAGTTATTTTGCTTTTGATATTAATTAATTTTCCATATGTTTTATTTTATAGATTGTCTAACAAAGTAGAATTTCACGTTTATAAAGGTGAATCGTCGAGTGTTGTTCTTCAAAAACTTTATAAAGTTTATGGTGTTACCCCATCGTTTTTTGCTGATTTATACTTTAGAATAAAAAACTTTGACCCAAAGCCTGGTAACTATAGTTTGAGTGGAAGCTTCTTAGATTCTATATATGCTATACAAAAAGGTCCAGATAACGTTTTAAGGGTTACCTTTCCTGAGGGGTTAAGAATCAAAGATATGGCTTTGATTTTGAAGAAGGACGGATATATTAAATATAAAGAGTATGAAAATATAGCCTATAATGATTTAAAATCCTTTTCAAAGAAATTTCCTTTTTTACAAGGAATTGATTCTAATTCTTTGGAAGGTTTCTTGTTTCCGGATACTTATTTTATAGGCAAAAATGATCCACCTGAAGAAATTATTGATATGCAATTAAGTGATTTTGAGAAAAAGGTGTGGCCACTTATTAGAGATAGAAAAGACTATTATGACCTCTTAAAGCTTGCGTCTTTGGTTGAGGGCGAAGCAAAAGTTGATAAGGAGAGACCTATAATAGCTTCGGTTTTTTTAAACAGATTAAAAATTAATATGCCTTTGGAATCCTGTGCGAGCGTGGAATATTTTCTTCCTGTTCACAAAGATGTGTTATCTTATGCTGACACAAGAATCGAATCACCTTATAATACTTACATACATTACGGTTTACCGCCAACTCCTATTAATAGCCCTTCAATCAAATCAATAGAAGCAGCTCTACATCCAGCACATACTAAATATTTGTATTTTGTAGCAAAGGGAGACGGAACACACTTTTTCTCTCAAACATATGAAGAACAACAGGCTTTCATAAAAAGTCTTGGAGGGTGATATTCTTGAAAAGTAAGGTCTTTTATGCTGCTATAATTATATTTGCTTGTTTATTGTCGTTTTTTGGTTTTTATCTGGTTGGAAAAGGCTTTAATTTCTTATTTTTTAACAAGCCACATACTCAGATTACAGCATCTAACGAAAATAAAAGTGTTGAGATTCAAACTCCTCCAGAAGATAGGAATTCTGATTCTAATATAAATTTACAACAAAAAGGTTATAATAATGGAGCTACCAACAGTGAAAACTCTAAACCTGTATCGGAAGAAACCAGTCAAAAAACGGTTAATGAGTCTCAAATTAGCAATTTAAAAAACGCGGCAAATTTGTTATACAAGGTAAGAGTAGGTCCTTTTGATGACGAGCAAGATAGTGTGAGAATGAAAAAGGATTTGTTTAAATTGGGTTATTCGAGTATACTTTTAAAGGCTAATGGAAGCTATTGGTTACAAGTTGCTGCTCTTAATAAAAAGGAAGATGCTTTAAATCTTGTTAACAACTTAAAGATGAAAGGTATTAACGCAAAAATTATTAGTGAACAATAAGGAGGAAAAAAGTTGTTTGGATTTATGAAGTTATCTAACGATATTGGGATTGATCTAGGTACTGCAAACACAGTTGTTTATGTACGTGGTAAGGGAATTGTAACGCAAGAACCCTCAGTAGTTGCTTATAACGTTGAGAAAAAACAAGCCGTTGCTGTAGGTATGGAAGCAAAAAATATGCTTGGTAGAACACCTTCTAATATAATTGCTGTTAGGCCATTAAAAGATGGCGTAATTGCTGATTTTGAGACTACCGAAATGATGCTTAGATATTTCATAAAAAAAGCCCTTTCAAGCGGTATTTTTAAGCCTAGAGTTGTTGTAGGTATACCATCAGGAATTACTGGTGTTGAGAGGAGGGCTGTAATAGAAGCTTCACAAAGAGCCGGTGGTAGAGAGGCTTACATAATTGAAGAACCGATGGCTGCTGCTATAGGTGCAGGCTTACCTATTGATGAACCTAAAGGATGTTTAATTATTGATATAGGTGGCGGGACTACAGAAGTAGCTGTTATTTCACTTGGCGGTATGGTTGTTGCAAAGAGTTTGAGAGTTGCAGGTGATGAATTGGATGAGGTGATAATGGAGTATTGTAAAAAAGAATATAACTTACTTATTGGAGAAAGAACTGCTGAAGATATAAAAATTAATATTGGCTCTGCTTATCCTTTAAGAGAAGAAAAGAGTATGGAAGTTAGAGGAAGGGACTTAATTACTGGTTTGCCAAAGAGCTTGAACCTAACGTCTGTTGAGATTAGGGAAGTTATAGGTCCTATTGTTGATCAAATTACTGAAACAATAAGATTGACAGCGGAACAAACTCCCCCTGAGTTGGCATCTGATATTATGGAAAGAGGAGCAATGCTTGCTGGTGGTGGGGCGCTCCTTAAGGGATTGGATAAATATATTTCAGAAAAGCTAAAAATTCCCGTTTATTTAGCGGAAGATCCCTTGCTTTCAGTTGCTGAGGGGATTGGGAAGGTATTAGAAGACTTAGACAGATTTGGTCATGTTTTCAAGAACTAAAAAAAAAATAATTTTTTTAACGTTAATTTTTAGTGTATCCCTTCTTTTTTTAAATTATAAATTTAATATTTATAATAGAATAGGTTTCTTTGTTTTGTCGCCTATATATCTTTTTAGCGAGTGGGCAACAGGTTTAGGAACTTTTTCAAATAATTTGTCTAATATAGTAAACGATAACGTAAATCTTAACAAAGAAATAGAAGATTTAAAGAAACAAAACGAGGAACTTAGACTTTCTTATGCGTTGATGTTGAAGGATATACAAAATTTATATGAAGAAAAGGCTTTTCAAAATTTCAAAGCTCAAAATCCAAAATTTAAACTTCTAAGGGCTTTAGTTTTGTATAGGACTGAGCCTTTTTATCAAGACCTAATAATTAATGTTGGATCCAATGATGGAGTTAAAATAGGAATGCCAGTTATCTCTGATGGTTGTATTGTGGGGCTAATTTCAGATGTTGGGCCAAATTTTTCCAAAGTTTCATATATAGGCGATAAATCAGTAAAAATTCCAGTTAAGCTAAATGGTTCAAACTTGTATGGAATTTTAGAAGGAACAGGTTCTGAACAGTTAGTTTTTAGTGTACCGAGCGTCTTTGCGGCAATTCATCCTCTTGAAGTTTTAGTTACAGCAAGTGTTCCATCATCATTGTTGCCACCAAATATTCCGGTCGCAAAAATTATGACTCTACGTGAGGTTGGAAGTTTGAACACAGTTTTTACAGCGGTACCGATTAAACAAATTCAAACGGTGAATGAAGTATGGGTCTATCTTGGAAGCTGAGTTTTATATTATGTATTTTTTTCTACATAATTCAAGTTTTATTTCTCTCTTTTGTAAACGTGTTCGGTTTGTCAAGTGTTTTGTTAACGCTTACTCCAGCAATCTTATACTCTTTATATTGCAACTTTGATTTTTCAAAGAGTATTTTGCTTCCATTAACTTTTTTCTCTTTTTTTGACGACTTGAGACTGGGGGTTTATTTAGGAACAAATTTGGCCTTAATTTTGTTTATAATTTTATTTATAAAGTTATATCTAGAAAAAAATTTTAGTTGGAGTAAGCACCTTGTATTTATCTTTGCTTTAGTAATCTATTATTTTTTGCTATATAGCCTAATTGCTATTTTGATAAATGTCTTTAATTTTTTTAATCTTTTGGTGGTTATAATAGTTAACAGCTTATTAAACGTAATCTTTTTATTAGTAATTCAAAAATTTTATAAATATTTGTTGGTGAGCAAAAATGAGAATTAGAAGACGGGAATTTTTGTCGATAGGTTTTTTAGGTATTCTTTGGGCAGCTCTTAATTATAGACTTATCTCTTTGGCTATGTTTAGCGGCAATGAGTTTAAGCAAGTAACGATTGATAGCACTACAAGAATCTTTCCTATACCTGCTCCAAGGGGAAAGATTTTTGACAGAAAGGGGCTGCCTATGGCATATGATAGTTCTGCTCATGCAATAATGTTTATGGCAAGAGATGACAAGAACGCAATAGAACTAGCTGACAATATTTCTCCAATTCTTAATGAAGATAGCACAAAAATATATGATGCCATTAAGAAAAGTATAGGAAATCCCTATCCTTACATACTCCATGAAAAATTAGATACTAAACAATATCTTAGTTTATCGGAATTAACTTTTAGACAAAGGGGTTTTAGGCTTATAGAGATACCTATGAGAAATTATCCGCTGAAAAATGTAGGTTGTCACGCAATAGGATATGTTGGTGAAGCCTCGGAAAGCGACTTAAAAAGATTTCCTTATTTACACCCAAATCAAATGGTTGGGAAAACTGGAGTTGAATTAATAAAGGATAAGGAACTAAGGGGTCAGGATGGTGCAGATATAACGATTGTAGATGCTTTTGGTAACATACAAAAGAGATTCCAGGGAACTAAGCCAATACCTGGTGAAAATATAAAAATAAATATTGATTCTGATTTGCAAGAATATGCTCAAAAACTTTTGAATGAAAGACCTGGAGCACTAGTAGCTCTTGATCCTAGAAGTGGAGAGATATTAACTCTTGCTAGTTCACCTGATTTTGATCCCAATAAGATGGTTTATGGAATGTCACAAAAAGATTGGAATAAGCTTCTTAAAGAAGATCATCCATTTATTAATAGGGCTCTTTCTGCCTTTCCGCCTGGTTCTACATTTAAAATTGCTGTTAGTGTAGCAGCTTTGGAAGAAGGGGTTACTACGCCTGAAGAGTTGTTTTATTGTCCTGGTTATTTAAAAGTAGGAAATCATACGTTTTATTGTTGGCTTCCAGGCGGGCATGGTCATCTTCATATTGAGAGAGCGATAGCACAATCATGCGATGTTGTGTTTTATACTCTTGGATTAAGACTAGGACCTGAAAAGATAAGGTATTATGCTAATAAGTTTGGTCTTGATTTGCCAAGTGGTTTAGAATTGCCAGGGGAAGAAAATGGTTTTTTGCCCACAAAGGAGTGGAAAGAAAAAAAGTTTAATGACGTATGGTATGATGGTGACACAGTAAATATGTCTATAGGACAGGGTTTTGTAAGAACTACTCCACTGGATGTTGCTAGAATGATGAGCATCTTTGTCAATAAAGGTAGTTTTGCGGGGTGTAAATTGATTAGTGGTGAAGATGCTTCCTATGAAGGTTTTAAATTTAGCGAAAAAACTTATGAGGTAGTGAGAGAAGGCTTAAGAAAAGCAGTCCTAGAAGGAACTGCCATGATATTAAATAGCGATAAATATAGCGCAATTGCAAAAACTGGTACGGCAGAAGACCCTCCCAGAAAAAAACCTCATTCATGGATAGTTGTAGCAGCTCCTTATGATGCACCTGAAATTGTGGTTTGTGTTTTCTTTGAACATATTGGAGAGGGAGCGTCTTTTTCTGGTCCTGTGGCTAAATCTTATCTAGACTATTATTTTTCAAATCCTAGTTTGAGGGAAAGATAGTTATGGAAAGGGGTAAAAAATTTCGTTTGATAGGGAGTAAAGGAGCTCTTAGATTAATAATTGATCAAAAGCCTTCATTAGCTGATGTTATTTCTTACGTAAAATCTTTTTTTGAAAGTAATAAAAAATTCTTTGAAGGTACAAAGATAATTTTTGAGATTCAATCATTATGTGATTTAGAAGCATCTTTTATAGAGCAGTTAAAACTTAAGTTGGCTCGTTTTGAAGAGATAAATACATTTAAAATTTATAATGATCACGATGATGATAGAGATGAAATTGAAGATAAAAGTACTGAAAGCTTTGATAATAAAATATGTTTCAATAAAATGAGTACTAAATATGTTTATAAAAGCTTAAGATCTGGGCAAAAGATAGATTTCGAAGGAAATGTTATAATTTTAGGTGATGTTAATGCTGGTGCTAAAATTTCAGCTGGAGGTTCAGTAATAGTTTTAGGTAGTTTAAAGGGAATAGTCCAAGCTGGAATTTTGGATAATTCCTCTATAGTATTTGCTCTAGATTTCGACCCTGTACAGATAACAATTGCAGGGGTTTTAGGTTTATTATCTAATAATGATAAAAGTGCAATAAATACTAATAATATGTTTGCATATTTTAAAGATAATAAAATAAATATCGAGCCCTGGACAGGGCGAAAATTTTTGATAGGGGAGTGATATTTTGGGGAAGTGTATAGTTGTAACTTCTGGTAAAGGTGGAGTTGGCAAAACTACTACTTCAGCTAATTTGGGTGGTGGGCTAGCAAGTCTTGGCAAATCTGTCCTTCTTGCTGATGTAGATATTGGTTTAAGAAACTTAGATATTATAATGGGACTGGAAAAAAGAATTGTTTATGACGTAATGGACGTAATGGAAGGTAGATGCAAGATCCAGCAGGCTATCGTGAGGGACAAAAGATTAAATTCATTGTATTTGCTTGCTGCTTCCCAGATTCATGATAAATCAGACTTAGCAGAACTAATCGATAGATTTGGCGAGATAATAAAGGGTTTGAAGAAAGAGTTTGACTATGTGATTTTAGATTCTCCAGCAGGTATTGAGCAGGGTTTTATGGCAGCCTCAAATTTTGCTGATGAAGCTATCGTCGTAACTACTCCTGAAGTTACCGCTGTTAGAGATGCTGATAGAGTAATAGGTTTGTTGGAAGCAAAAGGGATTAAAGATCATTATCTTATTTTAAATAGATACAGATATGCGATGGTTAAATCAGGAAATATGCTGGACGTGGAAGATGTTTTGCATATTTTGGGAATTCAATTATTGGGTATAGTTCCAGAAGATCCAGAAATTATAACCTTTGCCAATAGGGGAGAATTGGTTGTTACATCTGATTTAACCATCTCAGGAAAGGCCTTTCAAAGGATTTCTAGAAGATTAATTGGAGAAAAGGTTGATTTTCCTTCCTTTGAAGAAGATAAAGGGTTGTTCAATAAAATCAAAAACTTTTTTAAAGCTAAGTTGGGAGAATAAAGTGGGGATATTAGATTTCTTGTTTAAAAAAGGCGACAAAAATTCTTCAATTGCAAAGGAAAGATTGCAATTTGTTTTGACATTTGACAGATTGTCTATTAATCCTGCTTTGCAAGAAAAAATTAGAGATGAAATTATACAGGTAATCGATAAATATATGGAAATAGATAAAGAAGCTGCAAACGTATTTGTTGAGTCTAATGATTCTAATATCAGTCATCTTATTGTGAATATTCCACTTAAAAGAAAAAGATAAAATTGCTTCAAAAACTAAAAAACATACTAGTAATAATTGATCTTAAATTATTTTTAATAGTTACTTTATTAACTATATGGGGCATGATTAATATTTATAGTGTTACTTATTCTAATGTTTTTTTGACGGGGGGTAATAAATATATATTTGTGATCAAACAATTTTTATGGTATTTAATTTCAGTTTTTCTGATGCTAATATTTTCATATATAGGTGAAAGACATATATTTGAAAATTCTAGAAAAATATATTTTGTAGGGCTTTTTATTCTTCTGTTTACAATTGTTTTTGGTCAGGTAGTACTTGGGTCAAGAAGATGGCTTTCGTTTGGTCCATTCTCATTTCAGCCTTCTGAGTTTTTTAAGCTTTTGATTGCCATACATTTGTCAAAAATTTTTTCTTCTCAAAACAAGAATTACATTATAATATTTAGTTCTGTTGTATACTCAATAGTTCCATTTATAATTGTTTCTCTGCAGCCTGATCTTGGGACTGCTTTATCAATTTTGTTTTTGTGGTTTATAGGTTTTATGTTTTATGGTTTTGATTTGATTATTTATCTAGTATTTTTTGCTATTTTAATATCCTTTTTTGTCTATTTTTTTAAATTATTATTAATTGTATTAATTCCTCTTTTGTTTTATATATTTATACGCCTTAAAAGAAGAAAAATTACAGTCTTTTTAATTTTGCTTTTTACAATATTTTCTGCTATTTCTGGGCCTATAGGATGGAATTCATTGCATACATATCAGAAGGAAAGACTATTATCTTTTATAAATCCATTTAAAGATCCGACTGGGGCTGGTTATCATATTATTCAATCACAAGCAGCTGTTGTGTCTGGAGGGATATTTGGAAAGGGTTTTCTAAACGGAACACATACTCAACTTCACTTTATTCCAGAACAACATACTGATTTTATTTTTAGCGCGATTGTTGAGGAATGGGGGATGGTAGGCGGGTTTTTAACAATATTATTTGAATTTCTTGTGGTTTTCAGAATTCTTAAAATTGGATTTGAAATTAAAGGATATATGGGTTATTTTTGTGTCTTGTGGTCTTTCTTGCTTTCTTTTCATACTTTCGTAAACGTGGGGATGGTTTTGGGCATGATGCCGGTAACAGGTATACCTTTGCCATTCGTCTCTTATGGTGGCACTTTTTTAATGACAAACTTTATTGCATTAGGTTTAATAAGCAATATGCATTATCATAATAGAAAATGGTCATTTAAATGAGCATTGGTTATCTTTTTATTTCGCTTAGCTGTGTATTGTGGGGTCTTTTAGGTCCTGTTGCAGAGCTTTTGTATAGATCTGGCTTTAATGCTAATGATGTTGTTTTTTTTAGACTTTTTGGAGTTTTTTTGATAGGATTTATACCTCTATTTAAGGATATTGTTTATTTATATTCAAAAAGATTATTTTATCCACTTCTTTTGTTTGCGTTGTTTACTATTATTGAGTGGTTTTCTTTTTTTACCTCTGTTAAGTTAAATGGAATATTTATTTCAGTATTGCTTTTATATACTGCGCCCTTTTTTATTACTATATTTGCAAAATATTTTTTTAAAGAAAAATTAACAAAGTGGTTAATATTTTGTGTTTTTTTAGGCTTTTTAGGCATTATTTTACTTTTTGCATCAAGCTATGATAATACCAGTCAAAATCCAAGCATAACGATGGTTTTTGGGTTAATTTCAGGAATTTCATATGCAATAAATAGTATGTTTGGAAAATATTTTTCGAATTATGTTTTACCTTTTAAGTTAACTTTATACAGGTTCTCAGCTGCAACCCTAATTTACTTTCCATTTGTAGGTTTTAGTATATTTTTTAGAACATATACCTTCTTTAATTTAGTAGAAATTTTTTATTTGATATTTTTCCCAGGCATTCTGGCTTATTTTTTGTTTTATTATGGATTGAGTATGGTTGAAATTTCAAAGGCTGCTGTATTTACATTTATAGAGCCCCTTGTTGGTAGTATTGTTGCAATAATCTTTTTTAAAGAGTCACTAGGATACAAACTCTTTGGAGCTTTCTTTATATGTTTGGGGATTTTTGGAACGTTGCTAAATCCACTTTTGTCAAATAGAAGAGTTACTTGGATAAATGGAAAAAAGTAAAGTATTATCTATTGATTCAATATATGAGCTGTTAGAAAAGAAAACTGATTTAGAAAAAAGATTAAACCAGATAAATATGTCAAATTTGATTTATAAAGGCATGAGAGATTGTAAGATAACATTTATTGAGGCTCCAACAGGCATTGGGAAGACTTATTCTAGTTTAATTCCCTCTATAGTAGAGATTGGTTTAAACAATTCAAAAATACTTTATCTTACTGCAAAAATTGTTTTACAGGATCAATTAATAAAGAAGGATTTACCAAACTTACATAAAATTGTTGAAGTTGATTTTAAATATGGTCTACTCAAAGGCAGATCGAACTATTTTTGTTGGCTTCGTTTTGATGAAGCTTTTAGAACCCATGGCCTTATATATCAAAATGAATTAGACTCAATAAGAAATTGGGCAAGGGTTTCTCGAGATGGAGATCTAAATGAATATGATGATTTTTTAGTCCATGAATTAAAAGATGTAATAAGTGTGGATTATGAAGATTGTCCGGGTAGAAAATGTCCATACTTACTTAGTGGAGCCTGTCACTATTTTAGGCTTGTTAATTCTCTGAACGATTTAGATATTTTAGTTTCTAATTATCACACGTTTTTTTTTAATCTAATTAATGGTTCTTTCCCTTTTGATTTCGATCACATTCTTATGGATGAGGCTCACCATTTGCCTGAAATTTTATCTAGCGCCTGTACAAGGCAGATTTCAAAAGGTTCTCTAAACTATTTTTTGCCACGGGGTTTTGCTTTAAAAATCGTAGATAGAGAACCAGATATTTTGTTATCAGTTTTAAATGATTTGAAATCCTTAGAAAATTATGTTAACAATTTAAAAATTTCATATGAAAACTTTTTTGATGAACTTCAAAATTATTGTATCGATCCAAAGATAAACAAAGACTCAAAAATTGTAACGTTTCATAAAACCCTATCCTTTTTGGAAAAAAAGGGCAACGAAATAATAGATATTTCAAAAAAGATTTTAAAAGAATTTGACGAGTGGGAAAAATTTTTTCAAAAAGTTGGAACAAAAGGCCTTGCTGATGCGAAACTTAAGTATTATAAGAGAAAAATTGATTTTTATGCTTTGGCAATTTCTGATTTTCTAAGCCTTAATGACTACCCAAATTTTTCATATTCTTTTTCTGTTGAGAAGGGCTATCTCTCAATCGAACCAGTGTATGTAAACGGGATTTTGAAAAATTTTTTAGACCTTCAACCTCCAAAATCTGTAACTTTATACTCTGCTACCCTAACTCCAGACAAAAAAACTTTTTCTTATTTAGAAAATGAGCTTGGTTTCAAGGCTGACAACAAGATTGTTTATGAGAGCGTTTTTAACTATAAAAAGCAGGCAAAGATAATTATTCCTCAAAATTTTAATATTGATCCAAAATCTTCTCTTTTCTCAACTCAGGTTGCATATGCAGTGGAACGTATCCTAGATGATTTTGGAGGACATGCTCTTGTTCTGTTTACATCGCAAAAAAATTTAAATGAAACAAAAAGATTAATAATGTCAAAAAAGAGAAAATATAGGTATTTTTTCCAAGGCGAAAAGCCAAATATCCAATTAGTTGAAGAATTCTCAAATGACAGTTCATCTGTTTTGTTTGGGCTTAATAGTTTTTGGGAGGGTATTGACGTTCCAGGTTCTTCTCTTTCGCTTTTGATAATCGATAGATTGCCTTTTCCTAACCCCAACGATCCTATGATGATTATGAGAGAGAAGAATGAAGGAAGAGAAGTTTTTAACAAAAGTTATTTGCCAAATGCAAAGTTATCATTAAGGCAAGGCTTTGGTAGACTTATTAGAAGCAAAAACGACATAGGAGTTTTTGTTATTTTAGACTTTAGGGTTTTAAAGTGGGGTTTTTTGGAACTTTTTAGACCTTGTGATATTCTATATAGTTGGGAAGCAGAATTAGTTAGAAAATTTGTCTGGGAAGGTGAATAATATGCACCCTTATGTTCAACTTGCTAAAGAGGCGGTAGAGCTTTGGATAAAAGAACACAAAAAACCAGATAAAAATAACAAAAAATCTCCATTGTTTGAAAGAAAAGGCGCATGCTTTTGCACGATATATAAAAACAAAGAGCTTAGAGGGTGTATTGGTACTATATTCCCATTGCATGATTCTTTATATGAAGAAATAATAGAAAATGCAATAAGCGCAGCGACTAGAGATCCAAGATTTGAGCCCGTTAGGGTCGAGGAGTTGGACTTATTAGAATATAAAGTAGATGTTTTGTCTGAAATTTTTCCTGTTAAAGATTTAGGAAAATTAAACCCAAAAGTAAATGGAATTATAATAAAACAAGGTTCTAAGCAAGCCTTGCTACTCCCCGATTTAGAAGGCGTTGATACTGTAGAGGATCAAATTAGAATAGTTAAAATGAAAGCAGGCATATTTAATGATTTGCCATGTGATTATTTTACTTTTACTGTTGAAAGATTCTCTTGATTTTAAAAAAGGAGTGATAATATGAAAAAATTAATTTTATTTTTACTTGTTGTTTTGTCGGTTATTTTGCTTTTTCAAAGTAGTTCTTTTGCTGGGCCCGAATCAAATCCAAGCTTAGAAGGAACAGTAATTTTTACACATGGTACAGCTACAGATGCACTAAAAGATTACTTTTCTGACTGGATGAAGGGTGATTATGATAAAATGTATCAGTATCTTTTAAAAGGTGATAAGAAAATAATTTCTAAGGATACTTTTGTAAATGAGTTTAAAAAAGCTGAAGCTGGTGGCCTAAGGCTTGAATCTTTTAAACTGTCAAAAGCTGTTTTTAAAACAGCAAGAGGATATGCTGAAATTAATGCAAAGATTACTTTTACTGAGAACAATCAAAAATTTGATATAGTTAAGACTATAACAATGTATGTAGAAGATAATGAATGGAGACTTTCTTCAATCCCCATTTATTTTCCTGGGTCACCGGGCTCAATGTTGCCAGATTAAGTACTTATAAATTACTTTTTTTATATCGAAGGAGGAGTTGTTTTGTCTTTGGAGTCTTTAAAAAATAAGGCTATGGAAGAGATAGAAAAGGCTTCATCCAGTCAAGAAGTATTGGAAATATACTCAAGATATCTTGGTAGAAAAGGTTTGATTAATGAACTTTTTAACAAAATGAAAGATTTAACTCCAGAGGAAAAAAGAAAAATGGGAATGCAGCTTAATAGTATAAAAACCTTCATAAATGAGATACGAGACAAAAAATTAAAAATAATTAAAGAACGTGAAATATACAATAATTTGTCAAAAGTAAAAATTGATAATTCTTTACCTGGTGATTGCAAAAATGTTGGCACTTTACATCCATTAACAAAGGTAATTGATAAAATTATAAGCATATTTGTTGGCATCGGATATTCGATATTTGAAGGGCCTGAAATAGAAAGCGATTATTATAACTTTGAGGCATTAAATATACCCAAAGACCATCCTGCAAGAGAGATGCAAGACTCATTTTATCTATCAAATGATTTTCTACTTAGAACTCATACCTCTCCTGTTCAAATTAGGGCAATGCAATCATTAAAACCGCCAATTAGAATAATTGCACCTGGTAAAACTTACAGAAGAGATGCAAAGGATTCAAGACATTCTCCAGTATTTCATCAAGTTGAAGGTCTAGCAATCGGAAAGAGAATTTCATTTGCTAATCTAAAAGGAACATTAGAATATTTTGCTAAATCTTTCTTTGGTGAAAAATGCGAAATCCAGTTTAGGCCTAGTTATTTCCCATTTACAGAACCAAGTGCAGAGGTTGATATAAAGTGTATTTTTTGTGAAGGAAAAGGTTGTGCTATCTGTAGCCACACTGGATGGTTAGAAGTGTTAGGCGCTGGAATGGTTCATCCAAATGTTTTAAGAAATGTAGGTTATAATCCTGAAGAATGGCAGGGTTTTGCTTTTGGGATGGGGCCTGAAAGGTTAGCAATGCTTAAATATTCTATAAACGATATAAGAATGTTCTATGATAACGATGTAAGATTCATTCATTCTTTCATTGGAAATTAGATTTTAGTAATTTTAATTCTAATGTTTATTATTATTAATTTTAAAAATTGTTAGAGGAGGTTTTGTTGTTTTGAAAGTTTCCCTGTCATGGTTAAGTGAAATTCTTGAAGAATCTCTTGATGAATATACTGTTTCAAATATATTGCAAAGCTCAGGGATAGAAGTTGAACAAATAGACGAGGTAAAAACTGATTTTAACAAGGTAGTAATTGGAAGGATTATTAATCACGAAAAACATCCTGATGCAGATAGGCTTTTTGTTGTTGATGTGGATCTTGGAGGAGAAATAAAAAGAATTGTAACAGCTGCAACAAATTTAAGCGTTGGTGATATTGTGCCTGTTGCTCTTCATGGTTCAAGGTTATCAACCGGTACTATAATAAAGAAAACAAAGCTTAGGGGAATTTTGTCAGAGGGGATGTTTTGCTCTCCAAATGAATTAGGTTTTGGAAAAGATCACTCTGGTATTATGATTTTAAATGATGAAAAATTTCAAATAGGTTCGGATCTTGCGTCTGTCTTAGGTGAAAAAGATTATGTATTTGATCTTTCGATTCCTGCAAATAGACCTGATTTGATGAGCGTTGTTGGCGTTGCAAGGGAAATTGGTGCTAAATTAAGATTAAAAGTTAAAATTAATGATTTTGAGTGTAAAGATTCAAACGATTTTTCTCCTATTAAGGTTAGGATTGACTTTCCAGAAGGTTGTTTAGTTTACTTGGGGCAGTGGATCGAAGGTGTAAAGGTTAAACCCTCTTCGCCATTTATAGCTGAAAGGTTAAAAAAAGTTGGCATAAGACCAATTAATAATGTTGTAGATTGCACAAACTATGTAATGTATCTTTTTGGACATCCTTTGCACGCATTTGATATGGGTAAAATTAACAATAGAATTATTGTAAGACGTGCATTTGATAATGAATGCCTGGTATTACTGGATGGGTCTGAAGTTATATTAAATGAGAATGATATAGTAATTGCAGATGAATCAGGTTCTATAGGTCTTGCTGGGATAATGGGAGCTGGTAACTCAGAAATATCAAACGCAACAACTGATGTCTTTCTTGAAGCAGCTATTTTTAACCATGTAAATATTCGAAGGACGTCAAGAAGATTAGGTATTAGAACTGAAGCCTCTATAAGGTTTGAAAAAGGTTTATACTGGAAAGATGTATCTGAAATAATATCCTTTGCTTCTAAAATGATAGCATCGGTTTCAGACGGTATTTTGCACAAAAAAATAGAAATTGATGGAAAAGTGCCTGAAAGCTCAAAAGATATTTATTTAGTTCCTGAGAAAGTTAATAGTATATTGGGAACAACTTTTTCTAAGACTGATATTCAAGAATCTCTTCAAAACTTAGGGTTTAAAGTAGAATGTAAAGATAGCTCGTTTAGAGTGAGTAGTCCTACTTATAGATTGGATATCAAAGAGGCTGAAGATTTAGTTGAAGAAGTGGCAAGATTTCAGGGATTTGATAAAATTCCCTCTACTTTGCCAGGTGAACCTATGCCTGGTTTTTTGCCCAAAAAGATTGAACTTATTAATAAAATTAAAAGCTATTTTGCAAATAACGGTTTTACAGAATCAATTAGCGACAGCTTAATATCGATGGAAGATGTCCTAAAGACGAATATAATTTCAACAGATGACATAGATAAAGCAACTTTTATTGAGAATAGAGTTATAAAAGTTTTATCTCCTCTTTCTGAAGAGCATAGCGTTTTGAGGACTTCGATGTTAGAGCCTTTAACAATGCTTTTAAAAAGACATTTGAATAGACAAATTTACGATATTTCCTTTTTTGAAGTAGGTAAAGTGTTTAAAAAAATAAACAATTCTTTTTTGGAAGAAAATCTGTTAGGTTTGATTGCTACAGGCAAAAGACAGTTAGATCCTTGGAGATTGCCCGTTGAAGATAAGAATTGGTCATTTTATTCATTTAAAGGAGTTTTTGAGAATTTCTTTAGATCTTTTGGAATAGTAGATTGGGAAATTTCTTCTGATGTAGACTACATATTCCATCCATCTATTTCATGTGCATTTGTAATTAATGACAAGAAAGTATTAGAGATAGGCGAAGTCAATCCAAGAATTTTACATAATTGGGAAATAAATCAAACATTTTTTTATGCGCAGCTATTTGTTGATGAGTTTCTTGATCTGTTAGAATTTAAAAATGTTAAACACGTTTTTTCAGTCTTTCCAGCAGCAACTAGGGATATTTCGATGCTTGTATCAAAAGAAACATTTTATTCTAAAATTAGAAATGAAATTAAAATGCTAGAATGTCCAATACTTGAAAACATAAGTATTTTAGACGTTTATCAAGGAAAGGGTATACCTGAAGACATGAAAAGTATAACTTTAAGTTTAAGGTTTAGAAGTGAGGAAAAGACTTTATCTAATGAAGAAATAACTGAATGGGTAGAAAAAATAATAAAAAAATTAAAAGATAACTTGGGCATTCAGATTAGAAGCGAAGTTAATTAATAGTTAAATTCCTTCTTTATGTATTTAGTGAGGCGAGATTTGATTTATGAATTTTGTTGACTTATTAATATTAGTTGTGGTCGTACTATCTTACTTTAGTGGTTATAAAACTGGTCTAATTGTTGTTTTTACTTTCATTTTTGCATTCTTTTTATCTTTGTATCTTACTCCTCATTTAATGAACATTGCTGAAGCCTTTTTTTCAAAAGCGCTATTGTTCAGTGGAAATAGCCTTATAAGTATTTCTTTTATTTTTACTCTACTTATGCTTAATGCTTTAATTGGCAAATTTTTGTTATTAATAGCTGATATCTTAGGTATTACTAGAATATCTAAAAATTCTTTTCTTGCAGGATTTTTAAATGTTTTTTTATCTATTTTAATATTGAGTTTGATAATTAAATCTTTAGACTGGGCGAAGATGTATATGCTCTTTTCAAATCAATGGAATAGTTCTTTAACTAGACATTATTTATTAGAATTAAATAACAATTTCTTTAAGTACTTTCCTTTCAACTTCTCTTTGCCATGGAAAAGTTAAAATACAAGAGCAACCAGAGAGCTGCGGATGTAGCCAGAAGATTAAAGGATATAATTGATTTTCATCAACTAATTAAAATTAACGATGTTTCTAATTTTTATAGAGCATACGATATTGTTCTAAAGTGGAACAAAGAATCTTATACTATAGTTTTTGGAGAAGAAAATAACTTACTTCCAACTAATATGAAATTAAAATTAAGAAAAATGTTTGCTGGTTTGAAAATAGATGAGGAAGTGGAATTAAATAAGATTAATAATTTTAATAAAGCTTTTTTTAAGTTTTGTGGTAGCACTTTAGAGGAAGAAATTTTAGCTAAATATAGCGTATTTGGTCCAATATCTTTTTATAAAGCTTTTCATTCTTATAAAAAGTTTAGGGAAATTTTAAATTATTATTTAGATGAATCAAATTTTTATGATTTTTATCTTTTTTATTTCAAAAGTTCCAAAAAACCTATAGGGAGAGCTATTAGATGTTATGAAAAATTGAGGGCAATTTATCCCTTATTAGAACCTGTTGGTTCGCTTTTAAGATTTGATGAAATGATTTATCCAGTAGAACTGCTTTTTAAAGAGAATTCTAATTTTGAATCTTCTAATTTAGGAAGCTTTAAATATCTTTACAAAACAAATGTTTATATGCTGCTTTATGATAAAGAAAGCCAGCTAGAAGTAAAGATATATTTGCCAGGCGAAAACTTTATAATTCAAAAATGGTTTTTAACTGGAACACTAAGACATAATGAAATATTAACTGATCTTGCAAAACAAAAATTTGAATCCTTTAAAATTTTTAAAAATAATTTCTTTATAAATAATAATAAGATAACAATTAATTGTGAAAGGGATGTGTATAAAAAGTTAGGTTTTAATTATGTTTATCCAGAACTTAGATGTGGTGGACGTGAGTTGTTCAAAAATAGAGAAGAGTTAAATATTGTGAATTTTAATGATATCAAGTCTGATTTACATGTCCATACAAATTATAGTGATGGAACTCATTCCATTGAAGAATTAGTGGATTTTTATATGTCTAAAGGTTTTCAATATATAGTTCTGACTGATCACTCTGTTTCTCTTTCGCAGGGAAGAGGATTAGACATTGATACTTTGATTGAGAAAAATGAGCTTATAGATAAATTAAACAAGCAGGTAGAAAAATTTAAGATATTTAAAGGAGCTGAAGTTGATATATTAGAGGATGGATCTTTAGATTATCCCGATTGGGTTTTAGAAAATCTAGATTTTGTGATTGCATCAGTGCATCAAAATTATGATTTAGATGAAGACGCTATGACCTTTAGGTTTGAAAAGGCCATAAAAAACCCTTATGTTCATATGATTGGACATATAAGTGGAAGGCTTGTGGGTTTTTTACCCATTTATAACGTCGACCTACAGAGGTTACTAAGGCTTGCTTCTGAATATAGTACTATAATTGAAATCAATGGGAATCCAGCTCGGTTGGATTTGGATTGTGCTTCGATTAAAACTTATAAAAATAAGTTTAAGAACTTGTATGCCGTAAACACTGATCTACATAATTTTAGACAATATGATATAAGATTTTATTGTTCGGTGATGACCGCAAGGAAGTCTTATTTAAAAAGTTGTGATATCGTGAATTCTCTTAATTTGAATGAATTCGAAAGTTTGATAAGAGATATTAGAATCAGAAAGCTTAGAAAAAACAATCTTTTAGTTTGAAAAATAGAGGTGTTACTTATTTTTATAAATAATAAAAATATGGTGTCTTGAAATATGATAGATAAATTATGGTGGCATATTAAAAGACTGTTAAAAATTTTAATAGCAATGTTTATAGTGATTTTTTTGCCTCTTTATTGGTTTATTAATCAGGTAGGACCAAAATATTATATAAGCTCTGAAACTCCAAGTTTTGTTGTTGAAAAATATCTTGATGGGAAGAGAAATGATGACTTTTATGAGATATATACTAATTACCCATCTATTTTTAAAAAGGAATTGTATGGTATTGCCTATAGTGGATGGACAAAAAACATATATCAAGAAGTAAGATATAGAGTAGTTGACGTTAAAAATTTTGGCAATGAGGCGTATGTTAATGTTCTTGTAACCTTGATAGGAGGAGATAGAAAGATGACGCAATATGTTTTAAGAAAAGAAAATGGTTTGTGGAAAATTGTTTATGATAGAGATTTAGGTTTTGTAGAATTTTCTTCTAAGGCTAATTGACATGAGCTTTGTTCATCTTCACGTACACAGTGAATACAGTTTACTGGATGGCGCAAGTAGATTAGATGATATAATTCTCAAGGCAAAAAATGATAACATGCAAGCACTAGCGCTTACTGACCACGGAAATATGTATGGCGCCCTTAAGTTTTATTCTTTGGCAAAGGAACATGAAATAAAACCATTAATAGGTTGTGAGATGTATATTACTGATGATATGACCAAACAGACGAGAGCTAATGGCGATCTTGATACCTATTTATCTCATTTAATCCTTATTGCAAAAGATTTTGAAGGCTATAAAAATCTAGTTAGACTAGTTTCTTTTGGTTTTCTTAAAGGATTTTATTATAAACCAAGGATTGATTTAAAAACTTTATTTGAATACAAGAAAGGTCTAATAGTTTCAAGTGCTTGTATGTACGGAAGAATACCTCAACTAATTCTCTCTAATAAAAAGGATCAAGCAGTTGAACTTGCAAAAACCTTTAAAGAACAATTTGGTGATGACTTTTATCTTGAAATTCAGGATCATGGACTTCCTGAAGAGAAGAAGTTAATTCCAGTAATAATAAATATGTCTCAGGATTTGAATATTCCACTAATAGCTACTAATGATTCTCACTATACCAATAAAGAAGATGCTGAGTTTCATGACGTACTACTTTGCATTCAAACAAAAAAAACAGTTCAGGATGAAAATCGAATGAAATTCAATACTGATTCTCTTTATTTTAAAACTTCTGAAGAAATGAAAGAACTTTTTTCTTATTGCAAAGATGCTGTTGAGAATACTTTAATAGTTGCAGATAAATGTAGTTTAGAATTACCAATTGGCAAGGTAACAGTACCGAAGTTTCCTTGTCCTGAGGGCAAAAGTGAGAGAGAATATTTGAACCTATTAATTGAAAAAGGCTTAAATCGAAGATATAAGGGCAATATAACCAAAGAGATCGAAGAGCGTTTAAAATATGAACTTGATATTATACAAAAAACTGGTTATGAAGGTTATTTTCTAATAGTATCTGATTATATTAATTATGCAAAGGAGAATGGAATTCAAGTTGGTCCTGGTAGAGGCTCTGCTGCTGGGAGTCTGGTTGCATATGTTCTTGGGATAACTGACATTGATCCTTTGAAGTATAATTTGCTTTTTGAGAGATTCTTAAATCCAGAAAGGGTAAATCCACCCGATATTGATGTTGATTTTTGTATAGAGAAGAGAGCACAAGTTTTGAATTATTTGGTTAAAAGATATGGTCAAGAAAATGTAGCCCAAATTGGTACTTTTGGAACTATGAACGCAAGAGCAGTAGTTAGAGATGTTGGAAGAACATTAGGTAAGCCTCTTAGTATTGTTGACAAACTAGCAAAATTAATTCCAAACAAGCCTGGTTCTCAAGCAACTTTGAAAGAAGCAGAAGAACTGCAAGAAGTAAAGCAGTTCTTAAATTCTAACCCCTCTCTAAAAGAGCTTTGGGAAAAAAGCATAAAGTTAGAAGGATTGACACGCCATAGCTCTGTTCATGCTGCTGGTGTGGTGATATCGCCTTTTCCTATTTATGATTTAATACCTTTACAAAGACCATCTGAAGGTGATGTTCCGGTAACACAATGGCCCATGGAAGATGTAGAAAAATCAGGATTTTTAAAGATGGATTTGTTGGGGCTAAGAAACTTAACGGTAATTGGGAAAACTTTGGAATTAATTGAAAAGACTAGAGGTATAAAGGTTGATATAGAAGATATTCCTCTTGATGATCCGAAAGTTTATGAGCTCTTAGAAAGAGGAGAGACTCTTGGAGTTTTTCAGCTAGAGAGTTCCGGAATGCAACAACTTTTAAAAGAAGTTAAGCCTGACAAATTTGAAGATTTAATAGCAATACTTGCTCTTTACAGACCTGGTCCTATGAATTCTGGAATGGTAGAACAATTTATTAGACGAAAGCACAAAAAGGAACCTGTAGTATTTATTCATAAAGATGTTGAGCCAATTCTTTCTGAAACGTATGGCGTTATGATTTATCAAGAGCAAATAATGCAGCTTGCAAGCATATTGGCAGGGTTTTCTCTAGGAGAAGCGGATCTTTTAAGAAGGGCAATGGGCAAAAAAAAGGCAGAAGTGATGGCGGCCCAAAAACCTAAGTTTGTGGAAGGGGCTATAAACAAAGGCTTAATTTCAAGGGAACAAGCTGAAAAAATATTTGATGATATGGCAAAGTTTGCAGAGTATGGTTTTAATAAATCTCATAGTGCTTCTTATGCTCTTATTACATATAGAACTGCTTGGTTAAAGGTTTATTATACTCCTGAATATATGGCTGCTTTGCTTTCTTCTGTGTCTTCTGATACTGATAAAGTTGCTGAGTATATTAAAGAAGCAAAAAAATTTGGCGTGGAGGTTTTATCTCCTGATGTAAACGAAAGTGGAGAAAACTTTACTGTAATAGGAAACAAAATTAGATTTGGTCTTTCTGCAATTAAAGGAGTTGGTAAGGCTGCAATTGATACTATATTAGCAAACAGACTCTCTGATGGCAATTTTAAAAATTTGAGAGATTTTATTTATAGAACTAGTTCAAAGTCTGTAAATAAAAAGATTTATGAAAATTTAATAAAAGCTGGAGCACTCGATAATCTGTATAAAGATAGGCTAAATCTTTTAGATCAGTTGGATGAAGTTTTGGCTTTGGTAAAAAAGAGTACCAAAACAGACAATGAACATAGTTTATTTAATGAAGCCTTTGACGAGGAAGAGCTTTATATTGACAATGACATTGAAATTATTCCCAAAAAAGACTTTGATCCAAGTTTAAAACTTGCATTTGAAAAGGAAGTTCTTGGATTGTATGTCAGTGGGCATCCACTTAAACCTTATAAATTTTTGATTAATAGTATTTCAAATTTTAATATTTCTTCTCTAAACGAGCTCGATACTGAAAAGGTAAAAATTTGTGGAATAGTTTTCAATAAGAAGCAAGTCTTTAAAAAGGATGGCTCCTTTTTCTTTGTTTTAAACATTGAGGATTTAACTGGAAGCGTAGAGTGCATCTATTCTAAAAAAGACAAGGCTATTATTGATGAAATAATGGAAAATGATATTGTTTGGATTGAGGGAAGACTTATAAAAAAGGATGAGGGATCAAGAATAATTATTGATCAAATAGGAAAAATTAACAGAAAGATATTTCATATTAAATTTTATAAGAAGCTTTGTTCAGAAGGTGCACTTATGAAATTAAAAGAAGAACTTTCGATTTTAAAAGGCGATATACCATTAATTATTCACTTTGTTGACGAAAACGCAGAAAAGCTTTGTTTGGCAGATTCAAATTACTTTGTTAATGTAGAAAGCGATATTGTTGAAAGGATTAATAAGTTTAGAGGCGTTGAGTGCTGGCTTGAAGAAAATAGGTAATTAAGAAAAAAATAATTATATAATTAAAACAGTTACAAAGAATAATTAACCTATCATCAAGATTATTAAGGAGAGGTATTTGATTGTGAATAATTCGCTTTCTGGATCAGTAGATATGCTACCTGAAGAAGTTTTGTGTAGAAACTCAATCGAAGAAAAGATTAAAAGTTTTTGGGAAAAAAATGGCTTTGTTATGGTGTCTATCCCTGTTCTTGAAAATTGGGACAAGTTACAAGTAGCACTTGACGAAAAATTAATAGAAAAAACAATTAGATTTATTGATAGATTTGGAGGAGTTAGCGTTCTTAGCCCCGACTTGACGGTTTCTATTGCAAGGATGGTTTCTGCTAGAAAGAGAAGCTCTCCTTTTCCGTTAAAATATTTTTATTTATCAGATGTATTTAGAGTTACTTCAGAACATAGTGTAATAAGACAATGTGGTGTTGAAATTATAGGGGCTGATAAACAAAGTTTAGCTGACGTAGAACTTGCAGTATTAATTTTTATGACTTTAAAAGAAATCGGTTTTAATGAGATATATCTTGAAATAGGAAATTTTGAAATATTAAAAGAGCTTTTGGATCTGGATATGCTTAAGAGTTACAAAAAAAATTTGCTTGAGGCTTTTTTAAAAAAGGATTGGGTAACACTAAACTGTATTGCAAATGAGATTAAGGATTTTAAAATTTCAAACTTTATTAGAAATCTTCCAAAACTTTCAGGAACACCAGATGAAGTTTTTTCAAAAATTAATTTAATTCCTGAATTTTTGCATCCTTCAGTTAAAAATTTGGAGAAAATAAGTAATGAAATCAAAAATGCTGGCGTAAAACACTATATTAATCTTTCTTTGATTAACGAAATTTCCTATTATACTGGCTTTATTTTTCAAGTTTTTGTTCCAGGTTCGCCAAATTCTATTGGTGGCGGAGGCAGATATGATGATTTATATTCCCTATTTGGTTTTGATTGTCCTTCCTCAGGGTTTGGTATTGATTTAGATAAGATTTATGAGATTTTGAAAGCGAATTATCTTAAACCTATAAATATTGACGTCCTTTTATCTTTTAATGATGATATACCTTTACATTGGGTGTGGAATCTAGCTGCTTCCTATAGAGACCAGGGGATAAGGGTGGAAATAGACTTAAAAAGTAGAAAATTTGATGAAGCCTTAGAGTTTTCGAAAAATAAAAAGGCTAAAAGATTGGTTTACATATCTAAATTAGAATCATCAGGAGTATCTGGGTGGATTGTTGATACGCATACCGAAAACAAAGAAAGGATGACCTTTTGCTGATGCTTAAAATTGCTGTACCAAAAGGAGTTTTGTTTGAACCATCTTTAAGATTATTAAAAAATTGTGGATACAAGATCCCTTCAGATTTTGGGAGGAAACTTTTAATAGAAGATTCAAATCAGCAACTGTCTTTGGTAATAGTAAGACCTTTTGATATGCCTCTTTATGTGGAAGAAGGGGTTGTTGACGTTGCTTTTATCGGTAAAGATGTAATTGAAGAAACTTCGATGTCTTGTTTTGAAATATTAGATTTAGGTTATGGTCAATGCAGGTTGTCAGTTGCTGTGCCAGGTTTTAGTCCTTATAGATCTGTTGAAGATTTTCATTCTTTTATTAAAGTTGGATCGAAATATCAGAATCTTTCAAAAAAGTTTTTTATAGAAAAAGGAATTCAGGTTAGGATTTTCCCTCTTGGAGGATCTGTAGAGTTGTCGCCTATTGTGGGTTTGTCTGATGCAATAATCGATCTCGTTTCTACTGGTAATACTCTCAAAGCCAATAACCTTGTAGAAATTGAAACTATTTTGTTTTCCACTTCTCGTTTAGTGGTAAATGATGCTAAGTATAGACTTAAGAGAAAAGAAATAAACGAATTCATTTTGCGAGTTAAGGAGGTTCTTAATGATATTTATTGATGATTTTCTTTTATTAAAAAAAGAGGCAGAGCTTCAAAGATTGTGGAAAAGGGGGTCGTATTTTCAAGATAATAAAATTTTTGATGAAGTGATAGCAATTATAAATAACATTAAATCAAGAGGACTTGAAGCTGTAAAAGAATATTCTAAAAAATTTGATGATTATGATTTATCCCTTGGTTTAATAGCTTCAGAAGAGGAAATAATTTCTCAAGCGAGGCTTGTACCTACTGATGTTTATAATGCACTAAAGCATTCTGCTGAAAGGATAAAAAGGTATCATGAAAGCGTTAAAATTGAATCATTTAAGTATGAAACAGAAGAGTCAGAATCAGGGTTTAAATGGACTCCAATTGAAAATGTAGGTATATATATACCAGGAGGATTGGCAGCATATCCATCTACAATTCTAATGACGGTTATTGTTGCTGATGTTGCGGGAGTGAATAACATCTATGTATGTTCTAAGCCAAATAAGGGAAAAATAAATCCATATATAGCTTCAGCTATTCTTGCTTGCAATACTAAGAAGGTTAAGGTTGTGAAGCTTTCTGGTATTCAGGCTATTTCTTCTATGGCTTTGGGTTTGGGAATTAAAAAGGTTGACAAGATATTTGGACCTGGTAACGACTATGTAAGTCTTGCTAAAAAATATTTCTTTGGAGAGGTAGCTATTGATATGATGGCTGGTCCTTCTGAAATATTAATAGTTTCTGATGGCAAAGTAAATCCTTCTTGGATTGCATGGGATTTTTTGTCGCAAGCAGAACATGATAAAAATGCAAAAACTGGCCTGATATCAAATGAAATTGATTTTTTAAATGAAGTAATGGAAAGAGTTAAAGAATATTCTCTTAGAGTTTTGAATAAACATATTGTAGAATCTTCACTCCAAAATTCCTTTTTTGGGTTTGCCCCTACCCTTGAGGATGCGATAAGTATTTCAAATATCTTAGCTCCTGAACATCTTGAAATTGCTTGTGAAAATCCTGAAGAACTTTTTAACAAAGTTCAAAATGCAGGCACAGTGTTTCTGGGAAATTTGACTTGTGAACCATTTGGAGATTATATTTTAGGACCAAGTCATGTTTTGCCGACATCAGGTAGTGCACGTTATTTTTCAGGGATAAACGTGTATGATTTCTTAAAAAGAACAAACTTTTCTAGAATAAAAACAAAAAATGCTTTAAAAAATCTTTTAGATGCTTCTTTGATAGCCGAAGTAGAAGGATTTAGCGCTCATAAAAAGTCCATGCTTTGTAGGAACGAATGAAATCTTAGCTTATTAATGTAAAGGGAGTGTCATACCTATGAAAGAAGATAAAACTTATACAGAGTATGTATATTGTGGGAAAATTATTAAAGTGAGACGAGATTGGGTAAAGATTAAAAAGGGAACAAAGCAACACAGAACTTGGATGGAGGTTGTTGAATTTTCTAATGCCGTAGGCATAATTGCTTTACCAAACAAAGAAGAGATTTTATTGGTTGAACAATTCAGATATGCTCCCAATGAAAAACTTTTAGAGATCCCTGCTGGAAAATTGGATCCTGGTGAATCCCCTGAAGCTGGTGCTATAAGAGAACTTATTGAAGAAACAGGATATAGGGCTAAAAGCGTTAAAAGGATATTTTCTATGTATACAACTCCAGGATTTACCGACGAATATATGCACATTATGCTTTGTGAAGACTTAGAATACGTTGGCGTTAATCCTGATGAAGATGAGGTAATTAATGTAGTAAAATTTAATATTAAAGACCTTGAGAAAATGGTTTTAGAGGGGAAGATTAAAGACGCCAAAACAGTGCTTGCGGTCCTTTATCTTACAAGAAGGTAGTAAGGCCCTACATGCTTTTGTAAGCTATCTCTTTTTTATAAGAGGGTATTCTGAGAATACAGTAAATTCGTACAGGAGCGATATAAAGTCCTTTTTTAACTTTTTTAAGGACAGAATAAACGATACTGTTGATATTGAAAAGTTATTGCTATATTATTCGAATTATTTAATTTCAAATAATTATAAAGCCTCTTCTCTTGAAAGAAAATTGGTAGCAATAAAACAATTTCTTATTTTTTCATTCCAAGAAGGTTATTATAAGGGCAAAATTCCTGATATTGTTTTGCCAAAAAAAGATAAAAGATTGCCATTTTTTTTGTCTAGGAGCGATATCTTTAATATTTTTAACTTTATTTCTAATTCAAAACAATTTACTATTAGGGATTTGCTTATTTTTAAGATGTTGTATTTTACGGGCATGAGAATTTCAGAGCTTTTAAATCTAAAGATTGATAACGTTAATTTTGAAAGTATGGATATTAGAGTTCTTGGGAAAGGATCAAAGGAAAGAATTATTCCTTTTCATCGAGATATTTTGGATTTGTTTAATTCGTATTTAATTTTTAGACAAGAGAGTTTGAAACCTAAGTGTGAAAATATTTTTGTTAATTCAAAAGGGAAGCCTCTTTCAAGGCAATATATATGGAAAATGTGTAAAAAAGTAGGTAATTTCTTAAATTTAGAATTACATCCTCATATTTTTAGACATTCATTAGCAACCCATTTACTTTCTGGTGGGGCTAGTATTAAGACTATACAAGAAATATTAGGTCATGAGTCAATTTCGACTACTCAAATATATACTCATTTAATATATGAAGAACTTAAGAAGGAATATTTTAGAGCATTTAAAAATTTTGATAGTGTTATTAATCCAATAAATAAATTATAATATTAATTAAATTTATTTATTGCAATTATTTTTTAAGGAGGATTGAATTTGAGAAATTGTATAGCAAAGATTCCAGAACCAATTAATGAACCTGTTTATGATTATGGGGTGGGAACTAAAGAAAGAGATAACCTAAAATCGGCATTAAAGGATGTTCTTTCGAAAAAGGTTGAAATTGCGTTAATTATTGGTGGAAAAGAAATTAAGACCGAAAATACAGTAGATATTAGATGTCCACATCAACACGATATTGTTCTTGGTCAGTATTATCAAGCTGGTAAGGAAGAAATCAAGTTAGCAATTGAATCGGCTATGAATGCGAAAAAGAATTGGGCTAAAATTGATTTTCAAGAAAGGGCAGCAATTTTTTTAAAGGCGGCAGAGCTCTTAAGCACAAAGTACAGATATTTAATGAATGCTACAACAATGCTTTCAATTAGCAAAAACGTATTCCAGGCTGAAATAGATTGTGTTTGCGAACTTATTGATTTTTTGAGATTTAATGTGAAATTTGCTGAGAAAATTTATGAGGATCAACCAATTTCTCCGAAGGGTTTTTGGAATAGAATGCAGTATAGGCCTCTTGAGGGTTTTGTATTTGCAGTTCCCCCGTTTAATTTTGTTTCGATTTCTGGCAATTTGCCAACTGCACCCGTAATAATGGGAAACGTTTCAATTTGGAAACCGGCTTCCAGCGCTGTTTATCCTTCTTATTTATTTATGAAGATTCTTCAAGAGGCAGGTTTACCAGATGGGGTAATCAATTTCGTGCCTGCTAAAGGTTCTACTATAGGAGATTTGGTTTTCTCTTCTAGAGAATTTGCTGGCCTTCATTTTACAGGGAGCTATGAAACTTTTAACTACATGTGGAAAACTATAGCTAATAACATCTCAAATTATATAACCTATCCAAGAATTGTTGGCGAAACTGGTGGAAAAGATTTTATTTTTGCTCATAATTCGGCTAATGTTAAGAGTTTAATTGCTGCAATTATTAGAGGTTCCTTTGAGTATCAAGGTCAAAAGTGTTCTGCTGTTTCAAGAGTTTATATACCAAAATTAATGTTTAATAGTTTTAAAGACGAGTTTCTAAATGAGCTTAGCAAGATAAAAATGGGTTCTCCTGAAGATTTTACAAACTTTATGAATGCAGTTATTGATAGAGAATCATTTGACAAAATTAAATCATATATTGATTATGCAATAAATAGCAACGAAGCTAGTATTCTATTTGGTGGAAAATGTGATGATAGTGTAGGATATTTCGTAGAACCTACTGTTATAGTTACTGAAAACCCTCATTTCAAAACTATGGAGGAGGAGATCTTTGGTCCTGTGGTAACTTTCTATCCTTATGATGATAATAAGTTTGAAGAAACGCTTTATTTATGCGATAAAACAAGCATATACGGTTTAACTGGTGCTATCTTTGCTCAGGATAGAAATGCTATAAACATTGCAACCGAAGTTCTTGAGTCTAGCGCAGGGAATTTTTACATTAACGATAAGCCAACAGGTGCAGTTGTTGGTCAGCAACCTTTTGGTGGGGCTAGAGCTAGTGGAACAAACGATAAGGCAGGCAGTTTGTTAAACCTGATTAGGTGGACAAGCGCAAGGTCTGTTAAAGAAACTTTTAACCCTCCAGAAAATTTTCAATACCCCTTTATGGAGGAAAGATGATGCTAAATAATATTTTTAATTTTACTATCTCAAACACTATTGATTATGTTCCAGAACAAATTATAGATTTTTTTTCAAAAAAATATGTTTCTGGACCATCTCTTTCCGATGCGGTTAAGACTACAATTGATTTGAACTCCAAGGGAATGATGTCTACTATTGATGTGTTGGGTGAATTCGTTCAAAACGAAGATCAAACTATTTTTTTTAGAAATGAGTGTATTAAAGTACTTGAAACCATTAAAGAAGAGTCTTTAAACGCAAATCTCTCTTTAAAACCTACTCAAATGGGTCTTGCCATAAATAAAGCTCTTTGTTATGAAAATATAAGGAAAATAGTAAGGAGAGCTAAGGAATTAGACAATTTTGTAAGAATTGATATGGAGAATTCACCATATACAACTGATACGTTAAAAATGTATAAGCTTTTAAGAGAAGAATTTCCAGGTCATGTGGGGACTGTTTTGCAAGCCTACTTAAGAAGAACAATTGACGATATTGACAAACTTTCAGATAAAAATCTGAATATAAGGCTTTGCAAGGGTATCTACGTAGAATCTTATAAAATTGCGTACAAAAATCCTGAATTAATTAATGAAAACTATATTTATTGTTTAGAAAAACTTTTTGATAATAAGGCATATGTTGGCATTGCAACTCATGACGAGAAGTTAATTTTTCATGCAATGAAGCTAATTAGGAAATACAACTTACAGCCAAATGAATATGAATTTCAAATGTTGTTGGGAATAGGTGATGAACTGAGAGACTTTATACTTTCTAAGAAGCATAGACTTAGGATATATGTACCATATGGCAAAGAGTGGCTATCTTATGTTAGAAGAAGACTAAAGGAGAATCCAAACATAATTAAAACAGCTCTTGGATTAAAGTTGTAGCAAGACTATAAAAAATATTTATATATTGTTAGATAAAAAGAAATTATAATAAAATATTAACGTATCAAATACTTTATTTAGGGGGTGCTAATTTGTTTTTAAAGTACAAGAAATTTTTGTTTTTGGTCTTAGCTTTATTTGGAGTGGGTTTGCTGTTGGCAGGTTGCGCTGGTACTCAACAAAAAGCTGCAAGTTCTACAATTAAAGTTGCAGTGGTAGGTCCAATGACAGGAGCGCAAGCGAAATATGGAGAAGACTGGAAAAATTCTGCACTTTTGGCTATTGATGAAATTAATGCAAAGGGAGGAATAAAGGGGAAAAAACTTGAAGCGGTAATATTTGACGATGCAGCAGATCCGAAGCAGGCTGTATCTGTAGCTCAAAAGATTGTTAGCGATCCAAGTATTGTGGCTGTAATAGGCCACGTTAATTCTGGTTGTTCCATACCTGCTTCTAAGATCTATGCTCAAGCCAATGTTCCAATGCTCACTGTGTCTACAAATCCTGAGTTAACACAGCAAGGTTTAAAAAATATTTTTAGAGTAGCCCCAACTGATAATGTTCAGGGAAGTTTTGCTGCTGATTTTTTGTTTAAAAAAGGATATAAGAATATAGCTATTTTGCAGGATAAGTCTGCATATGGACAGGGGGTTGCTACAGAGTTTAAAAATAGCTTTGAAAAACTTGGTGGAAAAGTTCTTGCATTTGAAGGTGTGACAGAAGATCAGAAGGACTTTTCAGCTATTCTTACAAAATTTAAAACCCTTAATCCAGATGCTATTTATTTTGGTGGTTACTATCCTGAGGGGGCTCTTATAACCAAGCAAATGAGAGATTTGGGCATGAAGATGCCTTTGGTAGGACCAGATGGCTTATATGATCCACAATTTTTAAAGATTGCAGGAGCAGCAGCTAATGGAGACATAATAACAAATATAGGTCTTAATATTGAAACAAATCCAAATGCTAAAGATTTTTTGGCAGCTTATAAGGCAAAATATGGAGAGCCAGGTGCATATGGTATATTTGCGTATGAAGCTGTAAAAATATTAGCAGCTGCTCTTGAAAAGGATCCAACTGCTAAGGGTGAAGCACTTATTAAACTTTTAGACGAAACCAATTATAATGGTGTTCTTGGAAATACAACATTTGCTCCAAATGGTGATACAAAAAATAAAGTAATTACTGTTTATGAAGTTAAAAATGATAAGTTTGTTGAAATTTAGGGGTTGGCAATTTTAGTTTTTTAGTTTATAATTTCAACATGTGAGCGGGAGTAGCTCAGTCGGTAGAGCATCAGCCTTCCAAGCTGAGGGTCGCGGGTTCGAATCTCGTCTCCCGCTCCATGTTGTTTTGAGCGCCCGTAGCTCAGTTGGACAGAGCGGCGGACTTCTAATCCGTAGGTCACAGGTTCGAATCCTGTCGGGCGCGCCAGCCTATTACTTTAGAATTAGGGGGAAGTATAAAGGTGAAGGAAGATACAACAATTTATCAATGTGAACCATCTAAATCTTCAGAAGTTCATGTCAAAAAGAAAACTATTACTTATTTATCAGACGAGACCACGCTAAAAAGTGTTATTTTTTATAATTCTAATGAACTCAGTAAAAAAGCTGGAATTTTACTGTTTTCAGATTGGATGGGTGTGGGGAATTAAAGTAAGTATGTTGAAAGAAATAACATTTCAGCTGTAGGATACTGTTTTGGTGGCACAGTAGCTTTAGAGTTGGCAAGAAGTGGTGCTAATCTCAAAAGTGTGGTAGTTTTTCATGCAGGCCTGGATACTCCACTAGAGGCTATACCCGGTATTTTTAAACCAAAGGTTTTAGCCTTGCACGGTGCGGATGATCCTCATGTACCCCTCGATCAAGTATTAAAATTTCAAGAAGAATTAAGAAAAGTTAAAGCTGATTGGGTGTTTGTTTCCTATGGAAATAGTGTTCATTCGTTTACCAACAAAAGAGCGGGAACGGATGCATCTAAAGGAGCTGCTTATAATAAGTTAGCAGATAAGCGTTCTTGGTCTCTTGCTATTAGTTTTCTGAAAGAAAATATTAAATAGGATTTTTTTTGAGAATTGTGGTTTGTAAATTAACATAATTTCTGTATTTAAAATATCTTTTTTTTAATATATATAATTTATTTTCTGTTTTATTTAAGTAATGTTACAATAAAATTATGTTTTAATAAAAATAAAACGAGGGGATATTATGAAAATTACTATTGTAATGGATAATTGTGTTCATGCTCCAACACCATATTCTTTCAAAGCTGAACACGGCATGTCGATTTTAATCAATATATCTAACAAACTTATACTGTTTGACACAGGCCAATCAGGTTCAATTATTCACAATCTTTCTTTATTAGGCGTTAACCCAAAAGATTTGGATATGATTGTTTTGAGTCATGGACACTATGATCATACAGGCGGTTTATTGTCTATTTTAGGTAATGCAAGAAAAAAGATACCAGTTTTTCTTCATAAAGACGCATTTTTAAACAGATATTCTTTAGCTGGTGAGAAGAAATTTCATATTGGTATCCCTTATTCTAAGAAATATTTGGAGTCATTAGGTGCAAATTTTGTTTTTGTTGAAGAAATTTTAGAAATTGTCCCAGGTTTGTTCTTGAGCGGTACTATTGAGCGTAAGACTGATTATGAAAAAGGGGATTCAAATTTAGTTATAGAAAAGGATGGCAAAAGTGTAAAAGATCCGATTCTAGATGATATGGCCCTATATGCTATTAAGGATAATGGGCTTATAGCCCTGACAGGATGTGCTCATGCTGGCATTATAAATATTATCCGATACGGTTTTAAACTTTTAAAAACAAACAAACTTTATGCGATTGTTGGGGGAACTCATCTTGGTCCGGCTGACCCTGTTCAAAGAGAAAATACTATTTCAGATTTGTTAGATGCTAAACCAACTATTGTGGCTGCCAATCATTGTACTGGTTTTTCTATGATGGCCAAGCTAAAAGATTCTTTCGGTGATAGTTTTATAGCTGCCTTTGTAGGAACTGAAATTGATTTTTCATAATTCTTAAATTTGAGGAGGTGATTTAGTTTAATTTTTTAAAATCTTAGGAGGTGAACAATTGGATTCTACAGTTTTGAAAAGTGCAATTAACAAATCGAAATGGTTTTTAATGCCTTACATTTTTATTTTGTACATTTTAAATTTTGTTGATCGCATTAATTTTGGCTTTGCAGCAGTAGGAGGTATGAATAAAGATCTAGGACTATCTGCTGAGCAATTTGGTTTTGCCGCTGGTATATTCTTTTTTGGGTATTTGATTTTTCAAGTGCCCAGCAATTTGCTTTTACACAGGATTGGAGCAAGGATTTGGATAGCTATTATTATAATAGTTTGGGGTTTGACTGCGACTTTAACAGGATTTTCAGACAATGCTTTTCATCTATATGTCGCTCGCGTAATGCTTGGTTTGGTAGAGGCAGGATTTTTCCCAGGCATGATATTGTATCTTACATACTGGTTTCCACAACGAGAATTGGCTCAAGCTGTAGCAATCTTTATGACTGCTTTAGCTATATCGAGTGTTATTGGCGGTCCTATTTCTGGTCTTATTTTAGATCACGTACATTGGCTAAATATGCAGAGCTGGAGGTGGATGTTTATACTTGAGGGGATACCTTCAGTTATTTTTGGTTTTATTACATTTTTTGTGCTTCCGAACAAGCCAGCAGATGCTACTTTTTTAACTATTGATGAAAAAAAGGCCCTAACTGATGAAATATCTAGAGAGCAAGCAGAGAAAGCTAAGCAAAGAAAGGCTTCGGTCAGAGAGATTATTGTTGATGGTAGAGTTTGGCTCTTGGCATTTATTTACTTTTTTGGATGTATTATGGGTCTATATTCAACCAGTTTCTGGTTACCTACGATCATCAAAGGTTTGTCAAATTCTTTTAGTGCAACTATAGTAGGCTTTTTAACAATGATCCCTTACATACTCGCTGCTATTGCTATGGTGTGGGTTGGTAGGGATGCCGACAAAAAAGGAGAGTGGAGACGACACTCTCAAATTCCTCTTTTGGTAAGTTCTATTGCAATATTTCTTATGTTGTTTATAAAAGATCCTTTTATATCAATGATTGTTTTGTCAATTGTTACTATAGGAGCATTTGGAGCATTTGGTCCCTTTTGGGCACTTGTTAATGAATTTTTATCTGGAGAAGCGGCTGCTGCTGGAATTGCAGTGATCAATTCTATTGGAAATCTTGGTGGCTTTTTTGCTCCCTACATTATTGGACTTATAAAGGACAAAACAGGGAATGTATATTTTGGGCTTGCAGCTGTAGGAGCCTTACTTCTCGTGGCTGTCATACTGTTAGCTATATTACCTAAAGAGCCGGTCAAAAAATCTGCTTAATTTTTTCTTCTGCAGCCAAGTTAAAATGTCTTGGCTGCAGAGTTTTTGTGGTAAAATCATCTTTATATGAAAAGAGTAATTGATTCTTGTCCTGATCCCTTGCATTTTCTAATAAAATGTTTGTATCTAGGGTCCACTGCATTTGGGGGAGTTGCAATGTTACCCACTCTAAGATCTGAATTTGTCAAAAAATATACATGTGTAAGTGATAACTCTTTTTTAAGAGGAGTTACGCTTACCGAGTTCTTGCCAGGCTCAATTATTAGTAATCTTATAGGATTTATAGCTTATAGGTCTTTTGGTTTTTGGTATGGCATTCTTTCTTCTTTAGCTATTGTTTTCCCGTCTATATTAATGATGATAGGCTTTGCTTTTTTGTATTTGCATGGAAATGCAACAATAATAAGTCTGATTTTTAAAGGATTAAAACCATTTGTAGTTGCATTTTTTTTTGTTGCTTTTTTGCAATTTTATAAAAAATATATTAAAACTGGAAGGCAGTTAATTCTTCTTTTGATTTCTTTTATTGCTTTTTTAAATAATGCTGAGATTATCTACGCATTTTTATTATCTTTCTTATTTGGAGCCTTTTTGTTTAGAATAGATGTGCCTCGAGCAAGAAGCTCTTCAATTGAAAATCTTTCTTTAAAAGAGATTATTTATGCGCTTTTTATATTAGCAACAATGTTTTTAACTGTTTTTTTCTTATTTCCAAGTTTTTTTGATTTTTGTCTTAGTTTGAGTAAAATTAGCCTGCTTGCTTTTGGAGGCGCTCAATCTGCACTGCCTCTTTATCATAAAACTTTTGTTGTTAATAACAATCTTTTAACCCAAAATGCTTATTTGGATGCTGTTCTTATAAGTCAGATTACTCCTGGTCCTGTTCTTTGTCTTTCTGGTTATATAGGTTATGTTTATGGGGGGTTTTTGGTGCAATGCTTGCTTTTTTGTTTACCTTTTTACCTCCTATAATTTTGCTAATTTTGGTTAATCCGTTCTATGATAGGCTAAGTAAAAGAACCTGGTTTTATAAGGGTATGATTGGTGTGATTACAGCATTGACATCTCTTCTTTTCTCTCTTGGTGTACAATTTTATCCGCAGACTATAACTGATCCATTTACATTTCTAATAATGATTATAAGCGCAATATCTCTTTATTATAAAAAACCTATTATTTTTACAGTGATTTGTATTTCAATTTGCAGTTATATTTATTATGGCTTTTTAATACATTTTTAAATAAGCTTTTTTTATTTTTTTAAGTTATAATATGTTAAAAGAATTGAAATTATTATGATGGTTGACAATTTTTATCTTTTTTGTAGAATATTAACGATGCCTCCATCGTCTAGGGGACTAGGACACAGCCCTTTCAAGGCTGAAACAGGGGTTCGAATCCCCTTGGAGGTACCATTTTGTTTTATGTACTTCTTAAAAAATGGGCGGATAGCTCAGTGGAAGAGCACCTGCTTTACACGCAGGGGGTCGTAGGTTCGAACCCTACTTCGCCCACCATTTTTTTAAAACTTCATTTTAGAAGGTGAAAAAAATGCCAAAGAATTCTAAGAAGGTTAAAAAAACTCCACAGTTGCCAAATACAGAAGACCAATCTTATAAGAGTTTTTCTAGCTATTTTGATGATTTAGAGGAACCGTCCGATTTAGATAATATAATAAAATCCATAGAAGCTGGCAATGTGGATGATGAAGATCAAGATCTTTTAAAAATTGTTAACGATACTGAGCCGGTTTCAGCAGAAGACGTCCTAACTATGCCAGAAGAACGCGTTCCTATGGTCGAGGATCCGGTAAGGCAATATCTGAAAGAAATTGGCAAGATTCCTCTGTTAAAACATTCAGAAGAAAAATATTTGGCTGAGAGAGCATTTCATGGCGATGAAGCAGCTAAAAAGAAACTTGCCGAAGCAAATCTAAGACTTGTGGTTTCAATTGCCAAGAAATATACAAAAAGAGGTTTGTTGTTTCTTGATTTAATTCAAGAAGGAAATATGGGTTTATTAAGGGCTGTTGAAAAGTTTGATTATAGAAAAGGTTATAAATTTTCAACTTATGCAACATGGTGGATTAGACAAGCTGTTACTAGAGCTATAGCGGACCAGGCAAGAACTATAAGAATACCAGTACACATGGTGGAGACAATCAATAAATACAAAAAAACTGTTAGAAATTTAAGCCAACAATTAAGCAGAAAACCTACTGACGAAGAAATAGCCGAAAAGATGGAAGTAAATGTAGAAAAAATTCATGAAATTAAAAGGATTTCACAAGAACCTATATCCATCGAAACTCCTATTGGGAAAGATGAAGATAGTCATCTTGGAGATTTCATAGCAGATGAATCAATTTCATCACCTATGGAGGCAGTTACGTATCGTCTTTTGAAGGAAGATTTAGAAGAAGTAATCAAAGATTTACAACCAAGAGAAAGAGATGTAGTTAGACTTAGATTTGGTCTTGTTGATGGCCATGCGAGAACTCTTGAGGAAGTGGGCAAAGAATTTGGCGTTACCAGAGAGAGAATTAGGCAAATAGAAGCTAAAGCGCTTAGAAAATTAAGACATCCAAGCAGGAGTCGTAAACTTAGGGATTATTTAGTCTAGCTATGTCTAAAATAAATCATATTGCCATCATAATGGATGGCAATGCAAGATGGTCAAAAGCTAGATTCCTTCCAGTTTTCAACGGTCACTTTGAAGGATTTAAAAAATTGCAAGAAATGGTAAATATCTTTACTGAAAAAAATATTCCCTATCTAAGCGTTTATGCTTTTTCAACCGAAAATTGGAAGAGACCTAAAGAAGAAATAGAAGGCATATTTAAAATTTTTTATGATGGAATAGAAAAGTATATAGAAGATTGGTCAAAAAAGGGTGTTAAGTTAAAGTTTTTCACTCTAAAAGAAAATTTATCAAATGATATTTTAAAATTAATTGAAACTTCTGAAAAAGTCGAAGTCAATCCAGTAAAGGTTAACCTTGGTGTTGCTTTTAATTATGGTTCAAGAAAAGAAATTTTATATACTGCTAATAAAATAAAGTCTTTAAATATTGAATTTAATGAAGAAAATTTTTCAAAGTTGCTTTTGACTTATCCCTTCCCTGAACCAGACATATTGATAAGAACTGGCGGGGAAAAAAGAATAAGCAACTTTTTCTTATGGCAAATTGCCTATACAGAACTTTTTTTTGTCGATAAATTGTGGCCCGATTTTACAAAGGATGATCTTGATAATATTATTGCAGAATTTCACAAGAGACAAAGAAGATTTGGGGGACGTAATTCTTGATTTTTAGGGTGATAACAGCCTGTTGGGGAATACCTGTTTTGTTATTTCTTGTTTATGCTGGTAATTTATGGCTTGTTTTGCTTCTTTCTGTTTTGATATTATGTTCTACATATGAATTTAGTGTAATGATGAAGAATAATAATCATAGAATGCCTTATATTTCATTTTTAGTATCATTCATAATATTTTTTGGAAATGTTTTTGGTTTTCTATCTTTTTCAATTTTTTTAGGTATGTTGTTACTTTTCTTTTGGGCGATAGTTTTCTTCAATAAGTTTTCTTTTTTTGATGTTAGTCTTTCACTTGCTTCTTGCCTTTTTATATCTTTTTCACTTTCTTTTTTCTATTTAATTAGGAATCTTGATAACGGTTTTTTTTGGTCAGTTGCTCTTTTGACAAGTTTGTGGCTAGGAGATTCTATGGCTTATATAGTTGGTAAAAACTTTGGCAAACATAAACTTTCAGGCGTTTCGCCAAAAAAAACCTGGGAAGGTGCATTTGCAAATATAATTTTTGGTGTTGTTCCTTTTTTGGTTCTTTCAAATATTTTGCAAAAATCCATTTTTTTATTGATTTTTTTGGGTATTGTTGTTAATATAATTTCTCAAATTTCTGATCTAAGCGAGTCTTTGATCAAGAGAACCTTTGATTGTAAAGATTCTGGAAATCTTTTGCCAGGACATGGAGGTTTCTTTGATAGATTCGATAGTTTGTTTTTTTCATCACCAGTTTTATATTTTATGATTCTTTATCTTGGGAAAATTAAATGAAGAAAATAATTTTGATTGGATCTACAGGATCAATAGGCACGCAAGCTTTAGAAGTTGTTAGAAAACATTCTGATAAATTAAAAGTAGTAGGTTTAGCAGCAAGAAAGATATCAGAAAAATTAAGAGATCAAATTCGGGAATTTCAACCTGAATGTGTTGGCCTATTGTATAAAGAAGATTTTGAAACTAAGCCTGAGAAGACATTTTATGGTTTTGATGGAATCTTAGAAATGGTAAGACAAACAGAAGCTGACTTAGTTTTGCTAGCTTGGGTAGGCAAAGATTCGATATATATTGCTAAATCAGCGCTTGACTCAAATAAAGATCTTGCTTTTGCTACAAAGGAAATACTTGTTTATGGTGGAAATTTAATTGTTAATTATGCAAAAAAAGTTGGCAGAAAAATTTTACCTGTAGACAGTGAACACAACGCAATCTTTCAACTATTAGAAAACGAAGATATTTCTTTTGTTGATTCTATATATCTGACAGCTTCAGGAGGGCCATTCTATAACAAGCATTTTATCAAAAGTCCTTCAGTGGATGAAGTTTTGTCGCATCCTACATGGAAAATGGGACCAAAGGTAACTGTTGATTCTGCTAATCTGATGAATAAAGGTTTTGAAGTAATAGAAGCCTCTTTTCTTTTTGGTTTTGATCCTAGTAAGATTAAGGTTCTTATTAATAGAACTAGTTTGGTTCACTCTTTGATTTCATTTCTTGATGGTTCTGTTAGAATCTTGTATTATAAACCGGATATGCGAATACCTATACAGCATGTACTCTCTTATCCTGAAAGATGGGTTGCTCCTCAAAAAGAAGATTTTGAAAATCATTTCGTGTTGGAATTTGAAAAGCCTAATAATAATGAGTTCCCATGCCTGGCTCTTGCTTATGAAGCGTTGGAAGGTGGTTCAATTAAAACTGCATCGCTTGCTGCTTGTGATGAAGTTTTGGTTGATGCATTTTTAAATAAAAAGATTTCATTTTTAAGCATCCCAAAAATGTTAGAATTGATCTTATCAAAATCTAATTCGGGTAATGTTACATCTTTTGAAGAGATAGATTTGATTTATAATGAAACTGTTGCGAGAAGTTTAGAGTTGTTGGAGGCCTATAAAATTTAATGAGTATCTTAATTTTTATTTTAGTAATTTTTGTTGCGACGCTAGTTCATGAAGCGGGGCACTTTGTTTTTGCAAGGATTTTTGGTGTAGGAGTTTATGAATTTTCAATTGGTTTTGGTCCAAGAATTTTCAAAAGTAAATACAAAGAAACAGATCTTAGCGTTAGGGTTCTTCCTCTTGGTGGGTTTGTAAGAATTGCTGGTTTGGATGAAGGAGAGGTTCCCCCTGGAACGAAGAGATTTGATCAAATTAAATCATTTCAAAGAATTTTAGTAATTTTAGCTGGTCCTGTAATGAACATAATTATGGCTGCAGTTCTTTTTACTCTTGTATATACACAGGGCGTTTATGTTCCTGATTTAAAGATTCAATCAGTTAATGATAATTTCCCAGCTGCAAAAGCAGGAATACAGGTTGGAGATAAGATTGTTGCTGTTAATGACATTCCTATTAAAACGCCAAATGAGTTAATAAAAATAGTATCTGAATCGAAAGGGGAAAAACTTAAACTAACTATTTTGAGGGATGGCAAGGATATAAATATTAGCCTTATTCCAGAATTTGATCAGAAGGAAAACAGGTATTTAATTGGCATAATGTTTGATCGTACTTTAAAGAAATATTCAATTCTTGAATCTATATATATGGGATTTACTCAAACAATTTCCTGGTCTATTGCACTTGTTGTAAGTATTTGGATGTTAATAACAGGAAAAGTTCCGGTAGGAAGTCTGGCTGGACCTATAGGGATAGCTAATATGCTTGGTCAGGCTGCCAATGAAGGCCCTACTGCTCTTATTTTTTTTATAGGTTTTTTGTCTTTAAATTTAGGGATATTAAATCTGCTTCCTATTCCTGCTCTTGACGGTTCAAGAATTCTATTTTTGCTTGTTGAAGTTCTTAGAGGGAAGCCTATAGATCCAAAAAAAGAAAATTTCATACATGTGGCTGGTTTTGTATTTTTAATTTTATTAATGATATTTGTCAGTTATTTTGATATATTAAGAATCTTTAAAAGATGATTAGACAAAAGGTTGCTGTTAAAGATTTAATTTTTGGATCTGGCAAAGTTTTTGTTCAAACAATGACAAAAACTGATACAAGAAATGTTAATGCTACTGTTGAACAAATCAGACAAATCCAAAAAGCGGGTGCAGATCTTGTAAGGCTAGCGGTTCCAGATAATGAGGCTGCAGAATCCATTTATAAAATTGTCAAAAGGGTATCGATACCCCTTGTGGCAGATGTTCATTTTGATTATAGGTTGGCCTTGAAGGCTATCGATGCAGGGATTTCTAAGATAAGGATAAATCCTGGCAATATTGGTTCAAAAAATAATTTGCTAGAGGTTGTGAAAGCTGCATCGAGCAATAATATCCCTATTAGAATAGGTGTAAATGAAGGCTCTATACCTAAAGATCTCCTTGGAAAATTTCAAGATAATCCGGTTGATGCTCTTGTTAGTTCTGTAGAAAGAGAAGTAAGTTTACTTGAAAATGTTGGATTCAACAATATTGTGATCAGTGCAAAAACTTTTTCTGTTAATTTGCTTTTAAAAACCTATGAGTTGCTTTTTGAAAAGTTTCCTTATCCCTTACATGTAGGAGTTACTGAAGCAGGCCCTTTGTTTCAGGGGACAGTAAGATCAAGCGTTGCTATAGGAATTCTTTTAAACAAAGGCATAGGAGATACCATAAGGGTATCTCTCAGTTCAAGTCCAATTGATGAGATAAGGGTTGGAAAGGAGATTCTTAAATCTCTTGAACTTGAAACTGGTCCAGTGATAATATCTTGCCCAACTTGTGGCAGAACAGAGGTCAATTTAAGAAAATTAACTAAAGTTGTTGAAAAGAGACTTCTGAATGTAAAAAAACCTTTAAAAATTGCTATTATGGGATGTGCAGTAAATGGACCTTCTGAGGCTAAGTCTGCTGATTTGGGTATTGCATGCGCTAAACAATTTGCATTTTTGTTTAAATATGGAAAAATAATAAAAAAAATTGATAATGATAATTTGGAAAAAATTTTTTTAGATGAACTAGAATCTCTTATTTTTCAGGAGGATTTATGAAATTATCCAAATTGTTCTTCAAGACTCTTAAGGAAGTACCAGGTGATGCTGAGGCTATTAGTCACGTTCTCTTGTTAAGAGCTGGCTATATAAGACGTCTTAGTTCCGGTATTTATACATATTTGCCCTTAGCCAAAAGAGTTTTGTTAAAAATTGAAAATATAGTTCGTGAGGAAATGATTAATATTAACTCTCAAGAACTATTACTTCCTGCCCTTCAACCAAGAGAAATTTGGGAAATTTCAGGAAGATGGAAAAAATATGGACTTGAACTTATGAGATTTAAGGATAGACACGATAAGGACTATGCTCTTGGTCCTACTCATGAGGAAGTTATAACTGATTTGATAAATAGAGAGGTCAATTCTTATAAACAACTTCCAATTTCTGTATTTCAAATACAAACAAAGTTTAGAGATGAAATAAGGCCTAGATTTGGGTTGATGAGAACAAGGGAATTTATTATGAAAGATGCTTATAGCTTTCACAGAAACGAAGAGGACCTTGATAAAACTTATTGGGACATGTTTCACGCTTATGAAAAAATTCTTACAAGAATGGGATTGAATTTTAAGTCGGTTGAAGCAGATTCTGGAGCTATTGGTGGAAGTGTTTCTCATGAATTTATGGTTTTGACTCCTTTTGGAGAGGATAAGATTCTTTATTGCTCAAGTTGTTCATATGCGGCAAATCTTGAAAAGGCCACGTCAACTTATGAACCATTTTACCCTAACAGTAGTGAACTTTCTGATATAGACATTATTCCAACACCTAATGCAAGAACAGTTAATGAAGTTTCGGAATATATTGGAGTAGACCAGAAGTATATTCTAAAGTCTTTGATGTATAGAGTCGATGGAAAACCAACAATGATAGTGATAGCTGGTGATGATGAGTTAAACGAGGTAAAGTTAAAAAACGCTCTTTCTGGAAAAGAGCTGTCAATGATGACGCCTGAAGAAATTAAGCAAGAATTAAACTTGAATGTTGGTTCAATAGGACCGGTAAAGATTAATAATAATATAGATTTGATATGTGACAAAAGAATTTGTGTTGAAAATGTAGCCTTTTATGCTGGAGCAAATAAAGAGGGATATCACTATAAAAATGTTTACTTTAAGAGGGATTTTTATACAGATAAAATTTTTGATTTGAGAATTTCAAAGGCAGGCGAATTTTGTTCTCGTTGTGGCTCTAGGTTATTAGAGAGCACGGGTAGTGAAGCTGGTCATGTATTCAAACTTGGTACAAAATACAGTGAACCAATGAAAGCTTATTTTAAAGATGAAGATGGCAAAGAGAAACCGTTTGAAATGGGATGTTATGGAATTGGTATTTCAAGACTTCTTGCTATTGTTGTTGAACAACATCATGATGAATTTGGAATTATATGGCCAAATTCTATTTCTCCTTACCAGGTAATTATTATTCCTACAAATATAAATGATAAAAATCAGTTAACGACCTCTGAAATGATTTTCTATGAACTAAAGGAAAGAGGCATAAGCGTTTTGTTTGACGATAGGGATGAGAGAGCAGGAGTAAAGTTTAAAGATGCTGATCTCCTTGGAATTCCAATTAAGATTATAATAGGTAGTCACTTTTCTAAATCTGGTCTTGTTGAGATTAAAGTTAGAAGGGATGGAAGTTCAAATCTTGTTCCGCCAGACGAAGCAAGCGTATACGTATCTTTAAAACTTAGACAGATAATATAATATGCTTAATAAAATTAAGAAATTTGTAATTTTTATTGCGATATTTCTAACGCTTTTTTTGGTTGGACTTTTGGCTGGAGTAACGATATATTCCTTTATTAAAGTCCCAAACGTAGAAAGTCTTGAGAACTATGCTCCTCCCGAAGCTACTCAAATATTCGACAGAAATGGTAAGTTAATAACTACGCTGTACGATTCCGAAAATAGGATAGTGGTTCCTTTAAAGGATATTCCAAAAAGTTTACAAGATGCAGTTATAGCTGTTGAAGATTCAAGATTCTACTCGGAAATAGGCTTTGACCCTATAGGAATAATAAGAGCTTTTATAGCTGACGTTACACACAGAAAAGAAATTGAGGGAGGAAGTACCCTAACTCAACAGCTTGTTAAAAATATCTACCTTACTCCTCAACAGACCATAATGAGAAAGCTTGTTGAATTGGTTATTGCAATAAGAGTAGATCTTACCCTTAGTAAGGCTAAAATTTTGGAGTTATATCTTAACGAAATATATTTAGGTCACGGAACGAATGGTGTTGAGGCTGCTTCGAAATATTATTTTAATAAAGACGTAAAAGATCTTAATCTGGCTGAATCTGCAATGCTTGCGGGCTTAATAAGTGCACCTGAGTATTATTCTCCGGTAAGAAATTTTAAGTTAGCTAAAGAACGACAGAAAATTGTGTTAAACAGAATGGTAGATGTAGGTTTTATTACCAAAGCTCAAGCAGCAGAAGCATACAACCAACCTATTAAAATAGCTCATTCTAATTCAAAATGGGGTGGTATTGCTCCATACTTTGTTGATCACATATTACAAGAAATGGCAAAAAAGTATGGTTATAACGAAGTTTATACTGGCGGTTTAAAAATTTATACCACTCTTGATTACAATATGCAAGAAGAAGCTGATAAACTGGTCAAAGAATATGTAAACAAATATAAATATTTACACGTATCGGAGGGAGCGCTTGTTGCTATTGATCCTCAAAATGGAGAGATAAGGGCATATGTTGGTGGAACCAGTTATGAAAAGAGTCAGTTTGATAGGGTTATTATGGCAGAAAGACAACCTGGTTCTGCATTTAAACCATTTGTTTATCTGACTGCTCTAGAAGAAGGAATGAGTCCTAATACTATGTTGTCTGATACCCCTGTTACCTATCCAACACCAGAAGGTCCTTGGAGCCCCCAGAACTATGATAGAACCTTTATGGGAAATATTCCTATGTGGGAGGCCTTAATGCTTTCTAGAAATGTTCCTAGTGTGAAATTATTAGCTATGGTAGGAGTAGAAAATGCAATTAAAACAGCTAGAAAGGCTGGAATTAAAAGTCCATTAAATGCAAATCTTGCACTTGCTTTAGGTGCAAGCGATGTGAACTTGCTTGAGCTTACTTCTGCTTATGGGGTTTTTGCTAATAGAGGTATTAGGGTTGAGCCAATTTTTGTAACCAAAGTTCTGGATAGAAATGGGAAAGTATTAGAAGAGAATAAACCGATACCTCAGAGGGTATTTGATGAAAAATATATATCAGTTCTTGATAATATGCTTACTAATGTAATTTTGCACGGTACAGGAATGGCTGCAAATATTGGCAGACCTGCCGCAGGCAAAACTGGTACAACGGATGACTTTAGAAATGCATGGTTTATAGGTTTTACACCTAATTTAGTTTGTGGAGTATGGGTAGGGAATGATGATAATTCACCAATGAATGGTGTAGTTGGTGGCTTTATTCCTGCTGAAATTTGGGCTTCATTTATGAAAAGTGCTCTTGCTGGCACGCCTGTTGCTTACTTTCCGAAAAGTTCTGAACCTATTGGTGGTTCATCGAGTGGAAATGAAGTTAGTGTATGGGTGTGTGATGATACTGGTAAGTTGGCAACTGATAAGTGTCCAAATCCTGTGTTAAAATCTTTTCCAAAAGACAAAGTGCCTACAGAATATGATAACAGATATCCTGGTGGTCCTTATGTTCCAAAAGAGAAGAAAACTAAAGAGAATACTAATGAGAAGCCACAAGTTTCAGGTGAGAATAGTCAGCCAACTACTATTCCAAAGCATGAGGGCAATTCAATTATTGTGCTTCCCCAAAGATAGAAAAGTATTTTTGAATTAGCCATTCTACGAATTTATGATATGAATTTTTATCCTTCTTTGATACAAGAAAAATAGGGGAGTTTTTGTTTAATTTTCTAATTTCTAAAATGAAATCTTCTTCACTCAGATCGAGAAATGGCAAGAGATCAACTTTGGTTAGAAGTATGCAAGAAGCTTCTTTGAAAAGAAGCGGATATTTTTCTGGTTTATCTTCACCTTCTGTTACGCTTAATATTGCTACCTTTTCATGTTCTCCTAAATAAAATTCTGCAGGGCAAACAAGATTGCCAACGTTTTCTATAAATAAAATTTTTTCATTTTTTATGTTAAATTGTTCGAAAGCCTTTCTTATCATCTTAGATTCTAGATGGCAAATACCATGTGTGTTAATTTGTACGCATTTAATATCCTTTTTGTTGATTCTCTCTGCATCTCTTGTAGTGGCAATATCCCCTTCAATAACTAAAGAGGAAAATCCTTTTTCGTTTAATATGGGCGTAATATTTTCTAAAAGAGTTGTTTTTCCTGATCCAGGAGAACTTATAAGATTGATGGTTAAGAGTTTTTTCGATTCGAAGATCTTTTTATTGTTTTCCCCCTCTTTAATATTCTTTGATAGTATTGGGATATTTACATTTATATCTTTAAGCTCCATAATTTTCTCCCTTCTTCTTTGCTTTATAAAATTTTGAAGAACTATTCAGCAATAATTTTATTAATTAACATTTCTCTACCAGATTCGATTATTGTTTCAAAAGAGTGACAATATGGACACTCCATACTAACCATTTTATCGCTTTCTGATATTTTTCCGCAATTCAAACAATGTAATTTAAGATTTACTTTATTTATTTTCAAAACAGCTTCTTCTAACATTGTTTCGCCCTTCATAATGTCAAAAGCAGAAGCTAAAAGATCGGTTTCTATCATTGCGCCAGCTCCAACAGTAATTTCCACTTCAAGAATTTTGTGTGCATTATTTTGTTTTGCTTGTTCTGTAGTTATATCAATTATTTCCTGAACAATACTTGCTTCATGCATTTAATTAAATGCCTCCCAAAATGAATTTTTCCACATTATATTTTTTAACCTTGAACTTAATTCTTCAAGGACTTTCCTATTTTCTTCAGTGTTTTTTGCAGTAATAACTGCTATATTTTTAATGTCAATTATAACACTGTTTTTGCTGTTAATAACCCTAATATCATATATATTTGGTTCTTCATTTAAAGCAAGATTCAAATTTTTTATTACAGACGTTAAGTCTATGAAAGGATTAGGGAAGATTTCAGGATAATCCTGAAGATTAAACCAAAGATCTTTTTCAATATAAATATTAGGTCCCTTATTGGTTACTCTGAAATAATCAGCAGCAATTCTTCGATTAATTATAACTCCGTATTTTTTTAGATCTGCAATAATGTATTTGATTCTTTCTTCTGTATCTGGATGGTTCTGATAAATTCCCCAATTTATATCTTGAGAACTTCTTTCTCTTGCATTAAGTCTTTCCATAGTAGTTAACAAACCAACTGGATTGTAACCGCAAGCCATAGCACACTTAATTGCAAATTCGTCTGCTTGTTTCTCTAAACCAATAGAATATTGGTTCATCATTGCCATTGAGAGTAAGCTTGCTGATTCACTTGCTGCAGCATTTCCTCTTGATGCTATTATTACAGCAAGGGCTACAAGAGTGTACTTTTTTTGTAGTTCCATTTGCTTTCTGTGATGGTCTAAGACTACATGACCAGTCTCATGTGAAAGTATACATGCTAATTCATCATCAGTTCTTACAAAGTTTAACATTCCCGTTGTAACGAAAATAAAGCCTCCTGGTAGAGCGAAAGCATTAACGTCATTACTATAATATGCTTTTATTGTTAGTTTTAAATCCTTAACTCCTGAAAATTCTCTGGCATATTTTTGTAAACGTTCACCGATTTTGTTCAGTCTTTCTTGAACTACGGGATCTTTTACGATTTTGTAATATGATTCGATTTCTTTTGCAATTTTTTGACCTTCTTTATATTCTGCATCATAATTGACTATAGTTTGAGAATAGGCATTATCCTGAAAGTTTAAAAGAAGATAAGTTATTAATGTAATAAAGAAAAGCAGAAATTTTTTTTTAAACATTTTCGTTATCGTGATTGTTTGCTTGTTTTTTTTCTGGTTTTAATAGTGCTCCACAATAACAGCAAAAAGTATCATTTTCGTCAAAGAGAGTTTTGTGACAGAAAGGACACTTTGCTTCTGGTTTTCTTGGAAATTTTTTAATAGCTAAAACGATAATAAAAAATGATAATGCTATTAATAAAATACCTATAACTGTTAAAAGTATAGGAATAAAATCGGAAAAATTACTAATTTTTTTAGGTTTATTAATTTTTTCATTTGTGGACGTTGTTTTTTCTGTTATGGCTTGCTTTTCAGTATTATCCTTCTCTAAGACAATATTTTTTATAAAAATGGGTTTGTTTCCCTGGCTAATTAAGAGTTTGTATGTACCATTTATTTCAGTTTGTACAGGTATAACTATATTTGTTTCATCTACTACCTCAGTTACTGGTTTTTTTTGCCCATTATCGCTTACAACAGAATATTTTCTTGCAAAGAAGACGATATCAGTTGAATATAAGGATCTTGAATCTGGTGAATAAAAATTCAACCTGTATATCAATTTTGGGCCTGTTAAGGGCGGCTTATTTCCTAATTTAAGCCATGATTCAAGCACTGGCCCATAATCAGGGGTATTTTGAATAACTTCTTTCATTAGACTGTTATCAGCTTTTACATGCACAGATATGGAACTTATAGAACTATAGTTACCATCCGGTTTTTCGTCTCCTGTAATAGAAAGATTTACCTGAAGCTGGTCGTTTGCTCTTGCATCAATATTATTAAATGAAGAGGTAAAAATACAAAAAAACAATATTATAGTCCAAAAAAAAATTAATTTCACATCTTCTCCATCGGAATAATATTTAAGTATGACAATCCTCTTGAGAGAATGTTATGAACTTTTAAAATCAGAAACAGCCTTGACCACTGGATTGACTTATCTTGATTAATTATTCTATTTTTTTGATAATAAATATGAAACAGCCTTGCAAGATCAAGCATATAGTTGACAAGATAATATGGTTCATAATCCCGAACTGCTTTTTCTCTGAAAAAGTCAAAATTATCAATTTTCTTAATAATTTCGTACTCTTCTGCTGTTTTTATATATTTTGAGTATTCGTTTAAATTAGCTGGTATTTCTTCATCAATGTTTCTTCTTATGCTTGATATTCTTGCACAAGCATATTGGATGTAATAAAGAGGGTTATCCATTGTAACTTCTTTTGCTTTCTCTATATGAAAATCAATTGTGCTATTTAAAGATCTTGAAGTTAGGTAAAACCTTAGAATATCATGTCCAACATCTTCTAAAAGTTCTTTTAAAGTGATCATATTGCCAGTTCTTTTTGACATGCGTATGAGGTTTTTGTTTTTATAGAGGTTTACTAATTGTCCCAAAAGAACGACAAGTTTTTCTTCAGGCAAATCTAGTGCTTTCAAGGCACTTTTGAGTCTTGGTATATAGCCATGATGATCTGTACCCCATATATTAATGTAAATGTCAAAATTTCTTTTAAATTTTTCGTAATGATATGCTATATCGGCTGCAAAATATGTCGGGAGTCCATTTTCTCTTATTAATACTCTGTCTTCGCTATCGAAATAATTAGAAGTTTTAAGCCAGAGTGCACCGTCTTTCTTATATGTTTGATTCTTTGAAATTAAAAGTTCGATTATCTTATTAATTTTGTTTTCTTGATGTAAGCTACTTTCAAAGAAAAAAGAGTCAAAAATAACTCCAAAGTTTTTTAAAGTTTCCTTTTGCTCTCCAAGAGCTATATTTAATGCCTCTTCTTTTATGAGTTCAAAGTGCAAATTTTGGTCATCTTTAGATAAAAAAGGATATTTATTAAGAATCTTTTTTGCAATATCTACGACATATTCGCCTTGATAACCCCCTTCTGGAAAGTCATAATCTTGTTTTAGAATTTCCCTCATTCTAGCTATTATTGATAGGGTGAAAAGCTCCATTTGATTTCCATAATTGTTCACATAAAATTCAGTTTGGACATTAAAACCATAATCTTTTAAAATTCTAGTTAAAGAATCGCCAAATGCTGCCCATCTGGCATGTCCTATGTGAAGTGGTCCTGTAGGATTTGCCGAAACGTATTCAATTAGTATTGTTTTGGAATTAGAACTATTTAAATAAGGTTCAATAGTAAAATTTTGTAAAATATTTTGTAGAGCATGTTCTTTTAAGCTTATATTTATAAATCCAGGATTAGCAACTTGAACAGAAAAATCATCATCCTTAAAACTTTGAGCTAATTTGTTTGCAATTTTTATAGGGTCTTCCTTTAGGTGTTTTGCAAGTTTCATTGAACTTAAGATAGTATAATCTCCGTATTGAGGATTAGATATTTGTATTTCTACAAAGGAAGCTGGGTTCTTAATCTCTGGATAAAGTTTAGTGATGTGTTTTTGAGTTTCTTTTTTCAAATGGTTGTAAAAAGACAAATAAAACCTCCTTAAAAATTAGTTTCTCAATAATCAATTATACAATATGAGTTTATAGTTCACAGTTCACGAAAATTGTAGTAACATATTCATAGTTAATAGGGAGGTATTATGCTCAAGGCAAAAATTTTAAATGAGCAGGAAATTGATAAGATACTTCGTCGTTTAGTTTATGAAATTTATGAGAATCATAAAGATTTTAATGAACTTTTGTTAGTAGGTTTATGGACAAGGGGTGTTTATCTTAGTAGGAGAATTGCGGATATTTTTTTAAGTGAACATGGAATAAAATTAGTAACTTCAGAATTGGATATCACACCTTATAGGGATGATTTATACACTAAAGAAAAAATTCCTTTAAAAACTACAAATTTAACTTCTACTCAGGATCTTTCGGTTATAATTGTTGATGATGTACTTTTTACAGGAAGAACTATAAGAGGCGCAATAGAAGCCATTTTTGATTTTGGCAGACCTAAGAAAATTGAGCTATTAGTGCTTATTGATAGAGGACACAGAGAACTTCCAATTAATGCTAACTATTTAGGCAGATATGTTCCCACTTCTTCCAAAGAAGATGTTAAGGTAAGACTTAAAGAGATTGATAATGTAGATGAGGTGATTATTTTAGAGTGATTTCTCACTTGCTTAGTACTAGATATCTTGATTTAGACGAAGTCTTAGAAATATTTGATAATGCAAAAAAATTTTTGGAGGTATTAAATAGACCCACAAAAAAGATACCAATTCTTAAAGGTAAGCTCATTCTAACAGTATTTTTTGAACCTAGCACACGAACGAGAACTTCTTTTGAAATTGCAGGTAAAACTTTGGGCGCAGATGTTATTAACCTATCCGTTTCTCAAAGCTCTGCCAAAAAAGGAGAAACTATTAAGGATACTTGTTTAACACTTAATGCTATGAAGCCAGACTGTATTGTATTAAGACATTCTGTTTCGAAAATTCCTGAGTATATAACAAATTTTACATCAGCAAAGGTAATTAATGCAGGCGACGGTTCGAACGAGCATCCTTCTCAAGCTTTGCTTGATGCTTTTACATTGATGCAACATTTTAAAGATCTGAAAGATAAAAAAATTTTGATCTTAGGAGATGTTTTAAACAGCAGGGTAGCAAGATCAAATATCTGGCTTTTAAAAAAATTTGGAGCTAAAATTTCTCTTTGTGGGCCATCTACTCTTGTGAGAGAAGAATTTGAGAAAGAATGGGATGTAGATGTTTACTGGGATTTAGATAAAGCTATTACTAATGCAGATGCAATTATAGTGCTAAGGATTCAGCTAGAAAGGGCTGCAAGCGCCTGGATTCCAAGTACTAGAGAGTATTCTATTTTTTATGGGTTAAATCGTGAGAAATTGATGAAAAACAGTAATGTTATAATTATGCACCCAGGACCTATGAACAGGGGTCTTGAGATATCATCTGACGTAGCTGATGGGAGAAATGCGCTTATAAGAAATCAAGTAACAAATGGAGTAGCAATAAGAATGTCTATTTTTTATCATTT